>CAZXVO010000068.1:0-18743 GCA_964643835.1 uncultured Phenylobacterium sp. | reverse complement strand
CGGAACAACTACCGCTCCCTGCACACCACGGTGGTCGGCCCCCGCGGCATGCGGATCGAAATGCAGATCCGCACCGAGGCCATGGACCGCGTGGCTGAGGAGGGCGTGGCCGCCCACTGGCGCTACAAAGACAAGTCTTACGGCTTCGACGCCGAGGCCCAGGCCGCCGAAGGCGGGCGCGACCCGCTGGTCAACCTGCGTCACCTGGTCCAGGTGCTGGAGCACGGCGGCGACGTCGAGGAACTGGTCGAGCACGCCAAGCTCGAGATGTATCTCGACCAGGTGTTCGTCTTCACGCCCAAGGGCAAGCTGGTCAGCCTGCCGCGGGGCGCCATGCCCCTGGACTTCGCCTATGCGGTCCACACTGACGTGGGTGACACCTGCATCGGGGTGAAGATCAACGGCGAGTTGAAGCCTCTGCGCACGCTGATGCACAACGGCGACGTGGTCGAGGTGATTCGCGGACCCAAACCCGTGGGGCCGCAGGACTGGCGCACCCTGACCGGCACCGGCCGGGCGCGGGCGGCCATCCGCCGCCACATCCGCATCGCTGAGAAGGAAGAGTTCACCCGGCTGGGCCGCGCGACGGTGGAGCAGACCTTTGAGCGCGCCGGCAAGTCACGGGCCGACGTGTCGCTCAAGCCCGCCCTGGAGCGGTTCGCCGTCGCCAGCGAGGAAGACCTCTACCACCTGGTCGGTCGCGGCAAGATTACGCCGGGCCAGATCCTGGACATCATCTTCCCCGGCCTGAACGCCAGCGAGCGCGCCGCCGCCACCGCCACGCGCCGGATCGAGGGCGGCAAGTCGGCCCGGCTGTTCGTCAAGGGCGGCGGGCTGACGCCGGGCGTCTCGCTGCACTTCGGCGCCTGCTGCACTCCGGTGCCGGGCGACCGTATCGTCGGTATCGTCGATCCCGAGGGCACAGGCCTGACGGTCCACGCCATCGACTGCGCCAAGCTGGCCGAGTTCGAGGAGCGCGAGGAACTTTGGCGTGACCTGCAGTGGACGACCGAGGCTGAGCGCAACACCGTCACCCAGTCGCGCCTGACCGCCACCATCCGCAATGCGCCAGGCGTGCTGGGCCAGGCCTGCACGGTGATCGGCGAGGCGGGCGGCAATATCGTCAACCTGCGCATGCACCGCCGGCAGGCGGACTTCTTCGACGTAGACTTCGACATCGAGGTCAAGGACGCCCGCCACCTGACCAACATCGCCGCCGCCCTGCGCGCCAACCCATCTATCGAGACGGTGGAGCGGGCGAAGGGCTAGGCTTTTGGCCTAGACCAGGATCACCGGGGCGAAGCCACCGCCTGGGGTGCGGAAGTTGGTGGTCTGGCCCTGATAGACCCGCGCGGCGGTCAGCAGGATTTCTCCGGCATAAGCATAGAGCCGCACGTCGACCTTGCGAGGCGCGGGCGCGCCGTCCACCTGGACCTGGCGCTCACTGGGCGGGGCCAGGGCCTGGGCGATGTAGCCGCCCTGGACGATCTCGGCGAACACGCCGCGGGTCAGCTTGTCGCCGCGATAGACCGCCTTGCCGCCGTAGCCGCCGCTCGGCTTGAAGAACAGGGCCTTGCGCCGCGCCCAGAGGTCGTCGGCGGTCTCAGGCGTCACCGCCAGGGTGCGCGGGACATGGGACAGGGCGGCCCGATGGCCGGCTTCCAGGCCCCAGGCCGCCATCCGCTCAGGGGCGGACAGGTCGATCAGGTTGCGCTTGTCGGCATAGAGGGCGTGGTGATGGGGGCCGGGCGTCACGACCGCTGAGCCCGCAGCGTAGGCTGCCGCCAGGGCCGCATGCCGGGGCTCGGCCAGGGCGAAGTCCGTGAGGCGGTTATAGACGAGGTCGATAACCTGGCCGCGCCAGGACAGGCGGCCGTCCGTAAAGGCCAGCTCGGCGGCGTCGGCGATGATCGCGGTCGCGCCCTGGCGCTCGAACAGCCGCTGGGCGATCAGGAACTCCGGGTAGAGGTACTGTCCCTCCGGCGCGTCATCGATGATGGCGATGACGCCCGGCGCGCCCTCCCGGCCCTGCAGTCGCCACTCCGCCAGCATCATCTGCCAGACTGCGGCCTCGAAGGCGGCGAAAGGGGCCTGGTCGATGGCCTCTGCCACCTCCGGACAGCAGGCCAGCTGCGCCGGTCCCAGCAAGGCGTTCAGGAAGGCGCCGCCCGCATTGGTGTTCACCTCGATGAGGCGTGGCCCGTCGGGGGAGAGGTGGAAGTCATAGCCCATGAAGGCCCCGCGGGGCCCATGATCAGGTCGGGCGATGTCCGGCGCCCGACCCAGCGCGGCGTCTCGCCAGGCGGGGAGGGCGGCGGCCGCCTCAATGGCCCTGACGGTCTCGACCATGGCCTGATGATCGGCGCGGGCCACGAAGACCGGGCCGCTGGAGAACAGGTGCTCGCGGCCGATCCGCAGGTCGGCGCCGCCGTCGCAGATCTGTCCCCACAGCGCGGCCTCATCGACCTCGATGCAGAAGCAGCTCTCATTGAGCTGTTGGTCGATGCGCTGGAAGCTCATGGGTTCCGCACGACCTCTCCGTCTTCCTTGATGAACTCGGCCGGCGCCCGGTCCAGCAGGGCGAAGACCTGTTCGGAGGGGCGGCACAGGGCGACGCCCTTGGACGTGACCACAATGGGCCGGTTTACCAGGATCGGGTGCTCGACCATGGCGGCCAAGATGGCGTCGTCGGTGGCGTCCGGCGCGGTGAGGCCCAGTTCAGCGGCGGGGGTTCCCTTGTCGCGCATCGCCGCGCGGGGCGTCAGGCCGGCGCGGGCGAACAGGTCGCGCAGCTGGGGTTCGGTCCAGCCGGCGGTGACGTACTCCACCACCTGCGGCGCGTAGCCGGCGGCCTTGATCATCGCCAGGGTGTTGCGCGAGGTGCCGCAGGCTGGGTTGTGGAAGATCGTGACGGGGAAGTCAGTCATCTGCGGCTCCTAGGAGGATGCGCGCCGGGCCACCGCGGGGGCGGCCTCGTACCAGGCGCGGGACCGGTTCACGATGGCCACCACGGACAGCATGACCGGCACCTCGATCAGCACCCCGACCACAGTGGCCAGGGCCGCGCCGGAGGTCAGGCCGAACAGGCTGATGGCGGCCGCCACGGCGAGCTCGAAGAAGTTGCTGGCGCCGATCAGGGCCGATGGGCCCGCCACACAGTGGGCCTCGCCGGTCGCCCGGTTCAGCAGGTAGGCGAGGCCGGCGTTCAGATAGACCTGGATCAGGATCGGGACGGCCAACAGGCCGATCACCAGGGGCTGGGCGAGGATCTGGCGGCCCTGGAAGCCGAACAGCAGGACCAGGGTGGCCAGCAGGGCGGCCATGGACATCGGACCGATCCGGGCCAGCGCGGCCTGCAGGGCGGGCTCGCCGCCTCGCTTCAGGAGGAGGGCCCGGGCCGCCTGGGCGATGGCGACCGGCGCCAGGATGTAGAGCCCCACCGACAGGGTCAGGGTCTCCCACGGCACGGTGATCGCTGACAGGCCCAGCAAGAGGGCGACGATGGGGGCGAAGGCCACCAGCATGATCGCGTCATTGACGGCCACCTGGCTTAGCGTGAAGTGCGGCTCGCCGCGCACCAGGTTGCTCCAGACGAAGACCATGGCGGTGCAGGGGGCGGCGGCCAGCAGGATCAGGCCGGCGATATAGCTGTCGATCTGGCCGGCCGGCAGCCAGGGCCGGAACAGCCAACCAATGAACAGGGCGCCCAACAGGGCCATGGAGAACGGCTTCACCGCCCAGTTCACGAACAGGGTGACGCCGATGCCGCGCCAATGCCGGCCGACCTGGCCGAGGGCCCGGAAGTCGATCTTCATCAGCATCGGAATGATCATCAGCCAGACCAGGCTGGCGACGGGCAGATTGACCTTGGCGATCTCCAGGCCGCCGATCGCGGCGAAGGCCGGCGCAAAGACCTGGCCAAGCGCGATGCCGGCGATGATGCACAGGGCGACCCAGAGGGTCAGGTAGCGTTCGAAGATGTTCATGGCGGCCTCAGCAGGCGCAGGCGCGGGCGGCGACCGCCTCGGCCAAGGGCGCGCAGATCTCCGGTGCGCCGCCGCAGCAGTCCTCCATCAGGAAGCCCAGCAGGTCGCGCATGGCGTCATAGTTGGCGGTGTAGATGATCGAGCGGCCGTCGCGCCGCGAGGCCACGAGGCCCGCATTGCTCAGCACATTGAGGTTTGCCGACAGGGTATTGGGCAGGCTTTCCAGTCGCCGGGCGATCTCGCCGGCCGGCAGGCCCTCGGGGCCGGCCTGGACCAGCAGGCGAAAGATCGACAGCCGTCCTTCAAGGGCGAGGGCGGCGAGGCTTGCGACGGCGGTCTTGATTTCCATAATTCCATAATCGCGGAAATATGGAGTCGTTGCAAGTGGCCCGTCAGGCGGGGACGGTCACCGGGGCAGGATCGATGGTCACCCGGCGCATGTGGCGGCGCTGGCCCGGATAGTCGTTGAGGGCGAAGTGCCAGACCGAGCGGTTGTCCCACATGGCCACCGACCCTGGCTGCCAGGCGAAGCGGGTGGTGAAGGCCTCATACCTCGAGTGTTCGAACAGGTAGTCGAGCAAGGGCTTTGAATCCTTTCGGCTCCAGCCCTCGAACTTCATCGTGAAGGCCGGGTTCACATAGAGCGCCTTGCGGCCGGTCTCCGGGTGAACCAGCACGACTGGGTGGACGTACTCGCCCACCGCGCCCTCGGCCTCGCTCACCGCCATGGACGAGCGCTTCTGGGCCGAATGGCCGCTGGAGGAATATTCGCGGCTGGCGGTGTGGACAGCCCTCAGCCCCTCAAGGGTGGCCTTCAGGCCGGGCGACAGGGCGTCGTAGGCGGCGGCCTGGCTGGCGAACAGGGTGTCGCCGCCCCACTCGGGCAATTCCACCGCGTAGAGGATGGACGCGATGGCGGGCCGTTCCAGGAAGCTCATGTCCGAGTGCCAGCCGCCGCCGAAGTTCACCTTGTCGTGCGGCTCCTTGATGATCTCCATCACCTCAGGATGCTCGGCCATCCCCTTGACATAAGGGTGGATATTCAGCGGCCCGAACCGGCGGCCGAAGGCCAGCTGCTGCTCCGGCGTCAGGGCCTGGTCGCGGAAGAAGATCACCTGGTGCTCGACGAAGGCGCGGCGGATCTCGGCCAGGGTCTCGTCGCTCAAGGGCTCGGCCAGGTTCACCCCGGTGATCTCGGCGCCCAGGGCGCCGGCGGTGCGGCGGATGCGCAAGGATTTCGGGGCCATGGGACGTCCTCCAGAGTGTTGGACGTAGAGTTCGCCCGATCCCGCGGGGGTTCAAGCCAGATTCCTTGGGCGCGGCTGATAGGCCGGCTCACTTGCGGGCCGTCCCCGGCGGGCGCAAAAGGCCTCCCTCACGGAGGGACGCCCGATGACCGCGCACAGCCTGACCTGGCGACACGCCCTGCTGGCCCTGGCGGTGGTGGCCATCTGGGGCACCAACTTCGTGGTCATCAAGGTGGCGCTGGCCCACCTGCCGCCGCTGACCTTCGCGGCCCTGCGCTTCACCTTCGCCTTCCTGCCGGCGGCCTTCTTCCTGAAGCGGCCGCCCGTGCCGTGGCGCAACCTGGCGGCCTACGGGGTCCTGATCGGGCTCGGTCAATTCGGCGTGCTCTACATCGCCATCAACGGCTTCATCTCACCGGGCCTGGCCTCGCTTGTGGTGCAGACCCAGGTGTTCTTCACCATCGGCCTGTCCATGTGGCTGTCGGGTGAGCGGGTGCGCCTGTTCCAGATGGCCGCCCTGGGCCTGGCCACCGTCGGCCTGGGCGTGATCCTGGTCCACACCGACGCCAACACCACGCCCATCGGCCTGGCCATGGTGCTGTTCGCCGCCATGTCCTGGTCGCTGGGCAACCTGGTCCAGCGCGCCTCGCCGGGGGTCAGTTCGCTGAGCTATGTGGTCTGGGCCAGCCTGTTCTCGATCCCGCCCCTGGTGCTGTTGTCCTTCGCCATCGAAGGCTGGCCGGCCATGCGCGACGGGATCGCCCGCGCCGACCTGATGACCTGGAGCGCCGTGCTCTGGCAGTCGGTGGGCAACACCCTGTTCGGCTATGTGGCCTGGGGCTTCCTGCTGGCCCGCTATCCGGCCGCGACGGTGACGCCCTGGGCCCTGCTGGTGCCCGTGTTCGGCAT
The DNA here is from genome assembly GCA_964643835.1 of uncultured Phenylobacterium sp. GTDB lineage: Bacteria > Pseudomonadota > Alphaproteobacteria > Caulobacterales > Caulobacteraceae > Phenylobacterium. The sequence goes on along the minus strand of CAZXVO010000068.1, from coordinate 12,601 downwards.
GGGCGCCTCAGCCTTGCTCCTGGCCGAGCCTCTGCCGGTCTGGAAGATCGCCGCCGCGGTGCTGGTGATCGGGGGCCTGGCCATCAATATCCTGGGACCCATGATCTGGAAGCCCAAGGCGGTGGTCGCGGCTCAGTAAGGCGTCAGGCCGCAGAGAGCACCACAAAGTGGTAGGGTACGTCCTGCCCCCGAGGTTGATTGTAGCGGACGCCCGCCGAGACCGGTTGAAAGCCGTGCTTCTCCAGAACTCTCGCCGAGGCGACGTTCTCCACGGCATGGCCAGCGGTCAGACGGCGCAGACCAAGCGTCTGGAAAGCGAACGCGATCACCGCCCCCAGAGCTTCGGAGGCGTATCCCTGTCTCCAGAACGCCTCATCCAGCCAGTAGCCGATGTCTCCCGTTTCGCCATCTATGCCGTCCAGGTCGGCGCAGCCGATGAGCCGGCCGTCCAATTCGAGTCCAAACCGGTAGGCGCTTCCCGCGCGCCATTCCTGCGCATGGGTCTCCAGCCAGTCCTGCATGGCCATTTCAGTGGGTGGCCAGGTGGCCAGCCTGAGCATCCTGGTGACGTTCCAGTTGGACTGAATCTCGACCATGCGGCCGACGTCGGCGGACGTACAGGCCCGCAGCCGAAGGCGCCTCGTCCGGATCTGGAAGTCGGTGGGGATATCATTCCGCATGTCAGCCCTCCCGCGACCTTGCCTCTTGCTCAGTAAGGCGGACCCTTCAACTCCACCACATTACCATCCGGGTCACGCACATAGACAGAGGGCCCTTCGCCCTCAGCGCCATAGCGCGGCCCGGCTTCGATGATCTCGACACCATGGGCGGCCAGATGCGCCCGCACCGCGGCCTCATCGAAGGGCGTCACACCAAGCGCGAAGTGGTCCAGGTTGCGGGCCCCTGCGCCGGGCGCCGCGCCGCCCCGCGAGCCCAGCACGCCGTCCAGGGTGATCAGGTCGATCAGCGAGCGCCCGGCGCGCAGTTGGGTCAGGCCGAGATGCGCCTGCACGTGGTCGATCTCGCAGCCCAGGATGTCGCCGTAGAAGGCGAGCGACCGGTCCAGGTCGGCGATCCGCAGGACCACATGGTCGATCCCGGTCATGGCGAATGGCGGCATGGTCTGCATCCCTTCCTCTGTCAGCTTCGAACATGGGGTGAGGCGGCTTGTCCGCCAGAGCGGCGACAGATCGTGTCAGCAGCCGACTCGGATGACAGCCCCGCCGCCTTTCGGTAATCCGCGAAGGAGCAGGAGAAACCGCCCATGAACACCGAACAGGTCCTCGAAGAATTCCGCGCCTCGGGCGCCCTGCGCGAGGGGCACTTCGTGCTTTCCAGCGGCCTGCATTCCGGCACCTTCCTGCAGAAGAACCTGGTCTTCCAGTACCCCGAGCGCACCGAGCGCCTGTGCATGGCCCTGGCCGCCAAGATCAAGGAGGCCGTGGGCGAGGTGGACCTGTGCATCTCGCCGGCCGTGGGCGGGATCATCCCCGGCTACGAGACCGCCCGGCACCTGGGCGTTCCGTCGATGTATGTCGAGCGCGAGGGCGGGTCCTTCAAGCTGCGCCGGGCCTTCTCGATCCCGCCGGGCGCGCGGATCGCCATGGTCGAGGACATCGTCACCACCGGCCTGTCGTCGCGCGAGTGCGTGGACGCCATCAAGGCGGCCGGCGGCAATGTGGTGGTCGCGGCCTGCATCGTCGACCGCTCCGGCGGCCGCGCCGATCCGGGCGCGCCCTTCGTGGCCCTGGCCCGGCTGGACGTGCCGGCCTATCCGGCCGACCAGCTTCCCCCTGAACTCGCCGCGATCCCCGTTGAGGACCCCGGCAGCCGGAGACTGCACGGATGAGCCTGCTCCGCCTGGGGGTGAACATCGACCACGTGGCGACCATCCGGAACGCCCGCGGCGCCGAGTATCCGAGCCCGGTGCGGGCCGCGGAGCTGGCCATGGTCGCCGGCTGTGACGGCATCACCGCCCACCTGCGCGAGGACCGCCGGCATATCTCCGACGCCGACATCGAGGCCCTGGCCGACATCACCCGCAAGCGCGGCATTCCGCTGAACTTCGAGATGGCCGTGACGCCTGAGATGGAGGCCATCGCCCTCAAGCACCTGCCGCACGCCGCCTGCCTGGTGCCGGAGCGCCGCGAAGAGGTGACCACCGAGGGCGGGCTGGACATGGTCGGCGGCTTCAACCGCATCGCGCCGGTGGTGCAGCGCCTGGCGGGCGAGGGGATGCGGGTCTCCTGCTTCATCGACGCCGATCCCGCCCAGGCCGCCGCCGCCAAGCGCGCGGGGGCCCAGGTGGTCGAGTTCCATACCGGCGCCTATTGCGACGCCGTGCGCGAACGCTCGCCCGAAGCGCCGGCCCTGCTGGAGCGGCTGAAGGCCGCGGCCTTCGAGGCCGAACGGCTGGGCCTGGAGGTTCATGCGGGCCACGGCATCGACTACGAGACGGTGAAGCCCATCGCCGCCATTCCCCAGGTCGCCGAACTGAACATCGGCCACTTCCTGATCGGCGAGGCGATCTTCGTCGGCCTTGCCGAGGCCATCCGCCGAATGCGCCTGCTGATGGATGAAGCCCGCGTCGGGCTTGCGGCATGATCATCGGGATCGGCTCGGACTTGTCCGACATCCGCCGGGTGCAGAACACCCTGGAGCGGTTCGGCGAGCGGTTCACCAACCGCTGCTTCACCGAGATCGAGCGCGCCCGGTCCGAGCGAAAGCCTGACCGCGCCGCCTCCTACGCCAAGCGCTTCGCCGCCAAGGAGGCCTGCGCCAAGGCCCTGGGCACCGGGATCAAGCGCGGGGTGTTCTGGCGCGACATGGGCGTGGTCAATATGCGCTCCGGCCAGCCGACCATGGCCCTGACCGGCGGCGCTGCCGAGCGGTTGAGCCAGATCATTCCGCCGGGCCACACGGCGGTGATCCATGTGTCCCTGACCGACGACCATCCCTACGCCCAGGCTTTCGTCATCATCGAAGCCGTGCCCGAGACCGGCCTGATCCAGGCCTGAGACCCGATAGATGATCGCCAGCCTCGCGCCGTTCGCCCTCGGCCTCGCCCTGCTGGGCGGCGTGAGCCCACCGCCGGCCCTGGTCGCCTCCGTGCGCGAGGAGACCAAGGACGACGTCGACGCGCCCCGCGACGCCGCCAAGCTGTTCCACAAGGCCGACATCAACGGCGACGCCCTTGCGGACTGGCGGGTGGACTATAGCGAGCGCATGGCCTGGTGCGGCACCGGCGGCTGTCGCCAGCAGCTCTATCTGGCTCGGCCCGACGGATCCTACGCCCTGGTCTTCGACGCCCAGGCGCGCAACGAGTTCCGGATGCGTAAGACGCGCGAGGGCCGCCGCCTGGACCTTGAGGTGCACGGCAGCGTCTGTGGCCAGACCGGGGTCGAGGAGTGCCTGCGCTCGTTCCTCTGGAGCGAGGCCGACGGCCGCTATGTGGAGGCCCCCAACCGCAAGGGCGATGGCCGGCTGGAAGGCCTGATGCCGCTGGTGACGCTGGACGCCGCGACCTATCCGAGGGCGGTCTCGGCGGCCCTGGCCCAGGCCTCCCAGGTCTGCGAGGCCAAGGGCGGACGTCTGGGGAACACCGAGTATGCGGTGGAGCGCACCCCGGACCTGGACGGCGACGGCCGCTCGGACTGGCTGGTGGACGCCTCGCTGATGACCTGCGTGGACGCCAAGGACGAGGAGAACGGCGCGATCGAGATGGACGCGGGCCTGACCCTGCTGACGGGGCCTGGCGCGACCCAGGCCCTGTTCCTGCCGATCTACGCCTATGTGTTCGACGTCGCCTCCAGGCCGGCGACCTTCATCGCCGTGGATATCGGGGACGACTGCGGCGGCTACGAGCAGCCAGCCTGCCCGCAGACGCCCTATCGGTGGGACGCTGACAAGGCGGTGCTCGCCCCGGCGCCGGCCTCCAAGGGCCAGCGCTCGGAGTAGGCCGCTATTTCAGGTGCGCGGCGTACCAGCCGATGTAGCGATCGTAGCGGTCCTTCAGGAAGCTCGGGCGGCGGATGCGATGGTATTGGCCCGGATAGATCACCAGCTCCGTCTCGACGCCCAGGCTGCGCAGGGCCTGGTACATCTGTTCGGAGTTCAGGACCGGCACGTTGAAGTCCGCCGCGCCGCCCAGGAACAGGGTCGGCGTCTTGATCCGGTCGGCGTGGAAGAAGGGCTCGGACACCTTTGTCCAGACCTCGGGCTTTTCCCAGGGACGGCCCAACTCGACCTCATAGTCGCGGATGTACTGGTCGGTGCCGTAGCCGGCGAAGACGTTTGAGATGCTGGCGCCGCTGGTCGCCGCCTTGAAACGGGTGTCGTTGGCGATGACGAAGTTGGTCAGGATGCCGCCATAGCTCCAGCCGCCGACGCCCAGCCGGTTCGGATCGGCGATCCCCTGGGCGGTCGCATAGTCTACCGCCGCCAGGACGTCCTCCGTCGCCGGGTGGCCCCAGTCGGCATAGATGGCCATGCCGAAGGCTTCGCCCCGGCCGTTGCTGCCCCGCGGGTTGGCGGCCACCACCACATAGCCCTGGGCGGCGAGCATCTGCCACTCCTGGGACCAGCCGAGCTCGAACTGGGACTGCGGGCCGCCATGGATGCGCAGGATGGTGGGATAGGCCTTGCCGGCCACATAGCCCGGCGGCTTGACCAGGAAACCGTGGATCTCGGTCCCGTCCTTGCTCTTGAACTTGATCTCCTCGGTGGCGCCGAGGGCGACCTCGCTCAGCCAGTCATTGTGATGGGTGAGGGGATGGGCCTTGGTCTTCTCGATGGCGTAGAGCTCGCCCGGATGGGTCGGATTGCTGGCCAGGGCGATGATCCGTCCGCGGCCATCGCTGTCGTAGTCGGCCAGGGCCTGGCGTCCGGACAAGAGGTCCTTAGGTGCGCCGCCGGCGGCCGGGATCTCGACCAGGCGCTGGATCTGGTCGTCCTCCATCCGCACCATCAGCCGCTTGCCGTCCGCGGTCCAGGTGGGCTGGGAGACATTGCGGTCGAGGCCCTTGGTCAGCAGGCGGGGCGCGCCGCCCGAGGCGGGGACCACGGCCAGGGTGTTGACGCCGTAGCCGATCTTGCGGACCTCGCCGCCCTGCAGGTAGGCCACCTGCTTCCCGTCGGGGCTCCAGGTCGGATAGCTGTCGAACTCCGGGCCATTGTCATCGCCGGCATAGGTGGTCAGGGCGCGCATGGCCCCGCCGGCCTTGGCTTCCGCCACATAGACATCCCAGTTGTAGTCCCGGTCGGGGTCCGACGAGCGCTTGCTGACGAAGGCGATGGACTTGCCGTCCGGGGACCAGGCCGGCAGCAGCTCTTCGAAGTCGCCGCTCGTCACCCGCACCGGCTTCCGGTCCGCCAGGCTCATGAGATAGAGGCGGGACTTGCCCTCGCGCAGGTAACCCTGGACGTCCTGCTTGAACTGGAAGCGGTTGATGACGATGGGCAGCGGGCGCTTGGGATCCGGCGGATCGGTGTCGTCCGCCGCCGGCTTCGTCGGCTCGGGCGGCGCGTCGCTGAGCACCAGGGCGATGGACTTGCCGTCCGGCGACCAGGCGTAGTCCTCCACCGACAGCTTGCCGGAGGTGATCTTGAACGCCTCGCCACCCTGGCGGTCCAGCAGCCACAGCTGGTCCGCCTCGTCATCGTCCCGGCGGCCGGAGATGAAGGCCAGGTAGCGGCCGTCCGGGCTCCAGCGCGGGGTGTTCTCGCTCTCCTTGGGGCCGTGGGTCAGTTGCAGGCTGGTCTTGCCGTCCAGGGAGGTCATCCAGACGTGGGTGAAGCCCTTGTCCGCCGCGCGGTTCAGAGCGCTGACCGTGTAGGCCACCCACTTGCCGTCGGGCGACAGGGCCGGGGAGCCGACCGTGCGCTCCTTGAAGATGTCGTTGGTGGTCAGGCGGCGCGGCTCCGCGCCTTGGGCGGCGCTTGCCAGAACCCCGGTCGCGACGACCGCCAACAGAAACCCGCGCATGCTATTCCCCCACACCAAAACAGGCGTTGATCTAGCCGGGAGCCCAGCCGGCGGGCAATCCATCGGTGGCGGGTAATCCGCCCCTTGCCAGGCCAGCGCCAGCGCCGTCCAATCGGCTGAACATGTTCAGCGAGGGCGCGATGCGGATTCGGACCAAGGTTCTGGCGGTGGCGGCCCTTTCGGCCCTGATGGCGACGAGCGCGGTCGCGGGGACGCCGCGCGACGCGGTGCGGGCCTGGCGCAAGGCGCATGAGAAGGAGATCGTCGCCGACTTCTCGGCCCTGCTGTCCCTGCCCAATGTCGCGACCACCCTGCCGGACGTCGAGAAGAACGCCGACTATATCTCCGGCCTGCTCCAGAAGCGGGGCTTCAAGACCCAGCTCCTGCGCGCCCAGCCCGGCACGCCGCCTTCGGTGCTCGGCGAGCTGAAGACGCCGGGCGCTAAGCGGACGGTGGTGTTCTACGCCCACTATGACGGCCAGCCTGTCGGCCAGCAGGGCTGGCTGACCAGCCCTTTCCAGCCGACCATGCGTACAGCGCTGCCGGACGCCAGGACCGTTGACTGGCAGGGCGCGGCGGGGCCGCTGGATCCCGACTGGCGGCTCTATGCGCGCTCGGCCGGCGACGACAAGGGCTCGATCCAGGTGATGCTGTCTGCCCTCGACGCGCTCAAGGCCGCCGGGATCAAGCCGTCGGTGAACATCAAGGTGCTCTATGAGGGCGAGGAGGAGCAGGGCTCGGCCCACTTCGCCGAGCTGGTGGGCAAGAACCTGGCCCTCTTGAAGGGCGACCTGCTGATCATGGGCGACGGGCCCATGCACCAGTCCGGCAAGCAGCAGATCAATTTCGGCAACCGCGGCATCACCAGCTTCGAGGCCACCGTCTATGGCCCGCTGAAGCCGCTGCACGACGGCCACTACGGCTCCTGGGCGCCCAGCCCGACGGTGATGCTGGCCAGCCTGATCATGAGCCTGCGCGATGAGACCGGTCACATCCTGATCCCCGGCTTCTATGACGACGTGACGCCGGTGTCGAAGGCCGACAAGGCCGCGCTCGCCGCCCTGCCGGATGTGGAGAGCGACCTGAAGAAGGCCCTGGGCCTCGGGCGCAACATCGGCGGCCCGCGCCTGGCTGACGGCTATCTCCAGCCGACCCTGAATGTCCGCGCCATCCACGCGGGCGACACCGGACCCCAGGCCGCCAACGCCATCGCCACCGAGGGCCGCGTCTCGGTCGACTTCCGCCTCGCGCCCGGCGAGACGCCCGCCAAGGTCAAAGACCTCACAGAGGCTTACCTGACCGCCCAGGGCTGGTTCATCGTCCGCGAAACCCCGGACCTGGCCACCCGGCTGACGCACCCGAAGATCCTGCGGCTGGACTGGGAGGAGGGCGGCTCCATCGCCACCAAGACGCCCATGGACGGTCCCGCCGCCGACGCCGTCGCCGCCTCGATCGGGCGGACGGTGGGCTATCCGGTCTTGAAGCTGCCCATCGTGGGCGCGAGCTCGGGCATGGCCGATATCGTGAACCAGCTGAAGGTCCCGATGGTCGGCGTCAGCATCGCCAACTACGACGACAACCAGCACGCCATGAACGAGAACCTGAGGCTCGGGAACCTGTGGGACGGCATCGAGGTCTATGCCGGCCTGGTCTCGGACCTGAAGTGGTGAGCTAGCGCAGGAAGGCCGCCAGGCGCTCCAGGCCAGCGGCGTTCTTTTCGGGCCGGGCGGCGAAGCACCAGCGCAGCCAGCCCTCGCCCTCCTCGCCGAAGGCCGATCCGGGCGCGAGGCCGAGGCCCGCGTCGGCGACCAGCCGCTTGGCGAGGTCCAGGGAATTGGCGCAGCCGTCCAGCCGGAAGAAGGCGTAGAGCCCGCCGTCAGGCTCCGGGGCGTCGACGCCGGGTAGGGCGCGCAGGGCGCCCAGCACCTGGTCCCGGGCGGCGGCGAGGTCTGAGCGCAGTTCAGCGACGGCGTCCTCGCCGCGGGCCAGGGCGGCCAGGGCGCCTTCCTGGACGAAGTCCGGCGCGCAGGAGGTGTTGTATTCCAGCAGGACGCCGAGCGCCTCCTGCAGCGGTGCGGGCGCAACGATCCAGCCCAGCCGCCATCCAGTCATCCGCCAGGCCTTGGAGAAGCTGTTGGTGCTGATCACGCGATCCTTCGGGTCAGCCAGGGGCAGGAAGGACGGGGCCGAGGCGGCGGGCCCGAACACCAGCCGCTCATAGACGTCGTCGGCGATGATCCAGATCCCCAGCCGGCGGCAGTGGTCCAGGATCGCCTGCCGATCCTCGGCCGCCAGGGTCCAGCCCGTGGGGTTGTTGGGGGAGTTCAGGAACAGGGCCTTTACGTCTGGCGTCAGGGCGGCGAGCAGCTTGTCGAGGTCCAGGCTCCAGCGGCCGTTGCGCGGTTCCAGCGAGACCGGGGTCACCTGGGCGCTCAGCACGCGGGGGATCTCGGCGACGTTGGGCCAGACTGGGGTGACGACGCAGACCCGGTCACCGGGCTCCAGGATCGCCTGGGCCGCCACCATCAGGGCGCTGACCCCGGAGCTGGTGATCGCCAGCCGCTCGACGCCGACCGGCGTTGTGTGCAGACGGTCGAGATAGCTCGACAGGGCCTCGCGCAGGTCCAGCCGGCCCTGGTTGTGGGTGTAGTAGGTCCGACCCGCGGTCAGGGCCTGGGCGGCCGCCTCGCGGATGAAGGCCGGCGTCGGCTGGTCGCTCTCGCCGAACCAGAAGGCCAGGATGTCCTCGCGGCCCAGCCCCGCATTGGCCACCTCCCGGATCTGGGAGCGGCGCAGGGCCTGGACGGCGGGGCGGGGCAGGGGCGGGAAGAACATGGCGCTGTCTTAGCCGCCCCGCCCACGGCCGTCATGGCCGGGCTTGCACCAGAGGTGTCATCCCGCATGGCGCGGCGCAGCCGCGCAAGTGCGGGACCCAGACGCGCAGAGACTTGCCGGATAAATCAGCGTCTCTAGGTCCCGGTCTTTCGCTTGCGCGAAAACCCGGGTGACCCCGAGGGGCAAATGGCTGGGATTTACTGATCCAGGCCCAGCACCCGCGCGGCATTGCCGCCCAGCCACTTCGCCCGGACAGAGTCGCTCAGGGGCAGGGCGTCGGTCTCGGCCACCAGCTGGTGCAGCGGAACCATCAAGGTGCCCCAGCCGCTGGCGAAGATGATCCGGTCCTGCAGGGTCCGCGCGCCATAATAGATCAGGGCCTCATAGCCTGCGCCCGGCGCCATCAGCTGCTTCACCCGCTTGCAGGCGAAGTCGATGAAGATGTTCTGGTGGCGAGAGGCGATGGCGCAGGTCTCCGCCACCCAGGGCCAGCCGGTGAGAGCCGCGACGATCTTCAGGGTCGGGAACTCGACCGCGATCTCGTCGAGGTACTTGGGGTGGGCGTAGTCGTAAGGCCGGTCGGTCAGCAGGTGCAGGCCGACCGTGATCCGCACCGGGATGCCCAGCTCCACGCATTTGGCCAGGAAGGGGCGATAAGCCGGGTCGTTGATGTAGCGGTTCTCGCGATAGCAGGAGATCTCGAAGCCACGGCAGCCCCATTCGCGCACGCCCCGCTCCAGGGCCGCAACGCCATCGTCGCCCTCGTCGCCCCAGATGCGGAACCAGGGGATCAGGCGGTCGGGATGCTCGGCGGCGAACTTGGCCACGTCCTCGTTGCTGGCGCGGCGACCGGCGTTGCCGATGCAGGCGTACTGCACGCCCGCGGTGTCCAGCATGTCGATCACCGCCTGGTGGCTCATGGCGCGTTCCATGTCGACGTCGCAGAGCTTGAGCGCAAGCCAGGTCAGGCCGTGCTCGGCCTTGGCGGCGTTGAACTCGTCCAGGCTCATGCCGATCTGGGCGGCCCAGCCGGGCGCCATCTGCTGGGCGTAGCCTTCCTTGTCGAAGCCGCGCCCGGACTGGATCAGGCGGACTGTGTCCTCGACGGCTTCACGGGTGGGGGTGTCGCACTCGAAATCGATAATCAGCGGGGCGGGCATGAAAAGTCCTGGTGTGAAAGGTACGGGGGCCAAAGCGGCCTAATGCGGCCAGGCTAGACCGCGTCGTCGCGATGCGCCAATCCGCCACTCGCCCTCGCGTAGAGTCCCCGGGCGCGACGCTTGCCGTTCCGATATGCAGCGTCTAGCTACAACCAATGGGCCCGGCCTCACCGCCGGGTGTTTCGGGAACCGGGCATGACCGACGACGTGCAGAGCGCCAAGGAGGCCGACGAGCCGGGCGCGATCAATGAGCTGGTGGAGATCGTCAAGACGGTCGCCTACGCCCTGCTCATCGCGCTGGTCCTGCGCGTGCTGTTCTTCCAGCCCTTCACGATCCCGTCGGCCTCGATGGAGCCGACCCTTCTTGAAGGCGACTACATCATCGTCTCCAAGTACTCCTACGGCTATTCCCGCAACTCGATCCCGTTCAGCCCTCCGCTGTTCGAGGGGCGCATCTTCGACAAGACGCCGGAGCGCGGCGACATCGTCGTCTTCAAGCTGCCCCGCGACGGCCGCACCGACTACATCAAGCGCCTGATCGGCCTGCCTGGCGACCGTATCCAGGTCACCGGCGGCGTTCTGTCGATCAACGGCAAGGCCGTGCCGCGCAAGCCGATGACGCCGGTGATGATCGATAGCGGCTGGGGCTTCACCCGCAGCGTCCAGCGGTTCCAGGAGACCTTCCCGAACGGCAAGACCTTCACCACCTACGACTTCGGACCCGACGGCGACGTCGACAACACTGGGGTCTATGTGGTGCCGGAGGGACACTACTTCTTCATGGGCGACAACCGCGACAACTCCCTCGACAGCCGAGTGCCCAGCGAGATCGGCGTGGGCTATGTCCCGGCCGAAAACCTGGTCGGCAAGGCCCAGATCATCATGCTGTCCTGGAACAAGGGCGCGTCGCTGTTCAAGCCCTGGACCTGGTTCCTCGACGCCCGGCCCGGCCGCTTCTTCCACAGCCTGAAATGAACCGACGCGACGCCGCGGTCGCCGAGCTGCAGGGCCGCATCGGCCATAGCTTCGCTGATCGCGACCTGCTGGAACGCGCCCTGACCCATTCCAGCGTGGGCAATGGCGCCACCAAGGTGCGCCACAATGAGCGGCTGGAGTTCCTGGGCGACCGGGTCCTCAATCTGATCGTCGCCGAGCGCTTGGCTGAGCTGCAGCCCGAGGCCCGCGAAGGCGTGCTCTCCAAGCTGATGAACCAGCTGGTGAACTACCAGGCCTGCGCCGAGGTGGCCCGGGCCGTGGGCCTGCCTGAGGCTCTGCGCCTGGACGCCAGCGCCACCAAGGTGGGCGCGCGCGACAATGACCGGGTGCTGGGTGACGCCTGCGAGGCGCTGATCGCGGCCCTCTATATCGACGCCGGCCTGGAGGCGGCGCGGAGCTTCGTGCTGATGGCCTGGACCAAGGCCTTCTCCGAGCTGGATACGCCCCGGTTGAAGGATTCCAAGACATTGCTGCAGGAATGGGCTATGGCCCGCGGCTTGCCGGTTCCGCGCTACGAAGTCGTGGCGACCTCCGGCCCGGCCCACGCGCCCCGCTTCACCATCGAGGTCCAGCTCCAGGGTTATCCGCCCGAGCGGGCCGAGGGCGGGTCCAAGCGCGAGGCCGAGAAGGCCGCCGCCGAGCTGATGCTGAGGAAGAGAGACACCGCCCTATGACTGTGGAACCCACCCGCGCCGGATTCTGCGCCATTATCGGCGCCCCCAATGCGGGCAAGTCCACCCTGACCAACCGTCTGGTGGGGGCCAAGGTCTCCATCGTGACCCAGAAGGTCCAGACCACCCGCTTCCCGGTGCGCGGCGTCGCCATGTCCGGGAACGCCCAGATCGTGCTCGTCGACACCCCCGGGATCTTCGCGCCGCGCCGACGGCTGGACCGGGCCATGGTCCGCGCCGCCTGGGGTGGAACCGAGGACGCTGACATCATCGTCCACCTGGTGGACGCCGCCGCTGAGATCGCCGTTGAGCAGGGCGACGCCAAGGCCGCCGACAAGCGGGCGCGGGTTGATGTGGACTCCATCGTCGAGGGCCTGAAAGCCTCGGGCAAGACCGCCGTCCTGGCGCTCAACAAGATCGACGGGCTGAAGCGCGAAAACCTTCTGGCGATCACCCAAAGGCTTTTCGATACAGGCGTCTATTCCGACGTCTTCATGGTCTCCGCCGCCACCGGCGCGGGCGTCGACGATCTACTGGCGCGCATCGTTCAGGCCCTGCCGGAAGGACCGTGGTTCTATCCCGAGGACCAGACCGCCGACCTGCCGGTGCGCCTGCTGGCCGCCGAGATCACCCGCGAGAAGCTCTATCTGCGCGTCCACGAGGAGCTTCCCTACGCGGCCGCCGTCGAGACCACCGCCTTTGAAGAGCGCAAGGACGGCTCGGCCCGGATCGAACAGACGATCTATGTGGAGCGCGAGAGCCAGCGCCCGATCATCCTGGGCAAGAACGGCCAGACCCTGAAGTGGATCGGCCAGAAGTCCCGCGAGGAGCTCACCGAGCTGCTTGGCCGCACCGTACACCTGTTCCTGACGGTCAAGGTCGATGAGACCTGGGCCGACAAGCGCGAGTTCTACGGCGACATCGGCCTGGACTTCGATGTCTGAGTTCCTCCCCCT
>CAZXVO010000067.1:0-18850 GCA_964643835.1 uncultured Phenylobacterium sp. | reverse complement strand
CTCGGTGACCTTGAAGCCGGGCAGCTGGCCGCCCTCGCCGGGCTTGGCGCCCTGGCTGACCTTGATCTCGATCTCCCGGCACTGGTTCAGGTACTCGGCGGTGACGCCGAACCGGCCAGACGCGATCTGCTTCACCGCCGAGTTGGGGTTATCGCCATTGGGCAGGGGCTTGTAGCGGGCGTCGTCCTCGCCGCCCTCGCCGGAGACGCTCTTGGCCCCGATCCGGTTCATGGCGATGTTCAACACCCCGTGGGCCTCGGGGCTGAGCGCGCCCATGCTCATGCCGGGCGTGAGGAACCGCTTGCGGATCTCGTTGACGCTCTCGACCTCGTCCACCGGGGTGGGCCGCTCGGCGAGGCGCCAGTCGAGCAGGTCGCGCAACTGGATGGTCGGCATCCGGCGCATCCCCTCGGAGAAGCGCTTGTAGAGGTCGTAGTCCCCGCGGTCGCAGGCGCTCTGCAGGGTGTGGATCATGCGGGCTTCGAAGGCGTGGGCTTCGCCCGCCCGCCTGGCCTTGTAGAAACCGCCGACCGGCAGACTGATCGCGCCCGGGTTCCAGGCCTTGCGATGCAGCTCGACCGTTCGGGCCTCGATGCCGGCCAGGCCGATGCCGGAGATGCGCGAGGGCATGCCTGGGAAGAACTCGGCCACCAGGGACCGCGACAGGCCCAGCGCCTCGAAGTTGTAGCCGCCGCGATAGGAGGAGATCACGGCGATCCCCATCTTGGCGATGATCTTCAGGAGGCCGCCCTCGATGGCGTGCTTGTAGTTCAGGCACACCTGGCGAAGGTCGAGATCGCCGGTCAGGCCGCGCTCCAGCCGATCCTGGAAGCTTTCCTGGGCCAGATAGGCGTTCACCGCCGTCGCGCCGACCCCCACCAGGACCGCGAAGCCGTGGGTGTCCAGGCACTCGGCCGACCGCACGATGATCGAGACGTAGGAGCGCAGGCCCTTGGCGACCAGCCAGGAATGCACCCCGCCGGTGGCCAGGATCATGGGCAGGGCGACCCGGTCTGGGCCGCTGGCCCGATCCGTGAGCACGATGGTGGCGCAGCCGCGCAGGGCGGCGTCCTCGGCCTCGGCCCGAATGCGGTCGAGATTGGCGCGCAGGGCGTCGCCGGGCCGGGCCTCCGGCGCCGGGATCGGCATGGTGCAGTCGATCTCGGCCAGGTTCCGGGCGCCGATCACCTCGACCAGGCGCTCGTACATGCCGTTGGTCAAAAGCGGGCTTTCCAGGGCGAAGACGTCGGTCTGGGCCTCGTCCTGGGCCAGGACATTGCCGAGGTTCTTGAACCGGGTCTTCAGGCTCATCACCGCGGATTCCCGTAAGGAATCGATCGGCGGGTTGGTCACCTGGCTGAAGTTCTGGCGGAAGAAGTGCGACAGGGGCCGGTAATGGTCGGACAGCACCGCCAGCGGCGTGTCGTCGCCCATGGAGCCCACCGCCTCCTTACCTTCCTCGACCATGGGGGCGAGGATCAGCTCCAGGTCTTCCAGCGACAGGCCGGCGGCGGTCTGGCGGCGGACCAGTTCCTCGCGGCCGTAAGAGCGTGGCTCCGGCCCCGGGGCGATGGCGGCCTCAAGGTCGACCATGTTGCCCAGCCACTGGTCATAGGGGTGCTGGGCGGCCAGCCGGTCGATGATCGCTTCTTCCTCGTAGAGGCGGCCCTCGGTCAGGTCGACGGCGATCATCCGGCCGGGCGAGATGTGGGCCTTGCGGGTGATGCGGGCCTCGTCCACCCGGCACATGCCGGCCTCGGAGCCCATGATCAGCAGGCCGTCGTTCGTATAGGTCACGCGCAGGGGGCGCAGGCCGTTGCGGTCCTTGCCCGCCACCACCCAGCGGCCGTCTGTGGCGCAGACGGCGGCCGGCCCGTCCCAGGGCTCCATCACCGCGTTGCAATAGGCGTAGAGCGCCTTGTGCTCAGGCTTGATCTGCTCGGCCGACTTGGCGGCCCAGGCCTCCGGGATCAGCAGGGCCTTGGTCATGGGCGCGTCGCGGCCGGCGCGGACCAGGACCTCGAAGGTGTTGTCGAGGGCGGCGCTGTCCGAGCCGCCCGGCTGGATCACCGGCTTTACGTCATCGCCCATCTCGCCAAAGGCGTCGGCGGCCATGCGGATCTCATGGCTCTTCATCCAGTTGACGTTGCCCTTGAACGTATTGATCTCGCCGTTGTGGGCCAGCATCCGGAAGGGCTGGGCCAGCCGCCATTCTGGGAAGGTGTTGGTGGAATAGCGCTGGTGGAAGATGGCCACCGCCGCGGCGAACCGGGCGTCGGTGAGGTCCGGATAGAACTCGTCGATGTGCTGGGCCAGGAACATGCCCTTGTAGATCAGCGACCGCGCCGACAGGGAGCACAGATAGAAGTGCTGGATGTTGGCCGCGGCCACGCGCTTTTCGATCCGCTTGCGGCAGATGAACAGGGCGCGCTCCAGCGCCTCGCCATCCAGGCCCTTAGGCGGGGACAGCATGATCTGCTCGATCTCGGGCCGGCTGGCGTTGGCCTTCTCGCCGATCACCCGGGTGTCCACCGGCACCTGGCGCCAGCCATAGATATAGAAGCCGAACCGCAGGGCCTCGGCCTCGACGATGGTGCGGCAGGTCTCCTGGGCGGCCAGGTCATTGCGCGGCAGGAAGACCTGGCCGACGGCGATGGGGCCGGGTCGCAGGGCGTGGCCGATCTGGGCCACCTGGTCGGCGAAGAAATCCTGGGGCACCGAGACCAGCACGCCGGCGCCATCGCCGGTCTTGCCGTCGGCGTCGACCGCGCCCCGGTGCCAGACGCTCTTCAGGGCGCGGATGGCGAGCTCGACCACCTCGCGGCGCGGCTTGCCGTCCAGCGCACAGACCAGGCCCACCCCGCAGGCGTCCCGCTCCATGGAGGGGTCATAGGCGTGGGCGTCGATCAGCTTCTGGCGGTTGGCCAGGTAGCGTTCCGTTTCCGTCATGGGATGGGAGGTCATGATCGTCACTCCGCCGCGGCCAGGGCCGGTTGGGACAGGTAGGCGCAGATGGCGTCGGCGGCGTCGCGGCCGTCGCGGATCGCCCAGACCACCAGGGAGGCGCCGCGGACGATGTCGCCGGCGGCGAAGACGCCCGGGATCGAGGTCATCTGGGTGCGGAAGTCGGCCTTCACCGTGCCCCAGCGGGAGACGGCCAGATCCGGCGCGCCAAACGCTGTGGGCAGGTCCTCGGGATCAAAGCCCAGGGCCTTGATGACCAGGTCAGCCTTCAGGTCGAAGTCGCCGCCCTCGATCTCTTCCGGAGCCTGGCGTCCGGTGGCGTCCGGGGCGCCCAGCCGCATGCGGATCGCTCGCACGCCCTCGGCCTTGCCCGCCTCGCCGGTCACGGCGCGGGGGGCGGCCAGCCATTCGAAGGTCACGCCCTCTTCTTCCGCATGACCGACCTCGCGGGCCGAGCCCGGCATGTTGGCCCGGTCGCGGCGATAGAGGCAGGTGACCGAGGCCGCGCCCTGGCGCACGGCGGTGCGCACGCAGTCCATGGCCGTGTCGCCGCCGCCCACCACGACCACGTGCTTGCCCTCGGCGTTCAGCTCGCCGGACGCATAGGCCGGCACCTCATCGCCCAGGCCCACGCGGTTGGAGGCGATCAGATAGTCCAGGGCCGGCGTCACCCCGGCCGAACCGGCGCCCGGAACTTGAAGCTCTCGGGCCGCATAGACCCCGGTGGCCACCAGGACGGCGTCATGGCGGGCGCGCAGCTCGGCGAGGCTGGCGTCGCGGCCGACCTCGAAGCCCAGCCGGAACTCGACCCCGCCGTCCGCCAGCCGCTGGGTGCGGCGGGCGACCACGTCCTTCTCCAGCTTGAAGCCCGGAATGCCGTAGATCAGCAGGCCGCCGGCGCGGTCGTGGCGGTCATAGACCGTGACCGCATAGCCCATCTCGCGCAGGCGCTCGGCCGCCGACAGGCCGGCGGGGCCCGCGCCGATGATCCCGATACTGCGGCCCTGGTCCGGACCAGGCGTGAGCGGCGCCACCCAGCCTTCTTCCCAGGCCTTGTCGGTCAGGTAGCGCTCGACGGCGCCGATGGTCACGGTGCCGTGGCCCGACTGTTCTATGGTGCAGGAGCCTTCGCAGAGCCGGTCCTGCGGGCAGATGCGGCCACAGATCTCAGGCATCGAGCTGGTCGCCTGGGACAGGTCGTAGGCTTCCCGCAGCCGGCCCTCGGCGGTCATCCGCAGCCAGTCGGGGATGTTGTTGTGCAGCGGACAATGGGTCTGGCAGAACGGGATCCCGCACTGCGAGCAGCGCGAGGCCTGCTCGGCGGCCTTGGCGTCGATGAAGTCGGCATAGATCTCGTGGAAATCGCCGGCCCGCGTCTCCGCCGCCCGCTTGGCCGGCGTGGTCCGCTCCACCGTCGTGAACTTCAGCATGCGCTCGGCCATGGCCTGTCTCCGGCTGTCCAAGGCTCCCATAGGCCCGAAACCTGCCGCGAAAAAGCACATGAACTACAAAGTGGACTTAATGGTGCGGCAATGTCGGTGCGTTCCGCAAAACTCTCCGTAAGCGCGAACATTATCGTCCACTTAGTGGATACACGCCATCTTTACCCTGATGCGGCTCCTGCTGGGGCCGCAGGAGCCTGGAGGACGCGCCCATGTCGGATTGGATCAACGCCATCATCCTTGGGGTGGTCGAAGGCCTGACCGAGTTCATTCCGGTCTCCTCGACCGGGCACCTCCTGCTGACCAAGACCTTGCTCGGCCTGCCGGACGGCTTCTGGGACACCTTCGCGGTGCTGATCCAGCTGGGCGCGATCCTGGCCATCGTGGCCCTCTATTTCAGTCGCCTGTGGAAGGTGCTGATCACCCTGCCGACCGAGGCCGCCTCGCGCCGCTTCGCGATCTCGGTGCTGGTCGCCTTCCTGCCCGGGGCCCTGGCCGGGGTGCTGCTGCACGACGTGATCAAGCATGTGCTGTTCGAAAGCCCTCGCCTGATCTGCTGGTCGCTGATCATCGGCGGCTTCGTGTTCTTCGCCCTGGACCGCTGGGCGCCTCAGGCCAACCAGGATGACGCCATGGCCCTGCCGCTGCGCACCTCGCTCGTCATCGGCCTCTTCCAGTGCCTGGCCCTGGTGCCCGGCGTCTCCCGGTCAGGCGCGACCATTCTCGGCTCCATGCTGATGCGCGTTGAAAAGCGCGCGGCGGCCGAGTTCTCCTTCTTCCTGGCCATCCCCGTCATGCTGGGGGCCTTCGTCCTCGACGCCTGGTCCAACCGCGACAACATTTCGACCGATCAGATCGGCCTCATCGCCCTGGGCTTTGTCGTCAGCTTCGTGGTGGGCTTCATCGTCGTACGCACCCTGCTGGACTTCGTCAGCAAGCGCGGCTTCGCGCCCTTCGCCTGGTGGCGGATCGTGGTGGGCGTCGGCGGTCTGGTGTTCCTGACGATGACGGGGCGTTGACGAAGCGCATATACAAACGTATATACACAGACAGCCCTAGGCAAGGAGGTGTGCATGATCAATCCGGTTCGAGTCCAAAGGACAATCGCCGATGTCATCCTTCGAATGGGACGCCGCGAAGGCTGACCAGAACTTCCGCAAGCACGGCATCGGCTTCAACGACGCCGCGCTGGCCCTCCTGGGGCTCGCGCTCACGCGTGAGGCGCAGCGATCCGGTGAGCGCCGGTTCACATCGATCTGTCGATGCAATGGACGTGTCATCGTGGTCGTGTGGACACCACGCGACGGAGCGATCCGCCTGATTTCAGCGAGGATTGCGAGAAAGAATGAGCGACAAGATTTTGATCAGGCGATCTCTGGATCAACTGAAGCCCGGTGATACGGACTGGGCGCGCGTGGACGCCCTCACCGACGCCGGGATTGAGGTGGCGATCACCGAGGATCCCGACGCCGCCCCGGTTCTGGACGAAGAGTGGTTCCGCAACGCGGAGCTGGTGATCCCCGCAAAGACCGCAACCTCAATCCGCGTCGATAGCGACGTGATGGACTGGTTCAAGGCGCAGGGGCGCGGCTGGCAGACCCGAATGAACGCCGTGCTCCGCGCCTATGCCAAGGCCCAAGGCGGCGTGAAATAGCCTCAGGCGGCGACCATGCGCTCGGTCTCGTCGGCGTACTGGCCGCCGCGGCGGAACCGGTACATGTAGGTCGGCAGGACGGCTTCCAGGGTGGTGGGCGCAATGCCCAGGTCCGACAGGCCCGGATAGGCGCCGGTCACCACATTGTCGGCCTTCAGGAGCTCGACCTGATCGCTGGTCAGCGGCGGGGCCACCGGCGTCAGGGTGACGATCTCGCACAGCTTGCCGATCAGGCCGGCCACCGGCATGGGCAGCGGCATCAGCAGGCGATTGCGGCCGGTCTGGGCGTTGATGATCTCCATGACCTCCTTGAAGGAGACCACGGCGGCGCCGCCCAGCTCATAGGTCTTGCCGGCGCAGGCCGGATCGGTGACCGCCTTGGCGATCGCCTTGGCCACGTCGCCCACGAACACGGGCTGGAAGCGGGTCTTGCCGCCGCCGATCAGCGGCAGGACCGGCGACATCACCGCCATCTCGCCGAACTTGTTGAAGAAGCCGTCGCCCTGCCCAAAGATGATCGAGGGCCGGATGATCACGGCGTCGGGGAAGGCCTCGCGCACGGCGGCCTCGCCCATGCCCTTGGTGCGGGCGTACTTGGCCTCGGAGTTCGCATCGGCGCCGATAGCCGAGACCTGGACCAGGCTCTTCAGGCCCGCCGCCTTGGCCTGGGCGGCGACGTTGCGTGCGCCCATGGTGTGGACCGACTGGAACTTCTGGCGGCCGGTCTCATAGAGCAGGCCGACCAGGTTCACGCAGCCCTGCGCGCCGGCCAGGGCCCGCTGGACAGACGCCTCGTTGCGCACATTGGCCTGGACAACCTCGATCTGGCCGACATCGCCCAGCAGCCGCATGGTGTGGGCCAGGTGCGGTTGGCGCACCGCGACCCGCACCCGCAGGCCCTGCTTGGCCAGCGCGCGCACCACCTGGCTGCCCAAGAAGCCCGAGCCGCCGAAGACCGTGACCAGATCCTGCATGGTGTGTCTCTGTAAGGAAGGAGAGGTGTCCGTTGAGGGTCGGATAGACGAAGCGTGGGCGCGCCGCAATGCGACTTGCCGCATCAAGTGCGATCTAGTGATTGACCGCCTCTCTGAGTGGCCCTATAGGACCGCCTCCCGATCCGAAGGGGCGGGGCCCAGGTGGCGGAATTGGTAGACGCGCTGGCTTCAGGTGCCAGTGGCTTAACGGCCGTGGAGGTTCGAGTCCTCTCCTGGGCACCATCCCTTCGGGGGTGGTGACCGAGCTACTCCCCCAGACGTGACAGACAGGACTTCAGACCTATTCTGTCGGACTTCGCCTCGGGCGAATTCAGCTTAAGCGCCCCGGTGGGGCCTGCCGGAGTAGGACCGAACGTGGCGAACATCCTTCATGAGGGCGACCTGCCCGCCGGTGTCTTCGAGGGCGCGACCGCTGTCGCCATCGATTCGGAGACCATGGGCCTGCGCATCGGCCGCGACCCGCTGTGCGTGGTCCAGCTGTCGGACGGCAATGGCGACGCCCATGTGGTGCGCCTCAAGCGCCCTGACTACGACTGCCCGAACCTGAAGGCGGTTCTGACCGATCCGGCGATCACGAAGATCTTCCATTTCGGCCGTTTCGACATCGCCATGTTCCACCTACATCTCGGGGTGGTGACGGCGCCGGTCTATTGCACCAAGATCGCCTCCAAGCTGGCGCGGACCTATACGGACCGCCACGGCCTGAAGGATGTCGCCAAGGAACTGGTCGGCGTGGACATGTCCAAGGCTCAGCAAAGCTCCGACTGGGGGGCCGACAAGCTCTCGGCGGACCAGCTGGCCTATGCCGCCTCCGACGTCCTGCACCTGCACGCCATCCGCGCCCGCCTTGACGAGATGCTGGTCC
This sequence comes from uncultured Phenylobacterium sp., assembly GCA_964643835.1. Classification (GTDB taxonomy): domain Bacteria; phylum Pseudomonadota; class Alphaproteobacteria; order Caulobacterales; family Caulobacteraceae; genus Phenylobacterium. Next base: position 10,930 of record CAZXVO010000067.1, on the reverse strand, counting down.
GCGAGGGCCGCGACGCCCTGGCCAGGGCCTGTTTCGACTTCCTGCCCCACCGCGCCCTGCTTGATGTCAGGGGCTGGGAAGAGGTCGACATCTTCGCCCACTCGTGAGGCGGCCTTGACCCTCGCCCAAGCGCCTTCGCCCGCCGCCGGTCCGCGCGACCAGGCCGAGCGGTGGCGCGCGCATTCGGTGATGATCCGCAGGGCGCGCATCGCCCTGCCCGCCGCCATCGGCGCGATCTTCGTCCTGTTGGTCGGCTTCGTGATCCAGGGCTCGATCCTGGGCGCCAAGGCCAAGCCGGCTGACGCCGACGCCCCGATCCAGCTGGTCAACCCGCGCTTCGTCGGCCGGGACGGCAAGGGCCGGGCCTATGTCATCACCGCCAAGACGGCGACCCGCGACGAGAAGGACTACAACCGTGTCCTGCTCGACACCCCGATGCTGGTCCTGGACGAGGAGGGCTCGAACCCGACCCGCATCTCGTCCCAGTCTGGCGTCTATCGCGAGGACGCCCACACCCTGAACCTGGACGGTGGCGTAAAGTTGAACGGCGGGGACGTGAATTTCTCCACCGCCAGCTCCATCTTCAACACCGCCACCGGTGTGTTGGAGGGCAAGGGCGAGATCCAGGGCATGGGCGCTCTGGGAGAAATCATTGCCAAGTCCTACGGCGTCTATGACAAGGGCGATCGAATGGTCTTCAAGGGCGGCGTTCGCACGCGCGTCGAGTCACACTAGGGTTCCGGCTAGGGTTCCGGCGGCAGAAAGATGAGCGAGCTCTCGATGATCAAACCTTGGGCCGTGGCGATGTTCGCCCTGGGCGTTGGGATGGCCGGTCCGGCCGCTGCCCAGCTCGCCCAGAACTCCGACGCGCCGGTGGACATCACCGCTGACGAGCTCGAGGTGGTCAACGCCCAGTGCCTGGCCGTCTATCGCGGCGGCGCCGAGGCCCTGCAGGACACGGTGCGCCTGCGCGCCAACGTCCTGAAGATCTACTACAAGCCGGGCTCCGGCTCGGCCCGCGCCGGCGGCGGCGTCGGCTCCAGCTGCGGTAACGAGCTGGACCGCATGGAGGCCCAGGGCGACGTCTACTACGTCACGCCGCAGCAGCGGGTGCATGGAGACAACGCCGTCTACCAGGCCGAATCCACCACCATCACCATCACCGGCGATGTGGTCGCGGCCCGCGGCCAGGACGTGCTGAAGGGCTCCAAGCTGGTGATCAACACCAAGACGGGCGACGCCCAGATGCAGAGCGGGGCCAAGGGGCGCAACAAGCCCGGCCGCGTGCGCACGGTGCTGTATCCCAAGCAGACGGCGGCCGCGCCCGCCGCGCCGCGCTAGGCGCCGCCTTGACGCCGGAAAACTTCGATACCCTGCCGGGCCTGGCCGGCGAGGGCCTTGTGGTCGACAACATCGGCAAGGCCTTCCGCGGCCGCACCGTGGTCAAGGGCGTGTCCCTGCGCCTGCGCCGGGGCGAGGTCGCGGGCCTGCTCGGCCCCAACGGCGCCGGCAAGACCACCTGCTTCTACATGATCACCGGCCTCATCCCGGCCGACTACGGCGCGATCTATCTCGACGGCGTCAACATCACCGCCCAGCCCATGTACCAGCGCGCCCGCATGGGCGTGGGCTACCTGCCGCAGGAAACCTCGATCTTCCGCGGCATGACGGTGGAAGAAAATGTCATGGCCGTGGTCGAGCTGCGCGAGCCCGACATCGCCAAGGCCAAGGCGACGGTCACCGGCCTGCTCGAGGAAATGCGCATCGAGCACCTGCGCCAGGCGCCGGCCGTGTCCCTGTCGGGCGGTGAACGCCGCCGGGTGGAGATCGCGCGCGCCCTGGCCAGCGAGCCGGCCTTCATGCTGCTGGACGAACCCTTCGCCGGCATCGATCCCCTGGCCATCGCCGACATCCGCGAGGTCATCGGCTTCCTGAAGAGCCGCGGCATCGGCATCCTGATCACCGACCACAATGTCCGCGAGACCCTGGACATCATCGACCGCGCCTCGATCATCGCCGCCGGCGAAGTGCTGTTCGAGGGCTCGCCCCAGGAAATCGTCGACGACCCCGAAGTCCGCCGCGTCTATCTGGGCGAACACTTCGGCGGCTGAGGGCGTCCTCGCTCCAACGGGTGTCATCCCAGTTTCCCCGCAGGGGAAGACCGGGACCCATACGCACCGATCTCTCCGGCATACGCCGCGCATATGGGGCCCGGACAAGCGCTGCGCGCTTTCCGGGATGACACCCCAGCAGCGCCACCCAGAAGCGTCACAGCAAACCCATTGCCTGACCTAACGGCAAGGGTGATCCTTGGGGCGTCTTCCCGCGCGTCAGATGCGGGAGACTTAAGGGGGACACCGAGTGGCTGCGACGCCGAAGAACGTCATCGTCATCCTGCTCGACAGCCTGAACCGGCACATGCTGGGGGCCTATGGCGGGACCGAGTTCGAGACCCCGGTGCTCGACGCCTTTGCGAAGACCGCGGTGCGGTTCGACAACCACTACACCGGGTCGCTCCCCTGCATGCCCGCGCGGCACGACATCCTGTGCGGGGCGCTGGATTTCCTGTGGCGGCCCTGGGGCTCGGTGGAGATCTGGGAAGACGCCATCACCTACGAGCTGCGCAAGACCGGCGTGGTCAGCCAGCTGATCAGCGACCACCCGCACCTGTTCGAGACCGGCGGCGAGAACTATCACGGCGACTTCAACGCCTGGGCCTATGAGCGCGGCCACGAGGGCGACGCCTGGAAGACCCGGCCCGATCCCTCCTGGGCGGGCGCGCCGGGCATGGGTCGCGGGCACATGCCCTATGACGACAGCCGCGGCTGGTTCCAGGGCGAGGCGGACTTCCCCGGCCCCCGCACCATGTCCGCCGCCGCCCGCTGGATCGACGACAACGCCGGCCACCACGACCGCTTCTTCCTGTTCGTCGACGAGTTCGATCCGCACGAGCCGTTCGATACCCCCGAGCCCTGGGCGTCGAAGTACGATCCCGACTGGGAAGGCCCACACCTGATCTGGCCGCCCTACATGAAGGGCGCGATCGAGAAGGGCGTGCTGACCGAGCGCCAGGCGCGCCAGCTGCGGGCCCAATATGGCGGTAAGCTGTCGATGATCGACCACTGGCTGGGCAAGGTGCTGGACGCCGTGGACCGCAACGGTATCGCCGACGACACCGCCATCATCATCTGCACCGACCACGGCCATTATCTGGGCGAGAAGGACATCTGGGGAAAGCCAGGGGTGCCGATCTACGCCACCCTGGGCCACATCCCGCTCCTGATCCGCTGGCCGGGGGTGGAGCCGGGCGCCCGGTCGGCCCTGACCACCAGCGTCGACATCTTCGCGACCCTTTGCGAGGCGTTCGGGGTGACGGTGCGCCAGCGCACCCACGGCAAGTCCCTGATCCCGGTGCTGACCGGCGAGACCGACAAGGTGCGCGACTGGCTGCTGACCGGGGTCTGGGGCCGCGAGGTGCAGTTGGTCACCGACCGCTGGAAGTATGTGCGCGGACCGGTCGGGGCCAATGCGCCCCTGTCGATGATGTCCAACCGCTGGTCCTCCATGCCGACCCATGTGGTCGACAAGCACGTGGCCATGCCCCTGCCCGACGACCGCGCCTTCCTGGACCGGATGCCGGGCTCAAGCATCCCGGTGCTGCACCAGCCCTTCGCTGAGGGCGACCACGTGCCCTTCTGGGCTCTGACGCGGTTCAGCGGCGCCCACCTCTATGACCGTCTGGAAGACCCGGACGAGACCACCAACCTGGCCGGTGCGCCGCAGGAGGCTGAGATGGCCGCCCTGCTCGCCCAGGCCCTCGCTGAGCTGGAGGCGCCCAAGTCCCAGTTCAAGCGGCTGGGCCTTTAGGAGGACATGATGAAAGCCATTCGCCTGATCGCGCTCGCGGTCGCCGCCCTGACGCTCAGCGCCTGCGCCAAGGACATTCCCTACGCGACGCTGAAGACCAAGTACGCCACCCCGGCCTCGCGCTTCGTGACCCTGCAGGACGGGGTGACGGTGCACTATCGCGACCAGGGCAAGGCCGACGGGACGCCCATCGTCCTGGTGCACGGCTTCGCGGCCAACCTCGACACCTGGGAGCCCTGGGTGGCGCGCCTGGGCAAGGACCATCGGGTGGTGACCCTGGACCTGGCCGCCCACGGCCTGACGACCGTCCCGGCCGGCTATGAGGTCTCGACCCCCGGCCAGGTGGCCATCGTCGATGGCGTCGCCCAGACCCTGAAGCTCGACCACTTCGCCCTGGCCGGAAACTCCATGGGCGGCGGCGTGGCCTGGAACTACACCCTGGCCCACCCGGAAAAGGTCGACGCCCTGATTCTGGTCGATTCAGCAGGCGCGCCCGTCGACCCGGCGGCGATGAAGGACCGCAAGGGCCAGCCCCTGATCTTCAAGATCATGCGCACAGCCCCCGGCCGCGCGATCCTCAAGCGGTTGAACCCCCGCCCGCTGGCGGCAAAGGGCCTGAAGCAGGCCTATATCGACGAGAGCCTGGTCACCCCGGCCATGGTGGATCGCTATGTGGACCTGGCGCTTGCCCCCGGCCGTCGTGAGCTGCTGCTGAACGGCCAGGCCGCGCCGCGCAAGCCCGCGACCGCCGAGACCTTCAAGGCCATCAAGGCCCCGACCCTGGTGATGCACGGCGACGCCGACACGGTGATCCCGCTGGCCGCCGGCCAGGCCCTGGCCGCCGCCATTCCGGGCGCCAAGCTGATCGTCTATCCGGGCGTCGGCCACGTGCCGATGGAGCAGATCCCCGACAAGTCAGCGGCGGATGTGGAGGCGTTCCTGGCGGCGATCGGTCAGCGTCCGGGCTCATAGCCCAGATAGGCGCGTCCCAGACGCACCAGCTCGTCCTCGAAGTCCTGGCTCTTGAGGAAGTCTGCGCCCTCCAGCACGGCCGCGCGCATCGCACCCTGGATCGCGCGGCCCAGCACGAAGGTCTGGACGGGGCTGAGCGGGCGACCTGAGGCGTCCGTCAGCCCGTCGCCGAACCCGGCGAAGCGGGCGGCGAGCTCGCCATGGTCGGCGTCGGCCAGGAGGGCGGACAGGGCCGCGCGCCGGGCCTCAAGCCGTCCATCGAAGGCCTGAATGAAGGCGCGGATCATGGCCCGGTCGCGGGCGACGCCCTCGCCACCCCGGCGCGCGATCTCGGCCACCGCCGCGGCGTGCCGCTCCGTCTCGCGCAGGGGCAGAGCCTTGAGGATCGCGCGCTTGTTCGGGAAGTACCGATAGAGGGTGCCGATGCTCACCCCGCTCCGCTCGGCCACCGCATTGGTGTTGAACCCGGCCACGCCGCGCGCCTCCAAGACTTGAGCTGCAGCTTCCAGAATGAAGTCCACGGAGACGCGGGCGCGTGGCTACCTGGGGATTTTGCGAGGTTGATCAACAGCTTGCATCGAGCCTTCCTGGCCAGAAACTAGGGGCGCCGAAGTCGAGTAACCTGTGGGCCCCGGTCCCGCTAGCGTTGGTCCCAACACGCTTTCGGGAGGACGCATGACCTGGGCTACGGATCGACTGGACGCTTTGAAATCCGGCGCTGGCGCGCCGCCGCCGATTGTACGGACCCTGCGCCTGGGCCTGATCGACGACTGGGGCGAGGCCTGGGTGCGCAAGACCTGGAGCCCTCATCCGGACCTGGCCACCGCCGACGGCTCCCTATTCGGCGGCTATCTGGCGGCCCAGGCCGACCAGGTGCTCGCCTTCGCCGCGATGACGGTGGTCCCCGATGACCGGCTGTTCCGGACGCTGAACCTGCAGATGAACTTCCTGCGGGTCGGCCGCGCCCATCCCCTGGTCATCGAGGCGCGCGTTGTGGCGCGCACCCGCCAGCTCGTGACCGTGCGGGCGGAGTTCCGGCGGGAAGATGGGACGCTGATCGCCGAGGCCAGCGCCCAGCAGATGCTGATGTCGCTGGAAGACTGGCCCGCGGAAAAGGCGGCCATCGAGGCCATGGGCTAGGCATGGCGGCGGCGCCTGGAACGCCCTGGACAATCCCGCCAGGCTTGCGGCTAATGCCCGCCCAAGCTTTCTCTGCAGTTCGGTTTTCCAGGGTCATTTCATGCGGGCTTTGTTGCTGGCCACGGCCATTTCGTTCATCGCGGCCACGGGCGCAGCCGCGCAGGACGGTCCGACCAAGGTGTTCACCGCCCGCGACCTGTTCGGCCTGCAGCAGGCCGCCGATCCGCAGATCCGTCCCGACGGCGCCCAGGTGGCCTATGTGCGGGCCTCCAACGACCTGATGACCGACCGCACCCGCCGGACCATCTGGCTGGTGGACGCCAAGACCGGCGCCCAGTCGCCGCTGGTGGCCGACGAGGGCTCCAGCTTCGCGCCGCGCTGGTCGCCGGACGGCAAGCGCCTGGCCTATGTGGCGGTGGTCGGCGGCGCGCCGCAGCTGTTCGTGCGCTGGATGGCCGACGGCCGCGCCGCCAAGGTCGCGACCCTGGAACAGGCGCCTGGCGACATCACCTGGTCGCCGGATGGCAAGACGCTCGCCTTCACCATGCTGGTCCCGGCGGCGGGCGCCAGCCTGGCCGCCCCCCTCGCCAAGCCCGAAGGCGCCCAGTGGGCCGAACCCCTGCGGGTCGAGGACCGGGTCAACTGGCGGGCCGACGGCGAGGGCGAGCTGAAGCCGGGCTATTCGCAGGTCTTCACGGTCTCGGCGGACGGCGGCGCGCCGCGCCAGCGCACCTTCGGCAAGTTTGACGCCCAGGGCCCGCTGGCCTTCAGCAAGGACGGCCAGGGCCTGATCTTCGCCTCCAACCGCGCCCAGAACTGGGAGCGGGACGCTGGCGAGAGCGAGCTGTTCCGGGTGTCCCTCAACGACGGCGGCCTGACCCAGCTGACCAAGCGGGTGGGGCCGGACTATGCGCCGGCGGTGTCGCCGGACGGCATGCTGATCGCCTATGTCGGCTATGACGACGCCCGGCATCGCGGCTACGAGAACCAGCGGCTCTATGTGATGAACGCCGACGGCTCGAACCCGCGGGCGCTGACCGCGGGCCTGGACCGCTCGGTGGGTGATCCCCAGTGGTCGGGCGACGGCAAGGCCATCTATGTCGACTATGCTGACCTGGGCGAGACCAAGGTCGCGCGCGTGACCCTGGACGGCAAGCTGACCACCGTGGCCGAGGGCCTGACTGGCGGCGGGCTGGACCGGCCCTATGCGGGCGGGGCGTTCAGCGTGGCCCGGGACGGGACCATCGCCTTCACCAAGGGCGACGCGCTCAACCCCGCTGACCTCGCGGTGACCAAGGGTGGCGCGGCGCGCACCCTGACCGCGCTCAACGCCGACCTGTTCGCCGGCAAGACCCTGGGCAAGGTCGAGGCCTTGCCGGTGAAGTCGTCCTTCGACGGCAAGGCCATCGGCGCCTGGATCGTCACCCCGCCGGGCTTCGACCCCGCCAAGAAGTACCCCCTGATCCTCGAGATCCACGGCGGGCCGTTCTCAGCCTATGGCCCCAGCTTCTCCACCGACAACCAGCTCTATGCCGCGGCGGGCTACGTGGTGGTCTATTCCAACCCGCGCGGCTCGACCTCCTATGGCGAGGCCTTCGCCAACGAGATCGACCGCAACTATCCGAGCCACGACTATGACGACCTGATGAGCGTGGTGGACGCTGCGGTGGCCAAGGGCTTCGTCGACGACAAGCGGCTCTATGTCACGGGCGGCTCGGGCGGCGGGGCGCTGACCGCCTGGATCGTCGGCAAGACCGGCCGGTTCGCGGCCGCCGCCACCCAGAAGCCGGTGATCAACTGGACCAGCCAGGTGCTGACCGTCGACGGCTATACCGGCATGGCCCGCGACTGGTTCGGCCAGATGCCCTGGGAAGACCCCATGGCCTACTGGAAGCGCTCGCCCCTGTCCCTGGTGGGCAATGTGACCACCCCGACCCTTGTGGTGGTGGGCGACAAGGACCTGCGCACCCCGCCCAGCGAGGCCGAGCAGTACTATCAGGCCCTGCAGCTGCGCGGCGTGCCGACGGCGCTGGTCAAGGTGCCGGGCGCCAGCCACGGCGGCATCGCCGCGCGCCCGTCCCAGGCCGCCGGCAAGGCCGCGGCGATCCTCGCCTGGTTCGAGCGCTACAAGGGGAAGTAGGGGAAGACGCAAGAAAGGCGCCACGTAATCGCGCGCGTTAACGAACTGGTGGGAAACGCCGCCTAGCCTCCGACGCAAGAAATAGGCCAGGAGGCGGATTTGGCGCTCGGCGCGCGTTTGGAGCTTCGTCAGGGGCAGGGGCTGGTCATCACGCCCCAGCTGCAGCAGGCCATCAAGCTGCTGCAGCTCTCCAACATGGAGTTGGAGGCCTATGTCGAAGGCGAGCTGGAGCGTAACCCGCTGCTGCAGCGGGACGAGCGCGACAACGAGCCTGAGGCGGAAGCCCAGCCGCGCGAGGTCGAGTCCTACGCCGCCGACCAGATCCCCGAGACCGGCGCGGGCGCCGAGATGGATGTCAGTCACGACGCCGAGGCTTCGCCGGGCGAGCGCGCTACCGGCGACGGCGCCGACAGCCGCGAGACCGGCGGCGCCGTGGACTGGTCCAAGGCCGGCAAGGGCGGCGGCTTCGAGGAGCTCGACGACTTCGAGCAACGCCTGACCCGCGACAAGACCCTGCAGGAGCACCTGCACGACCAGCTGATGGTCTCAGGCTTCACCGGGCCGGAGCTGGCGGTGGCGAGCGTCCTGGTCGATGCGGTGGATGAAGGCGGCTACCTGCGCGGCGAGCTGCTTGAGATCGCCGAACGGCTGGGCTGCGACCTGACCTTTGTCGAGGATGTGCTGCGCATCCTGCAGCGGTTCGAGCCCGTGGGCGTCTTCGCCCGCGATGTGCGCGAATGCCTGATGATCCAGCTGAAGGACCGCGACCGCTGCGATCCGGCCATGATGGCGCTGCTGGACAACCTCGACCTGCTGGCCAAGCGGGACATGAGCGCCCTGCGCCGCGCTTGCGGCGTGGACGACGAAGACCTGAAGGACATGATCGCCGAGCTGCGGGCCCTGACGCCCCGACCCGGCGCGGCCTTCGGCGGCGAGCCGGCGACGCCGGTGGCGCCGGATGTCTTTGTCCGCGAAGGGCTTGGCGGGCTGTGGCACGTGGAGCTGAACAGCGACACCTTGCCGAGGCTTCTGGTGGACCAGCGCTACCATGCCCGCGTCTCGGCGGCGGCGCGTTCGGACCAGGAGAAGACCTTCGTCGCCGACTGCGTGGCGTCCGCCAATTGGCTGGTGAAGAGCCTGGACCAGCGGGCCAAGACCATCCTGAAGGTGGCGTCCGAGATCGTGCGCCAGCAGGACGGGTTCCTGGCCTTCGGCGTCGAGCACCTGCGACCGCTGAACCTGAAGACCGTGGCCGACGCCATCGGCATGCACGAGTCCACGGTGAGCCGCGTGACCTCGAACAAGTACATCGCCACGCCGCGCGGCATGTTCGAGATGAAGTTCTTCTTCACCTCGGCGATCCAGTCGACCGAGGGCGGCGAGGCCCATTCGGCCGAGAGCGTGCGCCACCGGATCCGCCAGCTGATCGACGCCGAGCGCTCGGAGACCGAGGTGCATTCCGACGACCGGATCGTGGAGATCCTGAAGGAGACGGGCGTGGATATCGCGCGCCGGACGGTGGCCAAGTACCGCGAGGCCATGCGCATCCCGTCTTCTGTGGAACGCCGCCGGATGCTGAAGGAAGCGGTTTAGCCACTTGTTGGAGTGGTCTTGAACCCCAGCCAAAAATTGCCTTAAGGCATTGATTTAAAACTTAAATCCAGGGTTCTGGCAGGCCCTCGACCCGGAACGCCTTGGCTACCGCAGGGCGCGCCAGCAGGCGTCGGGCATGCGCCCCCACATGGGGCAGGTCGCGGGCGGGCCTGGGCAGGGTGCGGCCCCAACGGGTCATCATCAAGAGGTAGAGATCGGCGGCGCTCAAGCTCTCGCCGAGCAGCCAGGGGCCGTCGCCGAGCTGGGCGTCGAGGCGCTCGAAGGCGCCCATGACCCGTTTGCCCACCGCGGCCTGGACGGCGGGGACGCCGTCTGGGTCGGTGGTGAACTCGTGCGGATAGAACCAGGCCCGGAACTCGGACTGCAGGGTGTTCGTGATCTGGGCCATCCAGCGATAATAGAGCGGCCGCAGGGGATCGCCCGGCGGCGGCGCGAGGCCGGCGGCCGGATAGGCGTCGGCGAGATGGAGGCCAATGGCCATGGTCTCGAACAGCACCAGCTCGCCATCGACCAGCACCGGGATCTTGCCGTGCGGATTGAGCGCCAGATAGGCCGCGCTGGTTTGGGCGTCCTTGTCGCGATCCACAAAGGCCAGCTCGAAGGGGACGCCCAGCTCCCGCAGCAGGATGTGCGGGAAGAGGCTGGCGTTGCCGGGGTTGTAGTGCAGGGTGATCACGTATCCAGGCTCATCTCGTAGAGGTTCCAGGAGGTCTTGGCGGCCAACTGATCATAGAGGGTCCGCGCACGATAGTTGTCGTCGGCGGTGGTCCAGCGGACCACGCCCCAGCCGCGGGCGCGGCCGACCTCCGCCACATGGGCAAGCAGGGCGCGACCGGTTCCCTTCGCGCGGGCGTCGGGGTCCACAAACAAGTCGTCGAGATAGCCCATGTCCCGGCCGACGGCGGGCCGGGGCTGGCGGCGGAAGTGGGCCAGGCCGACCGGGGTCCCACCCTCCAGGGCCAGCACGCCTTCGACCTCATGGGTCGGGTCGTTGATCCAGCCCCAGACCGCCTCGGCGACCTCGTCCGTCAGCGTGCGCTTGTAGAAGGTGGAGTAGCCGTCGAACAGGACGCGCCAGGCGGGCTTCAGGTCGGGGCGGGTGGGGATGTCGATGATGGTCATGGCGCTATCGGTGCGCCGGAAGTGGTCTGGGTTGAAGGGCCACTTTGGGTGGATGTGGCAGACCACTCTTGTGTC
>CAZXVO010000066.1:0-19009 GCA_964643835.1 uncultured Phenylobacterium sp. | reverse complement strand
GGGGGGCGGGGGGGGCCCCCCGTTGTGGGGGGGGTGGGGGGGGCCCCCGGGGGGGGGGGGGGGGGGCCCCCCCCCCCGGGGCTGCGGCGCAGGGGGAGGGCGCTCCCCCACAAATGGGGCATTGCCTAGCCGCAAGGCTGCCCGCTACTGTGCCAGTTCAAAACGTGAGACCGTGACCTGACGCCACGTTTAAGAGCAGTAGGCTCTAGTCTCTTCGCCGGATCTGTTTTTGGTTCGGCGAACACCACTCTTACTTACTCGCGTAAGAAGTGCGGGCTTACGATTATTCTACTTATCCGATCACCCATTGTAAGCTCTGCAATAATTCCGCCGGGGCGCAAACATATCTGTACGGCGCGCCGGCTCGTTTCCTGATACGGATTCGCGGGATTCGTGATGCTTAACGGGGCCATATCCATTGCCGAAGAAGGACGACAAGCGGGCGACGCCGGCGGGCCGTGACGACGAGGTGTGGATCGCCGCCCACGATCCCGAACACGCCATCCGCGTGCGCAGTCTCACGGCCTATCTGCAGAACGGCGGCGGCCTGAAGGATGTCCGGCTGGTGCAGGGCGAGGATCGCCGCTGGACGATCTTCGTGCGCCTGAGCAGCCGGCCCGGCGAACACCGGGTCAATATGTTCAAGTCCGACAAGCCCAAGACCTACCGCGACGTCGACCTGGCGCTGGCCTGCGTTCGCGAGGACTTCGGCTATTATGGCCCGGTGACCCTGATCACCGAACTTACCGCCGAGACCGGCGCAGCCGCAGGCCCCGCCCCGAAGACCTGATGGGTGGTTAGGATCGCGCGAAGGCGAGCAGCGGCCCCAGATCCCCGGCGTCCGCCGCCTTCAGCGCCGCCACATAAGCAAGCCGTGCGTCGCCGACATCGACAAGGTCGGATCGGCCCCAGGTGAAGGGCGGGCGGCCAAGGCGCTCGGCCAACAGATCCGCCGCTAGGCGCGCGTGTCGGCCATTGCCGTTTGGGAAGACGTGGATGGCGACCAACTGGTGATGGAAATCGATGGCGATGTCATCCGGGTCGCGCGCGCCGGCGTCGATCTGGGCGCCAATGTTTCCGAGCAGCTGCACCAGATGCTCGCGCAGCGCCCACCAGTCGTCGCGGCCGATGTTGCGTTCTGAACGGCGCGTCTCGCCCGCCCAGCGCCAGACCTCGCCGTACATGCGCTTGTGCAAGGTCATGAGTGCTTCGGGATTGAGCACGTCGAACCGGCCTCGGCGCGCCCAGCGGAGACCATCGGTGATGTTGGCGCGTTCGGCCCGATTGAGATCGGCTCGGGTCACGATCCAGGTCGGAATCAGCCCGACCCGCTCCTCGGCCGTCAGGTCGGTCGCATCGCCATCGTGTGCGTAGAGGTCGTCGTCATCGGTCACGGGCGGCGGGCCCAGATGTCGCGCGGGTCGAGCTCGTCGGCGATGAAGCGGCGTAGCCGCTCATCGTCATCTTCGTCATCGACCGCCTGGTCTTCGAGGGCCATGGAATGGCTGATCCGGCCAAGCTCGCGCAGCGCCACCTGGCGCGCCGCCAGATCGTATGTCTCACCCAGGGTCTGGCGCGGCACCAGTGCGTAGACCAGCTCGCAGCCGAGGGCCTCGGCGGCGCGTTTCAGGGTCTTCAGCTGGATGGTGTCCTCGGCCTCGGATATCTCCAGGCGCTGGACGGAGGGCTGGGTGATGTGCATCCGATCGGCGAGTTGCTCGGCGGTCATGCCGAGCGCATCGCGGATGGCTCGGATCCAGCCCTTCGGAGGCCGCCGGGTGGCCGCCTTGCGGTAGGGCGTAAGGACCCGATCCAAGGACCGGCGACCAAGGGCTGCTGCTTGCCTGCGGTTCATCTCTATACCTTGTGGGCTATAGGACCCCGGCATCAATATAGGGTCGGGCTATGTTTCCGCTACTTTTTATACATCCTACTGCATAAAGGTCCCTTAACAAAATAGCATGCGGTACATATCTAAGCTTGGCCAAGCCGAGGCGCTTCGGCGCAAACTCAAAGGACTGGACCATGGCGAACGAAACCCGCGCGGACGCGCTGAAGAAGATCATCCTGACGACGATCGGCGACAAGGCCGCGCCCACCCACGCCCAGCGCGTGGCCAAGGCGACGAAGCAACTGACCGAGGCCGAGGCGCTGCTGAAGGTCCAGGGCGCGAAACCGAAGCGCTTCCTCGCAACCTGCCGGTTGAAAGAACAGACCTCGCCGACCAGAGGAACCTACGCCGAGCGACGCGAACACCTGATCGCGCGCATCAAGGCGCTGAACGGCGGCGCGCATCACATCTCAACCTCGGCATGGTCGATGCTGACCTACCATTCGACGCGGGAAATCGTGCTTGCCGCGCTCGCCCAAGCCATCGACCCCAAGATCGATTACCTCGAGGTGGTGCAGACTGGAGCGCCGGTCCACGTCGGCGTCTCCAAGCTGGAGAGCTGAGCCGTGATCAAATCGCCCATCGAAGACGTCAACCGCGCGCTATGGCGCGCGGCGCTCGAGGCCGGAGCCGGCTTCACGCCGGTCACGGCCGCCCTGGCCCGGCTCTATCAGGTCACGCACCCAAGCCAGTTCGCGCGGGATCTCAGCGAATGGCGTCAGGAGGTGACGGACGCGACAAACGACCACGAGGCGCGGCTGACGACGCTTGAGGTCAAACGGCCGAAGCTCGCCCTCAGCGCCGACGCCATGGCCTTGGCCACCTGGCTGTCGCTTCGGTCCGAGACCGGCCTGGACGACCTGGTCGAATACGACGCCCTGACCGCGGCCTTCCCCGAAGCGGGGGCCCGCGACCTGCAGGATGCCGCCGCCGAGCTGTAGATGTATGGCCTAGCGAGCGTGACGAAGGCGCTGGGGTTTCCGGTGCGGGCCATCACCCCAGCCTACGCCCTATACGCGCTGTTCGACCCGGTGACCCTGCACACCTCGCCTCAGGCCGACGCCGTCGCCGTCGCCCAGGCGGCGTTGGACCTCGACAGCGGAGATGCACGCGAGTTGGAAAGCCACCTCGGCTGGCCACGGCGCCGGTTCAACCCGGCCTTCGCGCTATTGCTGACGCTGGTCCACGACGGCCGAGTGCGCAAGGTCATCCAGCCAGACTATCCGAGCCTGGGATTCCTCATCGCGGCTGAGGAGCGCGTCCGGTTCAAGGCGCTCGTCGCGGAGGCCATGCCGACCCAGTGAGGTCTGCCGAGGCGCCCTCACGGCTTGCGCACCGTCAGGACCAACGAACGGCGGTCCCCACAATCCATAGTCCCGCTCTAAGCGATGGCGATGTCCAGGTCGTCGAGGATCTGGGCCAGCTCGAGGTCGCAGTCGAGCAGGCGAGGCGTCGAGACAGCCTTCAGTTTCGCAACCGCCCGGTCGTAGAGCGCAATGCAACCCTGACCGTTGAGCCGCGAGGCGAAATAGACCCCATCCGGTTGGTCCGGGTGCGTATGGATCGCGGCCGACCAGATGCGCGCCAACGTCTGGTCCTTAGCGCCGACCACATCGGAGGGTATGCCCATCCGCAGGCAGCCGTCGTCCGTCAGATCGATCAGGCGGAGGTCTTGGATCACCCGCAGGCTGGCGAGGGACCGCTTCTCGATCTCCGCCATAGCGACAACGAAATCGCCGCCTCGGCCGTCAGCCGCGTCGCGCAGGATCGTCTCGACGAAGGCGACCTTGGCGCTGGAGCCGAGATAGACCACGCCATAGGCGTGACCGGTCGGATCGCTGAAGCGGTTGAGCCCCGGCCCCCAGCCCAAGGGGTCGGGGAAACGGGTCTCGTACATCCGCCGCCAGACCTCGCAGACGGGAATGGTCTTCAGGACGAGCGCGCGCGCCGCGAACGCCGGGCCCGGCATTGCGGGAACGGCCGCCATCTAGCTGAAGGCGCCGGCGGCCTGGTTCTCGGCGACGCTCACGACCGTATCGACCGCATCGACGCGCCCGGTCTTCAGCACATCGAGGGCGGTCTTGCCGCCCAGCTCGGCGTGCGGCGTCCTCAGGAAGCGGAAGACGGTCCAGGGCTGTTCGCCCAGGACCTCGAACAGCTTGGGCAGGCCCGGCAGCGGCAGGCCGCTGTCGGTCACCTGCCAGCGCGGGTATTTAACGCCGCGCGTCGCCCCCTCCAGGCCCAGGACCTCGTGGCGCTTGCGCTTGGTGTTGACGGTCTCATGCGAGGCGCCGATCAGCGGCCCGAAGTCGCGCGCGGTCAGCATGTCCGGACCCTTCAGGATCTCGGCCGCCTTGGTCGCGCCGCGGCCCTTGGCCCGGGCGATGGCGGCGTTGAGCGAACCCTCCGCCGGTTTCTCGGCGGGGGTTTCAGCCATGGCCTGCGCCTTGCCATCCGGGGTCACCACATAGGTGATCACATAGGCCTTGCCCGTCCGCTTGGCTTTGGCGGCGGCGTCGGCGTAGCCGGCGATCACCTTGCCGAGCACGCGGGACTTGTTGACGATCCGGCCGTAGCGCACTTTCGAGACCGGAACTTCGGTGACGTCGTCGTCGGCATGGACCCGCAGGAGCTGGCCGGTCGAAGCCGAGCGCGCCGCGGCCCCCTTGGCGCGGCGGGACCGCTTCGCGGTCGACTGACGATCCTGTTCACGTGCCTGGGCCATGGGGGGTCTCCTGGCCCCGAAGATGGGCTTTCGAGCGGAACTCGTCAAGCTCATCAGGTTTTTCAAACTTGTCAGACGCCCTTGCCGCCGAAGTTCGCGGCGAAATAGTCGATCACCTCCGTCGCCTGGGCGCCCTTGCGGAACGCCTTCTGGGCCTCGAAGTCGAGGCTCGGGAGCATGTGGATCAGCTGATCGTCCTTGAACAGCGGCAGGAGCGCTTCGGGGTCGAGGCCGTCCGTGCGGTGGCCGGTCATGATGTTGCCGGCTTCGAGCGCCGCGCCGATCATCACGTCCGCCAGTTGGATGGCGGGGCTGGTCTTGGAATCGACCTGGGTCAGCTCGGTCAGTTTCAGCGGGAACTTGAAGCTGGCGATCGCCGTTTGGCGCAGCTCCACCTCGCCCGTGTGGTCGATGAACGCCTGCAGGAGGTCATGGTAGGTCGCGAGGTTCTTCGACTCGTCGTGCTCCACGCGATAGGGGCCGTCGGCCATGACTTCCATCCGACTGATCAGCGCCTGGATCGTCACCATGGCGAGGTCGGTCGTGACGCCGGGCGTGGCGATCGCCGCCAAGCAGTCGGGGCACGCATCCCTGGCCAGGGGCCCTATGGCCTCGGGGATCGCCTGCCAGTTGGTGCGGCGGGCCGCCGCGACCAGCGCGTCGAGGCTCTCAGGCGTCTTGGCTCTCATCGCCTGCTGGAACGCTGCGAGCATGGCCTCGAACGGCGCGGCCCCTAGCAGTGTCGGACCGAGGATCGTGAGCAGCGATCCCATCGCGTAGTTCTGGCCGTCGGCGTAGAAGTCGGCGCCGCGCTCATAATACCAGGGCTCCACGGCGTAGTCGCAGAACTTCAGGACCAGCATGAAGCGCTTGTCCATGACATGGGTGACGCACTTGTAGCCGTGCAGGAGGTCGCGCAGCAGAGCCAGCAGATGCGGCCGGCTGCCAGGCCGACGCGACAGCGCGCGATATTTCAGCTCCGGGGCCTGAAGCCGCGGGAAATGCGCCTTGATCAGCCGCACGGCCTCCTCGTCGCTGATCGCGATCGCCGCCGCGCCTTGGAACCGCTGCTCAGGATTCAACAGGTCAAAGCCGGTGTAGCCGCTCTCGTCGATCCGGAAACATTCCATCGTCACACCCCAGCGGCTCCGGCGGCGCCAGGCCGCCCACCGGTCGAATATAGGCCGGCCGTCATCGCTTTCGGACCGTCAGCACGACCCGGTCGACGAACACCCCGGCGGCCCCGGCCGCCTGCAGGATCGCGGGAATGAAGTCGCGCTTGATCCGGTCCGCGGCGATCTCGGTGCGGCACGACAGGGTCAGGACCCCATCGACCACACCGTGGAAACCGATCTGGCCGAACCAGCTGCCCCAGGCGCCCTCGCGGACGATCGCCCGAAGGTGGCCGGCGATGGCCGGCCAAGGATGGTCCTCGACGCCGGGACTGAAGATCAGCGGCGGCGGCTCCTCGACGAGCGGCGCAGGGGCGACGTCCGGCGGGGGCGGCTCGCCCTTGGCCCTGAGGATCCGCGCCAGGTTCAGCCGAAGGTCGGCCGCGCCGCGATCCTGACCGGTCAGCTTGCCGAAATAGCCGCAGGGCGAGCGGACCTCCGGGTCCTCGACGGCGATGGCCAGCATCACCAGCACGCGGATCCCATGCTTGCGCCAGCCCCACATGGCGGTCTGGTCATTGTTCCGTTCCGGCTGCGGGAGCAGGTCGGCCGCGGCGGCCGCCACGCGTACGGCGTCCTCTGGCGTGGCGCCGGCCGGGTTGGCGAGCAGGGCAGGGGTGACCAGCGGGGCCAAGGACGGGCAGACCAGGGCGGCCGTCCGAAGCTCGGCGCGGACCATTTCCGCGTACCCCGACGGGTCCGGTTTTCCGCTGACGAAACCGCTGGCTCCCCCCGGAGAGCCAATGGCGCTGGTCGTTCCGGTGCGCCGGCGTGTGTTCGACTCGTCTCTGGCCTCGCCGATCTCGGGCCGCGTAGCGGGCCGACCTGGTGAAGCATGTCGCGGCGGAGCCGCGTCCTTTCCTCGTACAGAGAAACTAAAGTTCTCATGGGACTGTTCTTGGCGCCGGGATTCCGGCGCCCGGGCGCTATCTTTCATCGGGAAGGCGACCGCCTCCGAATACATCGCCCTGCGGGCGGCCGCGGCGTCGCGGATCGCGCCGTCCACCGCCTCCAGCTCATCCAGACGGGCCATCAGCGGGCGCAGGTCATAGGCCTCGAGCCCGGCTGGCCGGTTGGCGCGGGTATAATCGCGCACCATGAAGCCGCCGGCCTCCAGGGCGCGCCGGTTGGCCCGGGCCTGGCTCTCGCTGCAGCCCAGATATTCGGCCACCAGGCTGGTCGACGGCCAGACGCAGGCGATGTCCTGCTCCAGGCGATCCTGGTTGAGGTGCTCGACATAGAGCAGCAGGGTCAGGCGCTGCGGCGCGCTGAGCTGAGGCGTGCCTTTCAGCACGGCGGCGGCGACGCGGGCGATGCTCTCGCCCGGGCGCCAGCGCCAGGCTTCGGCCTGGGCGCAGACCTGATCGAAGTTGTCTGCGCGTTTGGCGAAGCCTGGCCGCCATTCGTTGGAATGGGCGGTCTGCATGGTGGTCCCTTCATTGGGACGAAGCCGCTGGACCGGGCCAAGATCGCCGAACGCGGGGCAAAGCTTCCCCGTCTGGTCCTTGACGCGCCTTACGACGCCCCATACCTTGGACCAGTCAATTCGCCGCCTTCCACAACGGCATCTGCGATCTCCGAGAGCCTCCCGCGCCAACGGGGGGCTCTCGCCGTTTCAGGGTCTCGTCGCTAGGTCATCGGTGATCTCCGGCGCTCGGCCGACGCAGGAGGGCGCCTCGGGCGAACTCGTTGAAGGTCCGATGAGTCTGGGCGCCGCCCCTAGAGACCGAAGGGCGTGAATCGTCCGAAAAAGGACGACCGAATCGGTATTGTTGGGATTGTCGAAAGATCAGAATCGCGGGCGGCCCCGCCGAATCAGGCAACGTGAGCCTCGGGCGACCCCGACACTTTCGAAACTGAGGCCCCGGAGGCGCTCAAGACCGCAAGTGAGCCGCCGATTCGGATCCATGATCTGCCCGAGTCAAGATCGAGAGCGCAACGTACCTCGCAGGACCAGGAGGCGAGACCGGGAGACGAACCTGGGCGGCGGGCCCATGGGGGCCGCGGCTGGCGTCATGCCGTTTCTGGGTTCGCCTTACGCCACGCCTGGAAGCCCTTGTCGGTTTCGATGAACTTGGCGAGCATCGATTGCACCAGGACTCCGATATCAACCTCCTGGTCGTTGAGCGCCTGATGGGCGCGCCTGTAATCCAGGAGGTCGATGGCGGCGCGCCCCTTCAGCCGGAATTTGACCTCAAGCGACTTCTCCTCGAGCTCGATCTTCGGCAGAGCGAGCGGCGTCGCCGTGCGGGTCTTGGCCATCTCCAGGCTCCTTCTAGGTTTGAGTGAACGCGGTCGATCGCTCGGCCTCAGCGACCTGGTGGCGCGGCGCCCGCAAGGCCCGATGACGGCGTTCGTGGGCGGCGGCGCACATCGGTGATCTCAAGGGTAGGGCGCAAGGATCATGTCCTTGCTGACCAGCACGCGCAGCGGCCAGCCGGCGCGGACCATCAGCGTTGGCTGACGATTGAGGTCGCGGCCGGTGATCTGCTGGCCGACCATCTGGGCGGAGTTGGCCACGCCGCTGCCGGCGCTGTTGATCACCAGGCCGCCCGAGCTTCGGGTGCCGGCGTCCTGGGCGGCGGCCGCGCCGACGCTGAACAGGGTCGACAGCAGGATGCCCCGCGCGAGCTGGCCGAAGTGGCCGTCGCGGCGGTCCTGCAGGCCGGCCGCCCCGCTCAAGTCCGCACCGGTCATCGACCCGATGTTGATCGAGCGGCCGTCGGGCATGATGATCCGGTTCCAGGCCACCACCAGCCGGTTCTGGCCGTAGGCGATCTGGCTGTCGTACTGGCCGATCAGCCGAGATCCCTGCGGGATCAGGACGGTGCGCCCGGTCCGGTGATCGTAGACCGGCTCGGTGACCTGGGCGATGACCTCGCCCGGCAGGTCGGAGTTCAAGGCCGTGATCAGCGCCGCCGGGATGATGGTGCCGGCCTTCACCTCCCAAGGGCTGGCCGCCGGCCGAAGGGGATTGAGAAGATAGTCCTCGGCGCGCGACCCCTGCGCGAACTGCACCTTGGCGGCCTGGCCGTTGCCGGGCTGAACCTCGCTCGGCGCGGCGGCCCCACCGGCTCCGGCGCCGGGGGCGGTCGCGGCAAGCGTGAGCCCGGGGGCTGAGGCCTGCGTTTGCGGCGGCGCCCCGCCGAAGAAGGGCCCTGAGGCGCGAGCGGCGATCGCTTGCTCCTGGGCGGCCTGCACCCGCGGATCGACGGGCGGGGGAGGAGGCGCGGCGGCCGCAACCGCCGCACCCGTTGCAGGATCTACCGACCCGGGGGCGAGCGCGGGCGGCGGCAGCCTGGCGAAGCCCGGCTGGCCGGGCCCGGCCTGGACGGTCGGATCGCCATAGCCGGCCGCGTAGCGTCCCGCGATCGCCGGGGTCTGCGGCGTATTGGTGTCGACATTGGCCTGCTCGTCCACCGGCCGGGTCTGTGGGCGATGGGCGCCGCCGAAACCGACATAGAAGCCGAGACCGACCAGGCCGGCGAGGACAGCGGCGCCAGCCAGCAGGTAGCGGCGGTTCCATCGGGTGACCGGCGCGCGCGGCGCGGCGAGTACGCTTTCCGAAGGCGCCTTCGGCTCCACGCGCGGCGGGGCCTGCGGCTCGAGGGGCGGATCGGGCGGAAGATGCGACATGGCGTCAGCTCCGCTTGCCGGTGCGGGTGATCCGCACCACGGTCTGGCGCTTCTCACCCAGCCGCAGCTCGGCGACGTCGATCAGCCGGTCGACGACGTAGTAGCCGTTCAGGTAGCGGTAGTTGACGAGTTGGGCCTGCCTGTCCGCGCCGATGACGAACAGCGGCGGCGCCTCGCTGGCCCCGAGGTTGGTCGGAAACTGGATGTAGGTCTTAAGCCCGTCATCGAAGACCCGCAGCGGTTGCCAATTGGGCGGTTTGGATTTGATCGGGCGGATGTCGTAGTCGAAGTGAAGCTGATCGATGGCGAGGCCCGAGGCCACCACGCCGCGGGCGTCGGCGGCCTTGGCCGCCTGGGCCTCGCGGGCCTCATCCAGCGCATAGGTCCAGTTGACCACGCTGGTGTAGGCCTCGCCCTCGCGGCTGACCGCCTCGAGCAGGTAGGTGCGCTGGTCGGTCGTTAGGATGACATTGGTGCGTAGCCCCCCGCGGGTCGGCTTCAGCATCACCAGGACCTGCTCGGAGGGTCCTGAGCCCTGCACGGTCTCGCCGAGCACCCAGCGCACGGTGTCGCCGGCGGCCTTGGAGATGAGCCTTTCGCCAGGGCGCAAGGCGATCACCGTCAGGAATCGCGGGCTGGTGTTGACCGTATAGAGTCGGCCTGGCTCGAAGGCATAGTAGAGCGCAGCGTTGACATAGGCGCCGCTGTTGGGGAGGTCGCGGCTCTGAGCATTGGCAGAATAGGCCGTGCGATAGCCTGGGGCCGGCCGAGGCTTGGCGCGCGGGGACGCCGGCTTTGGCGCGGCCGCAACGGACGCAGCCTCCTGACGCTGGACCTGCGCCAGCGCCGAACCGGGCAGAGGCGAGAACGCCAAAACGGCGAAGGCCGCGAGGGCGACGCGAGATTGCAGGTGAGGGAGGGTCATAGCTCGCGACTCCACTGAAAAGCGGTGATGTAGATTCCCAGGGGATTGGCCCGCAGCTCCGCCTCGTTCTTGGGCGGATTGACCTTGGTGGTGAAAAGCCCGGTCCAGTTCTCGGTGAGGCCGCTGGCGCCAGCGTTGAACGTCGTCTCGCGCCACTGCACCTGGTAGGTGTTCGGACTGCGGGGAAGCACCGAGACGATCTCGACATTGACGGCCTGCGTACCCGCATTGGCGAACGGGTCGTTGGCCTTGGCGTAGTCATTGAGCTGGCCGATCGCCCCGCCGGCGACGAAGTGGTAGGCGCCGGTCCAGTTGTCCCGGATGACGATCGGGTCGATGCTCTTGGAACGTGTCCGGCGGACCCAATCGGCGAGGAAGTAGCCGATCTCGGCGGTGGCCGGCTGATAGGTCCGGCCCGCCAGTTCGATGCGGCCAGGGCGGCCGTACTTGTCGATCGGCACGACGTAGGTGGCGATGTTTGTGTTGCTAGACTGCCAGATCAGACCGCCTACCGACAAGGCGGTGATGCCCATGCAGATGAAGGCGGCGAGCCGCCAGTTCTTGGCCTGTACGGTCGCTGACCCGACACGCATGTCCCATTCGCGGGAGGCGCGGAGATAGGGGCTCTCGACCGGAGCGGAGCTGCCATAGCGGTCGTTGGGGCGCTTGAAGGGGTTCATCGGTCCAATCCGGTTCAGGCTTCGCGCTCGGAATGATCGTCACCCCGCCGCGTCGGCGTTGCGGGCATCCCCGGCGTGATGTCGTTGGCGGTGCTGGTGGCCGCCGCGAAGCTCCCCTCGGCCGCGGCCCGCACGCCGCTGCGACGTTCGCGCGTTCGCGCCACCGTGTCGGCCGCCGAAGGGGCTGGGGGAGGGGGCGGCGAGCCTTCGCCGCTGCCGTCGGCCTCTCCTCCGGAGCGATTGGCGAACCGGCGAGCAGAGGCCACGGCGCTCGACACTGGAGCTCGCGCGAAGTCAGCGGCGGCTCCGCCGAGACCTCCGCCACCGCCGCCGCTAGGGCCGCCGCCGCCACCACTCGGGGACCCGCCGCCGGGCGGGATCGCGCCCGCGGCGGCTTGAGCGGCCGCCACCTTTTGTCCGCCGGCGGCCCAGCCACCTGCCACAGCGCCGCCAATGGTCCGACCAGCGAGAGCGACCCCGGCGACCCCGGCCGCAACGCCAGCGGCGCCCATTAAGCCGCTGCCCGCGCTGAGTTGCGGGCCTCCAGAAACCAGCGCCCCCGCAATCGCGGGCACTTTGAGCGCGAGCATCATCAGGAAAATCGCGGACAGCAGCAGTCCGCATTCTTCGCCGATCGTAGGCTCAGGAGAGAGTGTGAAGGTCTTATAGATATTGATGCCAACGCCCAAGATAACGCCGAGCGCCATCATCTTAAGGCCAACAGATACGACGTATCCGATGGCCCGCTCGGCCATAAAGGATGTCTGGGTGAGCACCCCAAACGGCACCGTCACAAACGCAATGAGAGTGACGAGGTGGAACTCTATGATCGTGACCGCGATCTCGATCGCCAGCACAATGAACGCAAGCAAAATGCCGATTGCCGCCACGGCGGCTATCAGTATGGCGTCAATGTGCTGGAGCGCGCCGAAGCCAGCATTTTGCGAGGCGAGTTGTCCGATATAGTCGACTAGTTTGACTACGACCTGCATGCCCGCGTCGACCGCTGTAGTCGGCGCGTTTTTGAAGTCGCTAAACGTCGAAGGTCCGCCGCCGGCCCTGAGGCCGAGCATAGCGAAGCCATTCACGACTGTGGCGCTTAGCGTCTGCCAGGAACTCACGAGCCACGCGAAAAAGCCCACGAGCAGTATCTTTCGGACGAAGCTCGCCATGATGTTTTGGGTTTCATCGATGGCCCAGAGGATCGCCGTCAGTGTGATGCTGATGACAACCAGCGTCGCCAAGATCGCCTGGACATCGCCAGCGATGAGGCCAAAGCCACTATCAATTTGACCCGTGAAGCGACGAATGAATTCGTCCAACGCGGCTGGACTCGCGGTTGCCATGGTAGGTACTCGTGGATTTGACTAAATCCCCTTCTCTCCCTTGAAGCCTCCTCGAACGGGCTTGTAATAGTTCGGGGAGCAGGGGTTGGTAGACTCGTGAATACTGGGGTCCGGACACTTCTTGTCCGCAACCGCCGGCTTGGTCGGTTTCTCGGAAACCTCAGCCGGGCGTCCGCAAGAGGCCGTCAGCGCGGCCATTGCAAACAGGAGAAGAAGATGGGGGCGCAACTTCAGAGGCCCTTATCGCCGGAAAAGGATCCTCGGACGGGAGTGTAAGCGTTGTGGCGCTGTGACTCTGCGCGAGCGGCAACTGAGCCGGCCTGCTGTTGCGCAAGTATGGTTTCCTGGGTCCTGGCCTGGGCGATGAGGATGGTCTGCAAGCCTTGGAGTTGGCCGCTCAGGGCCGCGAGTAGCTGGTTAGTGGCCTGGATGGCCGCCGTCTGGCCGGCGGCGCTCTGAGACGCCGCGACGGCGCTTGTCACGGCGTTGGCGGTCGTCGGCTGGGAACGGACCAACTGGTTCTGGACCGCCATCGAATCCTGCAAGGTCAGGCGACTGTTGTCCTGCCAACTGCCGTAGCGCTGCAGGATCTGCTGCAGGCTGTTGCCAGACAGGCTCGACGGATAGAGCTGCTGGAATTGCTGGCCGATATTCTGGCCATTGTAGCCGATCGCCTGAGCCTGCTGGAGGAGCTGGGTGGCCTGCTGGCTGATCTGCGCCAGTGGCTGGGTGACGTCGGTCCCGAGCTTCTGAAGCATGGCCACCTGGTTGGTCAGCTGCGCCTGCAACTGCTCGATCTGCCGCAGGCTGTTGCTGACCTGGGAGACCATCTGGGCGATCGCGGCCGGGTCGTTGACGACCACACCCGGGAAGATCTGCGCTTGCGCCCTCGGCGGCGCGACCACCGAAGCGGGAAGCGCGAGAAGGGCGACGGCCGCAGCCGTGGTGAGAAGCCTACGCATGTGGAAACTCCCGTTTACGCGAGGACGGAAAGGATTCGGGCGGCCAGATGTCGGCCGCCTTGGCGCGGACGAAGAGCGGTTCGGACACCGCGCGGAAGAGAACAGCCGCCCCGAACAGGACGAAGCCGGCGACCAGCACGAAGAAGTTGTGGTGAAGCGTGGTCGTGAAGACCGCGAGGAAGCCGGGCGCCGCAAGGCCCAGGAACAGCAACCGACGACGTCGCACCGTCAGCAGCCAAGCCGACGGGAGTCGACTTGTGACAGCGGTCAAGCGGGCAAGCTCTCGCGCGCTGAGGGGACGAGCTGCGATCAGGGTCAGAGCGTCATCCGGGGTCGCGTCCTCCATCATGCGACCCTCGCCGCCGGCGGAGACGCCGCTTCATCGAGATAGGTCGCGACTTCGGTCAGACCCCGGGCGGCGTAGAACCGCGCCGCGAAACCTTCTCGGGCGCCCTGGAGCGCCGCGGTGACCGTCTGCTGATCGCCAGGCGATGAGGCCCCGACCGCGGCCAGGGCGATGGGGCCCAGACCGAGTTCGAAGAGCCGGTTGCCGGCCGTCGACTGGTAGTAGTATTCGCGCTTCGGCGTGGCGCTGGCGATGATGCGGATCTGCTGGGCGTTGAGGCCGAAGCCGGCGTAGAGATCGGCGATCTGCGGCGTGGGCGCATCCGGGTTCGGTAGGAAGATCCGGGTCGGACAGCTTTCGATCAGGGCCGGGGCGATCGAGGATCGCGCCACATCGGCGAGGCTCTGCGTCGCAAAGACGACGGCGACATTATATTTTCGCAGGGTCTTCAGCCATTCGCGGATCTTCGCCGCGAAGGCCCCCTGGTCGAGGAACAGCCAGGCCTCGTCGAGCACCAGCAGTGTCGGCCGACCGTCGAACCGGCGTTCCAGGGTGCGGAAGATGTAGGTGAGCACCGGCGCCAGGGCGGCCCGGTTGGTCATCAGCTCGGCCATTTCAAAGGTCTGCCAGACCGCCGCCTGCAGGCTGTTCTGGTGGGCGTCGAGCAGGTGGCCGTGCGGGCCGCTGAGGGTGTAGGGCGCCAGGGCGGCCTTCACGGCCTGGTCCTGAACAGTGGCGGCCAGGAGGGTGAGGGTGCGTTGCTCGCGCGGGCCCGCGGCGAGGTTGCGTAGCCCGCTCCAGATCTCCTCCTTGACCTGCGGGATGATCGGCACGCCTTCGGCGGCGACGAGGTCCTCAACCCATTCCTGGGCCCAGGCGCGGTCCTCCGGGCTGTCGATGTCGGCCAGCGGCTGGAAGGCGAGCTCGCTGGCATCGCCGCCGAGGAAGAAGAATTGGCCGCCGGCAAGCAGCGTCGCGGCTCGCGAGCTGGCGCCCTTGTCAAAGAAGAACACCTGCGCCTCGGGATAGCGCAGCCATTGCATGGCGATCGTATTCAGCAGGACCGACTTCCCGGACCCGGTCGGACCGACCACCATCGTATGCCCGACGTCGCCCTGGTGGAGATCGAAACGGAAGGGTGTCGTGCCGGCCGTCCGGGCGAACATCAGGGGCGGCTGCGCGCCCTTGTGACCCCGCTTGAGGCACTCTTCCGTCAAGTGGGCGTTGCGGGTCGGTCCCGGCCAGATCGCCGACATCGGCATCATGTCGCAAAGATTGAGGGACGAGACGAGCGGGCGGCGCAGGTCGGCGTAAGCCTGGCCCGGGAGGCTGCCGATCCAGGCCTCCACGGCGTTGACGTCTTCGACCTTGCAGACGAAGCCCGCGCGGTTGATCGCCCCTTCGACTTCGCGAACGCGGTCGGCGAGGCGATCGGCGTCCTCGTCCATCAGCGTGACCGTGGGCGTGAAATAGCCGATCGAGGCGAAGTCGCCGCCGAGGATGGCCAAGGCGGCGTCGGCGTCGGCCGATTTGGCCGCTGCTTCGGGGTCCTCCAGCAGAGAGGGCTCTCGGGTGATCGCCTCCTTCAGCAGGGCCAGCACGCCCTTGCGCTTGGCGAACCAGCGCTTGCGCACCGTGGTCACCGCCCGCCGCGCGTCTTCCTTGTCGAGCGGGAGGTAACGGCAGACCCAGCGATAGCTGATGCCGAGCTCGTTCAGGCGATCCAACAGGCCGGGAGACGACGTGGTGGGGTAGGCCCGCACCGAGATCGTCCGGATGTAGCGCTTGCCGAGCCTGGGGAAGAGCCCGCCCTGGAAGTCGTCGTCGGTCAGGAAGGCGTCGAGATAGGCCGGCGTCTCGGGCGCCCGCACATAATGGCGCTTCGTCGAGATGCAGCCGTGCAGATAGGTCAGGGTTTCGTCGTCGCTGAGCTCGCGAACCTCCGGCATGATGGCCGTCAGGATATCGGCGATCTGACGGACCGTGCCCTGGAAGTCGTTCAGCGCAGCGCGATACATGCCCGCCGCGCCGCGCCCGGAAGGAGCGTTTTCGAGCAACAGGCTCTCGGCCGTGCTCACCGCCTCTTCCGGCGGCAAATAGGTGAAGGTCAGGAAGTAGCGGCTCTCGAAATGGCGCTCCTGGCCCTCGAAGGCGTCGCGCCACTCGTTGTCGACGAGGTCCGAGACCGGGTCGGGAAAGCTGCTGGACGGATAATCCTGGGAGGCGGCGCGGAGCGCCTCGATGTGCAGGCACCAGCGTGATCCGAGCCGGCGCAGCGCGTTGTTCAGTTGGGCGCGAACCGCCACCAGCCCTGCCTCGGTGGAGCTGGCGAGGTCGGGGCCGCGGAAGGCAAGCGTCTTTTGGAAGCTGCCATCCTTGTTGAGCAGCAGGCCCGGCCCGATGAGCGCCACCCACGGCAGGTGATCGAAGAGCCGGTCGGCCTTGGGCCGGTATTCGCGCAGGTACAACATCGGGGCCTCGAGACCTGGCGGTCAGCAGACCTGCGCCGATCGCCGAGGCGGCGAGTCCAGACGTAGGAACGGAAGTGGTGAGGAACGGTGAGCCATCAGGCGTCCAGGTACGGTCGCTGTCGGATGTGCCGTCCAAGGGCGTCGAAGAAGTAGGGGTCGCGCTTGTTCAGCCAGTAACAGACGGCGTGGATCGCGAGGCCGAGGGGAACCCCGATCCGCGCAACCGGGAGGGCGAGCGCGAGAACGGCGGTGAGCGTGCCGTTAAGGACCGCGATCATTCGCGGCACGCCGGCGATGGTCACCGGCTCGGCCAGCGAGCTATGGAAGCCGATCTCGAAGCCGTCCACGAGCGAGCTCATCAGAACGCCGCTCCCGCCGTCATGTTGAAGAATGACGTGATGAAGGTCGTGGCGGTGAAGGCGATGGCCAGGCCGAAGACGATCCCGATGCCCCGACGCAACACCGAGCCGCCTTCCGAAAAGGCGAAGCCCAGCCCGGTCAGCACGATGGCGATGATGCCGACCGCCTTGGCCACCGGCCCGGACAGAGACTGCATGATCGTCTCGAGCGGCGTCTCCCAGGGCATGGCGGTGCCGCCGCCCGCGGCCCAGGCCGGACCGGCGACCAGCAGCGCGATACCGGCGACCGTGACCGCCGTCCGTAGATTGCGGCGGCCCGCGGCCGCGGTGAATGGGGTGAAGGCCATCCTTGAGCGCTTTCCTGACGCGTAGCCCGGAACATCTCGGGCTACCCAGGATTGAGTCGCAAAAATGCGCGGGTCAAGTGCGTTTGCGTCGATAAACGTCCGTCATGTGCGATTTTATGAAAAAACGCCCATTGTCAAGCTTAGGATGATGGGCGAAGTCCGGCGCCGGATCGTTCCGGGTCAGCACGAGACTTGTTTTCCAGAGACATTATGACCGAAACGGGGCAAACATTCGCGCCAGACGCTAATGAACGCTCTCAAGCTTAGCCATTACCGAGCCGAAATCCCCGTATCTATTATACCATTAAAGCATGATAACCAGGATCAGGCCGACGCCGGCTTTGCGTGTTCACGTTCCTTGAGTTCTTCGCCTCATCAGAACTTCCGATCGGCGTTCATCGTCTGGCAGACAGCCATAACGCCATGCGCCAGGGCCGAGCAACGACGCATAGCCCTGCCCCGAAAGCGTTGGGGCAATTCGAATTCAAGCTGAGGGTCCGTCAGAGACCTTGGTCGTTGACCAGGCGGCGGCCTGCCTTGAACCGGCAAGCCGCGCAGACGCCCCTCGCTTCGATCACGACGCGATCAAGGCGAAAGGCGAGCCGTGCCGCGATCGCCTCGAGGGACTCTTCCATGCCGAGGTCCAGTTCATCCGCGCGACCGCAGACCTCGCAGATCAGGAAGTTCGCGGAGTGCCGAGCCGCGTCAGGCCGCGGACAGGCGATGAAGGCGTTGTCCGTCTCGACCTTGTGCACAAGGCCAAGGTCGATGAGGAAGTCGAGGGCCCGATAGACCGTCGGCGGTTTGGTCGGTCGACGACCCGGGCCGTAGCAGGCGACGAGATCATAGGCTTTCACGGGCCTGCCGGCCTCCACGAGCAATTCGAAGGTTCGGCGCCGTGGCTCGGTCCAGCGTTCACCCGCCGCCAGGCACCTCGCCTCCGCGCGCACCAACGCGGCTCGCGGCGATGTAGGCCGCAAAGCCTCGAGGCTGGTCTCGCCAGGGCGCGATGGCGCGAGCGGGGTCATGATCTGATCGTGGAATCGGCCGGGCCGTGGTCGCCGAGGCAATGGCCGTGGTCGCTGAGGCTTTCGATCACCCGGCATTCGCCAGCGGGACCGTCGCATCCGGCAGACACCATGCGGCTCAATTCCGTCCGCAGCGAGGCCAACAGGCTGAGCTTTTGCTCGACGGCCGCCAACTGCTGTTGCGCCAGACGGTTGGCGTCGCCGCAGGACCGTTCGGGATGATCCGCCAGGTCCAACAAGGTGCGGATGGCTTCGACCGGGAAGCCAAGTTGCCGGGCGTGCTTGATAAAGGCCAGCCGGGCGACGGCCTCAGGCTCATAGACTCTCCGATCACTCGCCGTGCGGCGCGGCGCCGGCATCAGCCCGATCTGCTCGTAGAAACGGATGGTCGGCGGTTTCACGTCGGCCAGGCTGGCGAGTTCTCCGATGGAATGGGGCGGCATATGAACTCTCGAAAAAAGGCGCTTGATCCTCTAGCCACTTGAAGATGCATCCTGGGTCCATGTCCAGTTGTTCCGACGCCTCGTGTCAGGTCGCAGCCGCGTCGTCAGGCTGCGTGTACTCGGCTTGGCAGATCACCGCGCACGCGCGCCTGGAAATCCGCTCCCAAGGGCCGACGGTCGGGAGTGATACTATAACGCATTCCCCTTCAGCCGCCGGGACAGTATAGAGGCGGTGATGATCGGGACGGCGATCCGCTGCGAAGCCTTCTGGGCAGACGCACCCGCTCCTCGCCTTTTGGCGAGGGATGCGCCGCGCGTCGTCCGACGACAGGCGCGCCGCCCGACTTTTCGCCGACGGTCTACTTCACCGAAATTGTGGACGCGAGTTGCGCTGGCCTGGGTGCTTGCGCTGTTCATAAGTTTGGCGGCAATTGTTTCTGGCTCCACTGCACACGAGGCCGTCGAGCTCGGCTCGGCGCCAGCTACTGCGCAGGCGTTGAAAATCGCCGACCTGCCTTCGAGGCAAGAAGCGCCCAAGCAAAACTTCTTCACAATGGTTTGTACGGGCCACTGCGCGGCCCACGCCTTCGCCATGCCTGCGCCCACCGCCACGCCGGTTCTCGTTCCCGTGGTTCGAGCGGGTTGGCCTGTGCTGGATGACCAGTGGGCGCAGGTGAC
>CAZXVO010000065.1:0-19045 GCA_964643835.1 uncultured Phenylobacterium sp. | reverse complement strand
AGCAGCCCCTGGACCGGCGGCGATTCCATCAGCGCGTTGGCGCTGTCGCCGGCGTCGCACAAATCGACGATCGCCAGCAGCAGGCGCTCACGATCCTGCACCGCCCGACTGCGGGCCAGGGACAGGATTTCCTGGGTCTTGGCCGCGACGCTCACTCGGGGGGGCCCTCAACTGGCTTTGGAACAAGAGACTCGCTGGCGAATCTGCTCCGGGTTGGATGAAAACATGGTTACAAGCCGCTGACCATGAATGCGGCCGAACAGCGCAGGTTGCGCAACGGCAGGCGCCGGGGAGGGGGAGACGTTGAGCGAGACCTTGTTGCTGGCCCTTGACCAGGGCACCACGTCCACCCGCGCCATTCTGTTCGATGGCCGGGGCAAGGCCCTCGCCGAGGCGGGCAAGCCCCTGGAGCAGCACTATCCGGCCGACGGCTGGGTGGAGCACGACGCCTCCGAGATCTTCCAGGCCAGCGTCGAGGTGCTGATGGCCGCGGTCCAGAAGTCCGGTCGTGCGATGGCGGACGTTACCGCCATCGGGATCACCAACCAGCGTGAGACGGTGGTGATCTGGGACAAGGCGACCGGCGAGCCGATCCACAAGGCCATCGTCTGGCAGGACCGCCGCACCGCTCCGACCTGCGAGCGCCTGCGCGCCGCCGGCCATGAGGCCCGGGTCAGCGAGATCACCGGCCTGCTGCTGGACCCCTATTTCTCGGGCACCAAGATCGCCTGGATGCTGGACGAGGTTCCAGGCGCCCGAGCGCGGGCCGTCGCTGGCGAGCTGCTGTGCGGCACCATGGACGCCTGGGTGATCTGGAAGCTGACCGGCGGGCGGGTGCACGCCACCGACGCCACCAACGCCTCGCGCACCCTGCTGTTCGACCTGAAGACCCAGGCCTGGTCGAAGGAGATGCTGGACCTGCTGGACGTTCCGGCGGCCCTGCTGCCCCAGGTGCTGGACTGCGCGGCCGACTATGGCGCGGCCGACGCCGGCCTGCTGGGCGCGGCGGTTCCGATCCGCGGCGTGGCGGGAGACCAGCAGGCGGCCCTGATGGGCCAGGGCTGCGTCAAGGCCGGCGAGATGAAGGCCACCTACGGCACGGGCTGCTTCATGCTGGTCAACACCGGCGAGTTCCTGGCCCCGTCGCGGGCCCGGCTGCTGACCACGGTCGCCGCGCGGCTGGGCGGGCGCACCACCTACGCCCTGGAAGGCTCGATCTTCATCGCCGGCGCGGCGTTGCAGTGGATCAATGAGGGGCTGGGCGTCGCCGGCGGCGGATCGGGCGTCGAGGCCCTGGCCCAGACGGCCCGGCCGGATCACGGCGTGGTCCTGGTGCCGGCCTTCACGGGCCTGGGCGCTCCCTGGTGGGACGCGGACGCTCGTGGCGCGCTGTTCGGCCTGACCCGCGACGCCGGCCTGGCCGAGATCGCGCAGGCGGCTTTCGACGCCTGCGCCCTGCAGACCCGCGACCTGATCGAGGCCATGCGCGCCGACGCGCCCCAGGCCTTCGGCGAGGGCGTCGAGCTTCGCATCGATGGCGGCATGTCGCGCTCGGCCTGGTTCAGCCAGCGCCTCGCCGACCTGACCGGCGTCGCCGTTGGCCGGGCGAGCTATCAGGAAACGACGGCCCTGGGCGCGGCCCTGTTCGCCGGCCTGGGCGCTGGGGTCTACGCCACGGTGGAGGAGGCCGCCTCGGCTCGTCCCGCCACAGAGCGGCACGACCCGGCTCTGAACACCCATGCCCGCGAAGGCGCCTATGCCCGCTGGCTGGACGCCGTCGCCCGCGTCCGCACCCAGACCTGAAGCCCAATCCGAAGCGAGGGACCGTGCTGAAAGCCGGCAAGACCAAGGCGCTGTACGCAGGCTCCTTCGACCCGATCACCCGCGGGCACCTGGACATCATCCGCAAGGCGCTCTCGACCTTCGATGCGGTCCACGTCGCCATCGGCACCAATGTGCGCAAGACCCGCGCCTTCAGCGAGGAGCAGAGCAAGGCCCTGATCCGCACCTCGATCGCCGAACTATGGCCCGACGCCGCCGATGCGGAAGGCCTGCTGTTCGGCGGGGCCCTGGAGATCAGCGACTACGCCAACCAGGGGCTCATGCGCTACGCCCGCAGCATCGGCGCGACCCACATCGTCCGCGGTCTGCGCGAGGCCACCAACTTCGCCGAAGAGTTCAACCTGCACGGCCTGGCCGGACGGATCGATCCGACCATCCCGATGGTCCACTTCATCTGCGAGGCTCAGTACCTGCACATGTCGTCTAGCACCGTGAAGGAGCTGGAGGCGGTGGGCGAGGCCATCGACTGGCTGGTGCTGCCCTGTGTCGTCGAGGCGTTCCGGCTGAAACGCGAGCAGGCGGCGAACTGAGGTCTCGACAGGGCCTCACCGGACGGCTCAAGCTCGGCTGAGTATCCGGAGCCCGTCATGCATCCCACCTTGCCCGCCCTGACCGCCGCCGCCCTGCTGTTCGCGGGCGTCGCCCAGGCTGCCGCGCCACTTGCGCCGCCCGCCAACCAGGCGCTCGCCCACGACATCCTCAAGGAGCTGGTGGCGATCAACACGGTGCACGACCACGGCACCCTGAAGGCGGCCCAGGCGATCCAGGCCCGGCTGAAGGCGGCGGGGTTCTCGGACGCCGATGTCCAGCTGCTGCAGATCCCCGAACACCCTGAGCAGGCCCAGATCGTGGCTCGGCTGCGGGCCAAGACGCCCTCGGCCAAGCCGGTCCTGTTCCTGGGCCACCTCGACGTGGTGGAGGCCAAGGCCGAGGACTGGACCGTCGATCCCTTCACCCTGACCGAGAAGGACGGCTGGTGGTACGGGCGCGGGACCCAGGACATGAAGGGCGAGGACGCCATCATGCTGGCCTCGCTGATCCGCCTGAAGTCCGAGGGCTATGTCCCTGACCGCGATCTGATTTTCGCCTTCACCTCGGACGAGGAGGTCGGCGACGAGATCGGCGCCAAGTGGCTGATCGACAACCACCGCTCGCTGGTCGATGCGGCCCTGGTCATCAACACCGATGGTGGCGGCGGGGCGATGCGCGGCGACAAGCGGCTCTACTACGGAGTCCAGACCAGCGAGAAGATCTACCTGACCTTCCAGTTGGAAACGACCAACAAGGGCGGGCATTCCTCGATCCCCGAGCCCGACAACGCCATCTATCGCCTGGCCGCTGCGCTTGGCCGGATCGCAGCCTACCAGTTCCCGGTCCAGACCACGGCGACCACGCGAGGGGACTTCGCCGTCTCCGCCCTCTTGTCTTCGGGCCAGGAGGCTGAAGACCTGAAGGCGGTGTCCAAGGATCCGCCGGACCTGGCCGCCGCAGCCCGGCTCAGCGCCTCGCCGCACTACAACGCCGCCCTGCGCACCACCTGTGTCGCGACGGGGGTGTCCGGCGGTCACTCCGAGAACGCCCTGCCGCAACGCGCCCGCGCCACCATCCAGTGCCGGATGATGCCCAATGACACCCAGGCCAATGTCACAGCCAGGCTGGTCGAGGTGATCGCCGATCCGCAGGTGAAGATGAGCGTGGTCTATCCCGCCAAGCCGTCGCCGGAATCGGTGCTGGATCCGAAGCTGATGGCCAGGTTCACGAGCGTCGTTCACGCCTCCTGGCCCGGCGTGCCGGTGGCTCCGCACATGGATCGCGGCGCTTCGGACTCCGTCTTTACCCGCGGCGCCGGCATGCCGAGCTACGCCATGTCGTCCATCTGGGGGGATATTGACGACAACCGCGCCCACGGCCGCGACGAGCGCATCTCCGCCAAGGCCTTCGCCGAGGGGCTGCAGTTTCACTACAATCTGATCAAGGCGATGGCGAAGCCCGATTAGCTTGACGCAAGGTTCCCCCGGCGCGAGTTTGCCGGCCAACAGAGACGCCACACAGGGAGGCCGCCATGGCCGATGGTTCGCTTGCGGGGATCAACTCGCTAAAGGGCAAGGTCAGCGCTGAAGAGTGGGAAGCGCGGGTCGATCTCGCCGCCCTCTATCGCCTGGTGGCGCTGAACGGGTGGGACGACATGATCTACACCCACATCTCGGCCCGTATTCCGGGGCCGGAACACCACTTCCTGATCAACCCCTACGGCATGTTCTTCGGTGAGATCACCGCGTCGTCACTGGTGAAGATCGACCTGGACGGCAACATCCTCCAGGACACGCCCTACTTCATCAATCCGGCGGGCTTCACCATCCACTCGGCCATCCACGCGGCCCGCGAGGACGCCATGTTCGTGATGCACCTGCACACGGACCAGGGTGTGGCCGTCGCCGCCCAGAAGGAAGGCCTGCTGCCCCTGTCGCAGCATGCGCTGATCTGCCTGCCGAAGCTGGCCTATCACGACTATGAAGGCATCGCCCTGAACCTGGACGAGCGCGAACGCCTGATCGCCGATGTCGGCGACAAGCCCATGGTGCTGCTGCGCAACCACGGCACCCTGACCACCGGCGAGACCGCTTCGGACTGCTGGCTCAACATGTATTACCTTGAGCGCGCCTGTAAGATGCAGGTCATGGCGCTCTCGGGCGGCCGCGAGAACGTGCTGATCGCGCCGGACGCGGCCCAGGCCGAGGTGCGGGGCCAGACCATGCGCGGCCTCGGCGGCAAGCTCGCCTGGCCGGGCAATCTGCGTCGCCTGGACAAGGAGTCGCCGGGCTACGACGCCTGACGCTCCGAACTCACAGAACGGCAATCTGCGGGCGCCCTTGGGGCGCCCGTTTTATTTGCGCGTCAGACCGATTTTGCGCCGATTGTCTGCGCCTTCTGCGGCAGATCGTTTGATATTTCGGCGCGGAAATCGGTCGACATGGTTCTGTCACTGGACGTGGCCTTTCTAAACGCCATATGAGCGCTGAAGATTTTTAGACTAGCGCTTCCATTCCGAGGCGACGGAGTTCCCAAACCCTTGCTGCGACGCCATTTCTTCCTCGCTGGCGCGATCCTTGTGCTGATCATCATGGTCGTGGTCGGAGCCGCCAAGATCCTTGGGGGCAAGCCCTCGTCTGGTCCGGGCGGTGCGCCCCAGGCCGGCGCCGGCGCCGGCGGCGCGCGGCCAGGTGGCGGCATGGGCGGCGGTATGGGGGGCAGGGGCGGTGGTCCGACCCAGGTCGCTGTGACCGTGGTCCAGCCCCGCACCTTCGTCGACACCATCGACGTCCTGGGTGTGGCCAAGGGCAAGCAGTCGGTGACCCTGAGCGCCGCGACCACCCAGCTGGTGGACCGCGTTCTGTTCACGCCCGGCCAGGCGGTGCGCCAGGGCCAGGTCCTGGTGGAGCTGAAGACCACCGAACAGGACGCCGGCATCGCCCAGTCCCAGGCCCGCGCCCTCCAGGCCCAGCGGGCTTATGAGCGCTGGAAGACCCTGGCGGACAAGGGTTTCGCCTCCAAGTCCGCCCTGGACCAGTATGAAGCCGCCTGGATCTCGGCCAAGGCCGACGTCGCCGCGGCCCAGGCCCGCCAGGGCGACCGGGTGATCCGCGCGCCGTTCTCCGGTGTCGTGGGCCTGTCGGACATCGCGCCTGGCGCCCTGATCAACCCCGGCGCGGCCATCGTCACCCTGGACTCCATCGACACCATCCGCGTCGACTTCCAGATTCCCGACCGCATGTTGGCCGCCGTGCGCGAGGGCCAGGCGCTCACCGCCTCGGTCGACGCCTATCCGGGGGAGAAGATCTCCGGACGGATCGCCAAGCTCGACACCCGCATCGACGAGCGGACCCGCGCGCTCACCGCCCGCGCCGAGTTCGCCAATCCCGACCACCGCATCAAACCCGGCATGATGATGCGGGTCGCCATCGCCCAGGGCGTTCGCCAGGCCCTGGCCGCCCCCGAGACCGCCCTGTCGGTCCAGGGCGACAACGCCTTTGTCTTCGCCGTCGGCCAGCGCGGCGAGCGCACGGTCGCCGAACAGCGGCCGGTGCTCACCGGCGTGCGCCAGGAAGGCTTCGTCGAACTCAAGGACGGCGTCGCGGCCGGCGACAAGCTGGTGGCTGACGGCCTGAACAAGGTCCAGCCCGGGGCGCCGATCCGACCGGCGGGGAGCCGGCCCGGCGGCAAGCCGCCCATGGCTGGGGCTGGGGCTGGGGCTGGCGCTGGCGCGGGAGCGGGCGGCGCCCGACCCGCGGCATGATGCTGTCCGACCTCTCCGTCCGCCGCCCGGTCTTCGCGGCGGTGGCCGCGATCATCCTGTGCGTGGTGGGCCTGGCCTGCTTCAGCGCCTTGGCCGTCCGCGAACTGCCCAGCGTCGATCCGCCGGTGGTGTCTGTGTCCACCATCTATCGCGGCGCCTCCGCCGAAGTGGTGGAGGAGCGGATCACCCAGGTGATCGAGCGCCAGGTCGCCGGCATCCAGGGGATCGACCGGGTCAATTCCTCCAGCCGCGACGGCGTTTCGAGGGTGAACATCTCCTTCACCCTCGACCGCGACCTCGACGACGCGGCCAACGACGTGCGCGACGCGGTCAGCCGGGTGGTGTCCCAGCTGCCCGACCAGGCCGATCCGCCCCAGATCGCCAAGGCCAACGCCGACGCCTCGCCGATCATGTTCCTCAGCTTCTCTTCGACGAAGCTGAACCGCCTGCAGCTGTCGGACTACGCCAACCGCTATCTGGTGGAGCGGCTGTCTACAGTGCCGGGCGTCGCCCAGGTGAACCTCGCCGGCAACCAGGCCTTCTCCATGCGGGTCTGGCTGGATCCCCAGGCCCTGGCGGCCCGCGGCCTGACCGTGGACGACGTCGAGGCGGCGCTGAACGCCCAGAACCTCGAACTGCCGGCCGGCTCGCTGGAAGCGCCGACCAAGGACTTCACCATCCGGGTGGCCCGCGGTTACTCGACGCCGGAACAGTTCGCCAAGCTGCCGGTGGTCCCGACGTCTCGGGCGACCACCTCGACCACCACGGTGGCCGGTAATAACGGCGCGCTCGGCACCACGGCCTCGGCGGCCGGGGCGCTCGCTACGGCCCAGTCCAATCCCAACGCCTATGTGACCCGCCTGGGCGACATCGCCCGGGTGGAGGAGGGGCCTGACGAACGCCGCCGGATGTTCCGCTCCAACGGGCGCGAACAGGTGGGCATGGCCGTCACTCGCCAGTCCCAAGCCAATGACCTGGACATCGCCGCCGGGGTGAAGGCGCAGCTGGCTGAGATCAACAAGTCGCTGCCCCCGGGCACCCGGCTGGACGTCTCGGTGGACTACACGGTCTTCACCCAGCACGCGATCCAGGAGGTCTGGATCACCATGGGCATCTCGCTCGCCCTGGTGGCCCTGGTGAACTTCATCTTCCTGGGCACCTGGCGAGCGGCGCTGATCCCGTCGATCGTCGCGCCAATCTGCATCCTGTCGACCTTCATCGTCCTGGCCCCGCTGGGCTTCTCGATCAACCTTTTGACCCTGCTGGCCCTGGTGCTGGCCATCGGCCTGGTGGTCGATGACGCCATCGTGGTGGTCGAGAACATCCAGCGCCGGATCGACGACGGCGAGCCGCCCATCGTCGCCGCCCAGCGCGGCGCGCGTCAGGTGTTCTTCGCCGTGGTGGCCACCACCATCGTGCTGATCTCGGTGTTCGCGCCGTTGATGTTCATGCCGGGCTATATCGGCCGGCTGTTCGTGGAACTGGCCGTAGCCATCGCCGCGGCCGTGGCGTTCTCGGCCCTGCTGGCCCTGTCGCTGTCGCCCATGCTGTCGTCGCGGCTGCTGCGGCCCGCCCATGGCGAGGGTTGGTTGGCGCGTCGGGTCGACGCCGGGATGGCGCGGCTGCGCAACTCCTATCACGCCTCGCTGGAGGCCCTGCTGGGCCGCAAGGGCGTGGGCTTCATGGCCGGCGGCCTGGTGGCCTTCCTGGGCCTGTGCGCCTGGGCGATGTTCGCGGCCCTGCCGTCCGAGCTGGTCCCCAATGAAGACCGTGGCCGGGTGGACGTGATGGTCCAGGCGCCGGAAGGCACCGGCTACGACTACACCGTCAAGGCGGCGCGCGAGCTTGAGGCCAAGATCATGCCGCTGCTGAAGGACGGCACGATTGAGCGCTACACCGTCAGCGTCCCGCGGTTTGGCCAGGCCCAGTTCAACACCGCCAACCTGTCGATCTCACTGCCCGACACCCGCAAGCACAACATGAGCTCGCAGGATCTGGCCGCCCAGCTGAACAAGGAATTCGCCTCGGTCACCTCGGTGCGGGCCATCGCCTCGGTGCGTCCCAGCCTGCAGCGCGGCGGCGGCCCTGGCGGCGGCGGTGGCGGCGGCTCCAGCGTCGACCTGATCGTGCTGGGCAACGAGTATCCGGAGATCGAGGCGGCGATCCGCCCGATCATGGAGGCCGTCCAGGCCAATCCGAACATGTCGCGGGCCCGGCTGGACTACGAGCCGACCTCGCCCCGCCTGCTGGTCGACCTGGACCGGGACAAGGCGGCCAACCTGGGCGTCTCGGCCCAGTCGGTGGGCCGGGCGCTGGAGACCATGTTCGGCTCCCGCAAGGTGACCACCTACATCAAGGACGGCCAGGAATACGACGTCATCCTGCAGACCGACCGCGCCAAGCGGCAGACCGAGCAGGACGTCGGCGACCTCTATGTGCGGACGACCGCGGGTTCCACCGTGCCCCTGTCCTCGGTGGTCAGCACCCGCGTGCGCGGCGATACGCCGGACCGTTCGCGGGTGGACCGCCTGCGCTCCATCACCCTCAGCGTCCAGCTGAACCCCGGCTACACCGTGGGCGAGGGGGTGAAGTTCTTCCAGGACGAGGTCGCCAAGCACCCCGGCATGACCATCAAGTGGGGCGGCACGGCGCGGGACTATCTCGAAGCTGGCGGCGCCGTCGGCCTGGCCTTCGCCATGGCCCTGCTGCTGGTCTTCCTGGTGCTCGCCGCCCAGTTCGAAAGCTGGATCCACCCCGGCGTCATCATGCTGACCGTGCCGGTCGCGGTGGTGGGCGGGCTATTTGGTCTGTTGGTCGTGGGCTCGACGGTGAACACCTACAGCCAGATCGGCCTGATCATCCTGGTCGGGATCGCCGCCAAGAACGGCATCCTGATCGTGGAGTTCGCCAATCAGCTCCGTGACGAGGGCCTGTCGGTGCGCGAGGCGGTGATCGAAAGCGCCTCCCTGCGCCTGCGTCCGATCATCATGACCTCGATCTCGGCGGCCGCCGGCGCCATTCCGCTGATCCTGTGGGGCGGGGCCGGGGGCGAAAGCCGCAAAACCATCGGGGTGGTGATCTTCTTCGGGGCGATCTTCTCGACCCTGCTCACCCTGTTCATCGTGCCGGTATTCTACAACCTCCTGGCCCGGTTCACGAAGTCGCCCCAGGCGACGGCGCGCCGCATCGAGGCCTTCGAGGCCGACGAACACGCCCGCGCCGCGAACGCCGCCGAATAGGTCCTTATCCCACATGAAAACGCCTCCCCGCCGAAACGGGGAGGCGTTCTTGGAGTCAGGCGCGCCGGACAGGGGGTTGTCACGGCGCTGGCGTGGGGTGCGGCCCCGCGCCTGGCCCCGGCGACGCTTGCGGAGACGCCGAGGTGTGCGAAGACCGTCAGATGCGAAACGGCTTCAGCCTCCCCAATCTGGGCCTGGCCGAAAGTCGCGTCAAGGTTGCTATTTCCGAATTCGCGCCTATTCCGGCGCCGCGCTGGTTTCCGTCTTCAGGTAGGCGATCAGGTCCACCCGGTCCTTCTCGTTCTTGACGCCCACGAAGGACATCTTGGTGCCGGCCACCATGGCCTTCGGGTTGGCGCTCCACTTGTCGATGGTCGCGGCGTCCCAGACCAGGCCCGAGGCCTTGAGTTCGTCGGAATAGGTAAAGCCGGCTTCCGTGCCCGCCTTGCGGCCGAAGACGCCGTGGAGGTTCGGGCCGGTCATGTTGGCGCCGCCCTCGACCAGGGTGTGGCAGGACTTGCAGACCAGGAAGGCCTTCTTGCCGTTAGCGACGTCGCCGGTGTTGTACGGGGCGGGCAGGGAGGCCAGCAGGGTCTGCTTCTGGGCGTCGGTCAGGCCCTCTTCCGCGGTCGGGGCCGCTGCGGGCTCGGCCGCGGACTCCTCGGAGCCGGTCGATTGAGCCTTTTGCTGACCGCAGCCCGCGAGCGCGGCGGCGGTGACGAGGGTGGCGGCGAGGAGGAAGCGACGCATGCGAGATCTCCGGAAAGGATGCGGCGCGGAAGCTACTCCAGCCACGCCCTCGCGCAAGTGATCCGAAACAATCAGCGCCGCCGACGCAGCTCTTTGTTTATCGCCTCGTCCAAGGCCTGGAGAAAGCGCGACCGGTCGTTGCGGTCAAAGGGCCTCGGACCACCCGTGATTTCGCC
This sequence comes from uncultured Phenylobacterium sp., assembly GCA_964643835.1. GTDB lineage: Bacteria > Pseudomonadota > Alphaproteobacteria > Caulobacterales > Caulobacteraceae > Phenylobacterium. Next base: position 8,744 of record CAZXVO010000065.1, on the reverse strand, counting down.
CGAGGAGCGCAGGTGCTCCATGATCGACCGCTGGGCCAGGGCCTGGCCGATGGAGTCGGCGGTGAACGGTCGCCCGTTCGCCCCGATGGCGTAGGCCCCCTTCTTCAGGACCCGGTCAGCCAGCGGGATGTCATTGGTCACCACCACGTCGCCGGCTGCAGCCTGTTCCACGATCCAGTCGTCGGCGACGTCAGGACCGGCGTCGACGATCATGCGCGAAATCAGCGGCGAGGCCGGAATCACCATGAAGGCGTTGGAGACCACCCAGGTCTTCAACCCATATCGGGCGCCTACCTTGTACACCTCGTCCTTCACCGGACAGGCGTCGGCGTCGATGAAGATACGGATCGGCGGACGCTCTGCGGTCACGGACTGGGCTCGGGAAATGGTGCCGGCTACAGGATTCGAACCCGTGACCTTCGGTTTACAAAACCGCTGCTCTACCAACTGAGCTAAGCCGGCGCGTTGTATTTATTTCGGTTTCGCCGGCTTGGCGGCCTGGCGTCATCCGCGCGACGCCATGCGGAGCCACGGCTCCCCTTTATCCGCTTGCCCCCGGCGCATGCAACCGGTTCAGCGCGCGGTCTCTTGCTGCACCAGGCCCACCCAGCATGGGCGCGCCATCTTGCCGCGCGACAGCGGCGCATGCTCGCGTTCGGCGAACATTCATTGAGTATTTTTTCAGCATTGCGGCTTTCAGTCGCGGTCCAGGGGGACCTAGTAGCGTGTCGATAACCATGTCGCGTCGATTGAAGGTGGCGGGCAAGCTGATGCTCGCCGCAGGGCTGTCCATCAGTCTCCTGGTGCTGGCCGGGGCCGCCGTGCTGACCTGGAGCACTGGGCGGGAGATGACCCGCCTGTCTGAACTCTATGCGCAGGCGATCGCCCAGGAGGCCGCTCGCGAGATCAGCGGCGAACTCGCCGCCGTGGACGCCTCCACCCGCGCCCTGGCCGGTTCGATGGCCGCGGCCAAGGCGGCCGGCGCCCACAGCCGGCCCGCCCTTCTGGAACTGCTGAAGCCCGCCGCCACCGCCGAGCCGGTGGTGCTGGGCGCCTGGACCATCCTGGAGCCGGGCGAGACCCTGGGCTCGGACGCCGAGGCCGCGGGCCGCAACGACCTGGCCGGGACCGAGACCGGCCGCTTTGACGCCTACTGGGTGCGCGGAAAGTCCGGTCTGGAGTTCCAGAGCGGCTCCGACAGCGACGTGCAGGAACCCTATTATGTGACCTCGTTCCGCAGCGGGCGCGGCGCTGTGCTGGAGCCCTACACGGACGACATCGACGGCAAGCCGGTGCTGATGACCTCGGTGACCTATCCGATCCAGGCCGGTGGCCGGACGATCGGCGTCGCCGGCCTGGATATCGGGCTCAACGAACTCGCCGCGCGCCTCGACGCTATCCATCCCCTGGGCAAGGGCCGGGTCATGCTGGTCTCGCCGTCCGGCGTCTGGCTGTCGCACCCCGACGGCAAGCTGCGGATGAAGACCTATGCCGACCCCGGCATGGACGTGATCAAGGCGGCCCTGGAGAAGGGCGAGCCGGGGCGGATCCGGGGCGTGAAGATGGACGGCGGGGCAGCCGAGCGGTTTGTCCTGCCGGTGCGCCTGAACGCCGATGGCGCGAGCTGGGTGCTGGTCGCCGACGTCTCGCACAGCGCCGTGGCCGCGCCGGCCCGTCGCCTCGCCCTGGCCCTGTTCGTCGGCGGCCTGGTCCTGCTGGCCGCTGTGCTGGGGGCCCTGACCTTCACTTCCACCCGCGTGATCCGTCAGCCCCTGGCTCGCCTGGTCGCCGCCGTGCGGGACCTGGGCGAAGGCCGCTATGACGAGCCGGTCCCCGGCGGCGGAACTGGCGATGAGGTGGGCGAGATCGCCGAGGCCCTGGAAGGCTTCCGCCATCAGCTCGCCGCCAACGCCCGCCTGCAGGCCGAGCGCGCCCAGGCCGACGCCGAGGCCGAGGCCGAGCGGGCGCGGGCCGAGGCCCTGCGCACCAGCGGTGAGGAGCAGGAGCGGGTGGTCCGCACCCTGGGCGAGGGCCTGGCCGGCCTGGCCGCAGGGGATCTGACCTTGCGGGCGCACACGCCGTTCCCCAGCGAATACGAGCCCTTGCGCCAGGATTTCAACCTGGCCACTGACGCCCTGGCTCAGACCCTGGGCGAGATGGTCGAGGCCGCCGGGCGCCTGCGCCATAGCGCGGCTGATATCAGCGGCGCCGCCAACGAGCTGTCCCGCCGCACGGAGAACCAGGCCGGCAGCCTGGAGGAGACGGCCGCGGCCCTCGACCAGATCACCGCCACCGTCCGGCACGCCTCGGAAGGCGCGGGCAAGGCCGGCGCTGCGGCAGCCGACGCGCGCGCGGTCGCCGAAGAGTCGAAGTCCGTGGTCGAGGCCGCTGTGGCGGCCATGGCCCGGATTGAGGCCTCGTCCGCCCAGATCAGCCAGATTATCGGGGTGATCGACGAGATCGCCTTCCAGACCAACCTGCTCGCCCTCAACGCCGGCGTCGAAGCCGCGCGGGCCGGCGAGGCGGGCAAGGGTTTCGCGGTTGTCGCCTCGGAGGTGCGGGGCCTGGCTCAGCGCTCGGCCGAAGCCGCCAGGCAGATCAAGACCCTGATCGCCACGTCGGGCTCCGAGGTTGGCGCGGGCGTCCAGCATGTGGGTCGCACCGGAGAGGCCCTGGCCGCCATCCTCGACCGCATCGCCGATGTGCATCGCCTGGTCTCCGAGATCACCGCCTCGGCGCGGGAACAGGCCAGCGGCCTGGAGGCCGTCAACGCCGCGGTCAGCCAGATGGACCAGATGACCCAGCAGAACGCAGCGATGGTCGAGGAGACCTCCGCCGCCGCCGAGGCGCTGAAGGACCAGGCCCACGGCCTGGACCGGCTGGTGGCGCGGTTCCGTCTGCCCGGCGGCCGCAGCCAGGGACGCCGCGCCGCCTGACGCACCCGGCTGCCCGGATCGGGCGTAGGGGCCCACTGCGGCGTTGGTTCTGATCTGGGGTTGTGGTCCTCTCCTCGGTGACAGGGAGAGCGCGCCATGAAGTTCGAAGAGTATCGCAAGCACGACGCCGTGGGCCTGGCCGGGCTGGTCGCCAAGGGCGAGGTCTCTGCGGGCGAGCTTCTGGATACCGCCGCCGCGCGGATGGCTGAGGTCAATCCGGCCCTCAACGCCGTGACCCTGGACCTGGTCGAGATGGCGCGCAAAGCCCTGCCGGCCAAGCCACAGGGGCCGCTTGGCGGCGTGCCCTACCTGCTCAAGGACCTCGGGGCCATGATGGCCGGCACGGTGACCACCGGCGGCTCGCGCCTGTGGAAGGACAACCTCGCCGCCGCCGACAGCGCCATCGTCACCGCCTACAAGCAGGCCGGCCTGAACATCTTCGGCAAGACCAACACGCCGGAGTTCGGCCTGATGCCGATCACCGAACCGGACTTTCTGGGCGCCTGCCGCAATCCCTGGGACGTCAACCGCACGCCGGGCGGCTCGTCAGGCGGCGCGGCGGCGGCGGTGGCGGCCGGCATCGTGCCCGCGGCCCACGCCAGCGACGGCGGCGGCTCGATCCGTACCCCGGCCTCGGCCTGTGGGCTGTTTGGCATGAAGCCGTCCCGTGGCCGCGTCTCCTTCGCGCCGATGGGCGAGGGGTGGGGCGGGGCCTCCATCCAGCACGCGGTGACCCGCTCGGTTCGCGACAGCGCCGTGCTGCTCGACGTGGTCTGCCAGCCGCAATCCGGCGATCCCTACTATCTGGCGGCGCCTGCGGTTCCCTACGCCGAGGAGGTCGGCCGCGCGCCCGGCAAGCTGAGGATCGGCTTCACCACCGCCGCGCTGGCGGCCCCGGCGCTTGACCCCGAATGCGCCCAGGCGGTGCTGGACGCCGCGCGCCTGTGCGAGAGCCTGGGGCATACGGTGGAGGAGGTGACCGTGCCGGGCAATCTCGCCGCCATGCAGCAGGCGGCGGGCGACGTCATCGCCGCCAGCGTCGCCGCCACCCTGGAGATCGAGGGTGAAAAGCGCGGCCGTCCCGCCGACCAGACGGACGTCGAAGACCTGACCTGGTTCATGGCCCGCCGGGGCATGAGCGTGACAGGCCCGGCCTATGTCCGGGGGCTCGCCGCCATCCACGCCTATGGCCGCGCCGTCGCCGAGCTGTTCAAGACCTATGACGTCCTGCTGCTGTCGACCCTCGGCAGCCCGGCCATCCCCATCGGTTGGCTGACCGAGAGCATCGAGACCTATGCGCCGCGTCTGTTCGACTTCATGCCGAACACCCAGGCCTTCAACAACACCGGCCAGCCGGCCATGACCGTGCCCCTGTCCTGGTCCAAGTCCGGCCTGCCCATCGGCGTCCAGTTCGTCGGCCGCATGGCGGAGGAGGGGCTGCTGTTCCGCCTGGCTGGACAGTTGGAGACGGCTCAGCCGTGGTTCGACAGGACGCCCACGCTCTAGGCGCCACCCATCCCACCGTCATGGCCGGGCTTGTCCCGGCCACCCATGAACACCGCGTTGCCCTAACAAGCGCGAACTGCGCCGCTGCTCATTGTCCTGAACCTCAGGCGCGTATGGGTGGCCGGGACAAGCCCGGCCATGACGGTCTCGGGGAGGCGGAACCTTGGCCTTCGCAGTACGTATAGAGCTCCGCCGTGGAGACCCGCATGCCCCTGAGCTTCGCCGTGATCGCGCCGGTCCTGATGCTGGTCGCGTCCAACCTCTTCATGACCTTCGCCTGGTACGGCCACCTGAAGGTCCATGACCGACCGCTGTGGCTGATCATCGTGGTGAGCTGGGGGATCGCGTTCTTCGAGTACTGCCTGGCGGTGCCGGCCAACCGGATCGGCCAGGCGCACTACTCTCCGGCGGAGCTGAAGACCATGCAGGAGGTCATCACCCTCAGCGTCTTCGCCGTGTTCTCGGTAACCTATCTGGGCGAGCGCCTGACGATGAACCACCTGGTCGGGTTCGCCCTCATCGCCCTGGGCGCCCTGTTCATCTTTAAGGGGCCGCTTTAGCGCCCTTCACCGGCATCAGGCCCAGGATGGCGCCGGCGATCAGGTAGCTGATCAGCTGGTAGCCCATGTTCATGATCACCAGGCGGCCCGGCATCTGCATGTAGAGGAAGTCGATCGACATGGTGGTGAAGTTGAAGAAGAACCAGACCGCCACGGCTGCGCCGATCCCGGCCAGCGAATTGACCCCCAGCTTGGCGAAGACCCAGGCCAGGCCGATCACCAGGATCAGGGTGTTGACCACCCCCAGCGCCATATAGAGCGCCTGGCCTGCCGCCGGCGGCGCATGGCCCATGGCCTCGGTGTAGGCGGCGGTCCAGACATCGCCCAGCAGCACCCCGTACCAGAGGTAGCCCAGCGCCTCGAGCAGCGCCACGCTGATGGCGACCGCGACCCAGTTCACGCCCTTGATCATATTCCTGTCCCCCCAAAGAACCGGGGTATGCTGAAGCCAATCGCGCGGCTTGGCGAGAAGGTTTTGGCGCGAGCGGCGCGGCGCCCTATATGACGCCGCTTCCAAGCCTCCTCATTTCGAGCTTCGCATGACCCGCATCCTCATCACCTCGGCCTTGCCCTACATCAACGGGATCAAGCACCTGGGGACGCTCGCGGGCTCCATGCTCCCGGCTGACGTGTTCGCCCGCTTTCAGCGCTCGCTGGGCCGCGAGACCCTCTATCTGTGCGCCACCGACGAGCACGGCACGCCCACCGAGCTGGCCGCGGCCGAAGCCGGGATGTCGCCGGCCGCCTTCTGCGACGAGCAGCACGAAATCCAGCATCGCCTGGGCCGGGCCTTCGGCCTGTCCTGGGACCACTTCGGCCGCTCGTCTTCAGTTCAGAACCGCCGCGTGACCCAGATGTTCGCCCAGACCCTGTGGGAGCAGGGCTTCATCGAGGAGCGCGTCACCCAGCAGGTCTATTCCAACGCTGACAAGCGCTTCCTGCCCGACCGCTATGTGATCGGGACTTGCCCGCACTGCGGCTACGAGGCCGCCCGCGGCGACCAGTGCGAGAACTGCACCCGCGTGCTGGACCCTGCCGACCTGATCAATCCGCGCTCGGCTGTGTCCGGCTCGCCGGACATCGAGATCCGCCCGTCCAAGCACCTGTTCCTGCGTCAGAGCCTGTTCGCCGAGCGGCTGCGCGCCTGGATCGAGGGGAAAAAGGGCGACTGGCCGCTGCTGGTCACCTCCATCGCGCTGAAGTGGCTGGACGAAGGCCTGCAGGACCGGGGCATCACCCGCGACCTCGAATGGGGCGTGCCGGTCAACGCCGCCGACTGGGGCGCCAATCCGGACGGCCAGAAGCCCGATGTCGAGGGCCTGGCCGGCAAGGTCTTCTATGTCTGGTTCGACGCGCCCATCGAATACATCGCCGCCACCTGGGAGTGGGCCGACGTCAAGGCCGGCGGCCAGGCGCAGGACGCCGACTGGCAGCGCTGGTGGCGTGGCGAGGCGGCTTCGGACGTCACCTATGTGGAGTTCATGGGCAAGGACAACGTGCCCTTCCACACCGTGGGCTTCCCCTGCACCCTGATCGGCGTCAACGAGCGCTTTGACGGCAAGGCCTGGAGCCCGGCGAGCAACGCGCCCTGGAAGCTGGTCGACCGGCTGAAGGGCTTCAACTGGCTGGACTATTACGGCGGCAAGTTCTCCACCTCGCAGAAGCGTGGCGTGTTCATGGACCACGCGCTGGAATTGCTGCCGCCCGACTACTGGCGCTGGTGGGTGACCGCCAACACGCCGGAGACTTCCGACGCCACCTTCACCTGGGAACAGTTCCAGGCCCAGGTGAACGCCGACCTGGCCGACGTGCTGGGCAACTTCGTCAACCGCATCCTGAAGTTCACTGAAAGCCGCTTCGACGGCGTGGTTCCGGACGGCGGCGAGGATGGCCCGCTGGAAGCCAAGCTGCACGCCGACGTGGAGGCCAAGCTCGCCGAGCTGACCGAGCTGATGGAGGCGATGGAGTTCCGCAAGTCGGCCACCGCCCTGCGTCAGCTGTGGGTGCTGGGCAACCAGTACCTGACCGAGGCCGCCCCCTGGACCGCCATCAAGACCGACCGCGACCGCGCCGCCGTGGCGGTGCGCACCGGCCTGAACCTGGTGGCCCTGTTCGCCAAGGTCTCCGAGCCCTTCATTCCCTTCGCCTGCGAGAAGATCGCCGAGGGCGTGGGCGAAGCCTTCCCCGGCCGCTGGCCCAAGGCGGGCGAGGCCCTGGCGGCCCTGGAGCCCGGCCGGACGGTCAAGGCGCCCGAGGTCCTGTTCCGCAAGGTCGAGGACGCCCAGGTGGCCGAGTGGGTCGAACGGTTCGGCGGCGCCGAGGCTTAAGCCCGCTCTATCCCCGATTGACTTCCCGCGCGGCGCCCGCTCGGAATGGTCCCCGACGCCAGGCCGCAGAGACGCCGGCGCGGGGAGGGACGAATGAGCAGCTCCGCCTATGAGGGCCGGCCGTGCCCCGAGTGGTACGCCAAGCCCCAGCTGGGGATCTTCATCCACTGGGGCATGTGGGCCATTCCCGCCTGGGCGCCGCGCGGCGAGTCCCTGACCGAGCTGGTGAAGACAGACTACGATCACGCCTTCGCGCTCGGCCCCTACGCCGAGTGGTATCCCAACGCCATGAAGGTGGCTGGCAGCCCCACGGCGCGCCACCACGCCGAACACTATGGCGAGGCGCCCTACGAGGCCTTCCGCGCACCCTTCGACACCGCCGCCGAGGCCTTTGACGCCGACGCCTGGGCCGACCTGTTCCAGGCCTCAGGCGCGACCTATGTGGTCTTCGTCACCAAGCACCATGACGGCTACTGCCTGTGGCCGACGCAGGTGGAGAACCCGCATCGGCCCGGCTGGCATAGCCAGCGCGACTTCGTGGGCGAACTGGCCGACGCCGTGCGCAAGCGCGGCATGCGCTTTGGGCTCTACTATTCCGGCGGCCTGGACTGGACTTTCTTCCACACCCCGATCTCGAACTTCGGCGACATGTTCGCCTGCGTGCCGACCGGCGAAGACTATCGCGCCTACGCCAAGGCCCAGGTCCGTGAACTCGTGGAGCGCTACAAGCCGTCCGTCCTGTGGAACGACATCGCCTGGCCGGACAAGCGCGACCTGGACGAGGTGTTCAGCCACTACTACGCCCATGTGCCCGACGGCGTGGTCAATGACCGCTGGATGGGGGAGAGCGCCCTGTTCCAGGCCCTGAAGGAGCCGATGGCGCTCGCCGGCTTCAACGCCTCGGTGAAGGCCAAGCTGGCCGAGACGGACGGCGAGACGCATTCGCCGGCCACCACCCACTACGACTTCCGCACCGTGGAATATGCGCGCGGCGAGGGGCTGGGCGATGTGAAGTGGGAGTCGGTCCGCGGCCTGGGCATGGCCTTCGGCTACAACGCCAATGAGGAGGTCGGCGACTATCTCGATGGCCAGGGCCTGATCGAGCTCTATCGCGACGTGACCGGCCGGGGCGGCAACCTGCTGATCAATGTCGGCCCGAAAGCCGACGCCTCGATCCCCGAAGTCCAGCGTGCGCCCCTGCTGGAGCTGGGGCGGCTGCTGAAGGGCTAAGCTCTTGCGTCATCCTCCCTCAGTCGGTGCCTGGAAGATGCGGCGAGGGTCCACCTAGGCCGTCATGGCCGGGCTTGTCCCGGCCACCCATGAACTCCGTGTCGGCGGTGGGAACGAGGCGGAGCCGCCACGCCCAGGCCTGAACCTCAGGCGCGTATGGGTGGCCGGGACAAGCCCGGCCATGA
>CAZXVO010000064.1:0-19146 GCA_964643835.1 uncultured Phenylobacterium sp. | reverse complement strand
CGGGATGTCGTCCACGAAGACCACGTCGTCCGGCATCCACCACTTGGCGATCTTGCCTTCCAGGTACTGCAGAAACTCTTCCTTGGTGGCGGTCTCGCCAGCGCGCAGCTTGACCAGCAGCAGCGGGCGTTCGTCCCACTTCGGATGGAAGACGCCGATCACGGCGGCCAGCTCGGCCTTGGGATGGCCGGCGGCGATGTTCTCGATCTCGATGGAGCTGATCCACTCGCCACCGGACTTGATCACGTCCTTCGAGCGGTCGGTGATCTGCATGAAGCCATGCTCGTCCAGGGTCGCCACGTCGCCGGTGTCGAAAAAGCCCTCGCCGTCGAGGATCTCGCCGCCGTCGCCGCGGAAATATTCGCCCACGACGAAGGGCCCCTTCACCATCAGCTTGCCGAAGGTCGAGCCGTCGTGCGGCAGGCGCTTGCCCTCGTCATTGACCAGCTTCAGGTCGATGCCAAGCGGCGGACGGCCCTGCTTCAGCTTGAAGCGGAGCTGGTCCTCCTCGTCCATCGCCGCGATGGCGGCGTTTGGGGTGGCCTGGGTGCCGAGCGGCGAGGTCTCGGTCATGCCCCAGGCGTGGGTGACGTCGACGCCGTAGTCGTCCCGGAACCGGCGCACGATGCTTTCCGGCACGGCCGAGCCGCCAATCACGACGCGCTTCAGGCTCGAGAGCTTGCCGTTGGTGGCTTCCAGGTGCTGCAGCAGCATCTGCCAGACGGTCGGCACGGCGGCCGAGAAGGTGACCTGTTCGGTCTCCAGCAGCTCGTGGATCGAGGCGCCGTCCAGCTTCTGGCCGGGCATGACCAGCTTGGCGCCCACGGCCGGAGCCGAGAAGGCGACGCCCCACGCGTTGGCGTGGAACATCGGCACCACGGGCAGCACGGTGTCGCGCGCGCCGATGCCAAGCACGTCCGCGCCCATGGTCACCAGGGTGTGGAGGAAGTTCGAGCGGTGCGAATACTGCACACCCTTCGGATTGCCGGTGGTGCCGGAGGTGTAGCAGAGGCCGGCTGGGGTGCTCTCGTCGAAGCCGCCCCAGGCGCACTGGTCCGAGACCTCGCCCACCAGGGTCTCATAGCACAGGGCGCCCGGCAGCTCGGCCGTCATGTGCGCCGCGTCCGTGAGGACGATGATCTGCTTCACGGTCGGGATCTGGTCGCGGATCTGGTTCAGGATCGGCAGGAAGGTCAGGTCGGTGAAGATGACCCGGTCTTCGGCGTGATTGATGATGTAGACGAGCTGCTCGGAGAACAGCCGCGGGTTCAGGGTGTGGCAGACCGCGCCGATGCCCATGATGCCGTACCAGGCCTCAATGTGGCGGGCGGTGTTCCAGGCGAGCGTCGCAACGCGGTCGCCCTGTTGGATTCCCAGGTTGCGCAGCACGTTGGACACGCGTTTGGCCCGGCTGTGGACCTCAGCGTAGGTGGTCCGCACGATCGGACCTTCCACCGAGCGGGTGACGATTTCACGCCCACCGTGCCAGGACTTGGCGTGATCGATGATGCGATCGACCGTAAGCGGCCAGTCCTGCATCCTGCCTTGCATCTTGGGTTTCCTCCGGCCTTTGACCCTGTTGGGTTTCGCTTAGGCTAGACAGCAGTTTACGTCTAGGCAACGCGACGCCCGTGCAGGGCGAGATCGGCTTGCAACTACCTTGTCTATCGCGCCCGCCCGCAGAATTTCTGCGAGGCATTCCATTTTATTCCTATCGCCCATATGGATTTATATGGAATACACCCACGGTGTCGCCACGCCACCTTGAGGGGCCGCCATGTCGAAGCTTGAACTTACCCGCCGCGATATCGCCGCCGGCGCCGTGGCCGCGGCGGCCGCGCCCGCGGGCCTGGCCCAGGCCGCCCCGGCGCCGGCCACGCTGCGGAACGTCAGTTACGCCCCGACGCGCGAGCTCTACAAGGAGATCACCGCCGCCTACGCCAAGTACTGGAAGGGCCGCACCGGCCAGACGGTGACCGTGAACCAGAGCCATGGCGGCTCCGGCAAGCAGGCCCGCGCCGTGATCGACGGCCTGGAGGCCGACGTCGTCACCCTGGCCCTGGCCGCCGACATCGACGAGATCTCCGAGCGCGCCAAGCTCTTGCCTGCCAACTGGCAGAGCCGCCTGCCGAACAACTCGCCCCCGTACGTCTCCACGATCGTCTTCCTGGTCCGCAAGGGCAATCCGAAGGGGATCAAGGACTGGAGCGACCTGGTGAAGCCGGGCGTCGGCGTCATCACGCCCAATCCGAAGACCTCTGGCGGCGCGCGCTGGAGCTATCTGGCGGCCTACGCCTTCGGCCAGAAGAAGGGCGGCGACGCCGCGGCCCGGGACTTCGTGCGCAAGCTCTATAAGAACGTGCCGGTGCTGGACGCCGGCGCCCGTGGCTCCACCACCACCTTCGCCCAGCGCGGCATCGGCGATGTCCTGCTGTCCTGGGAGAACGAGGCCAGGCTGACCATCGACGAGTTCGGCCCGAACTTCGACGTGATCTATCCGTCGATGTCGATCCTGGCCGAGCCGCCGGTCGCCCTGGTCGACCGAAACGTAGACCGCCACAAGACCCGCACCCTGGCCACCGGCTATCTGAACTTCCTGTACAGCCCCCTGGCCCAGGACATCATCGGCAAGCACTTCTTCCGCCCGCGTGAAGCGGCGGCGGCCAAGAAGTACGCCGGCCAGTTCAAGCAGATCCCGCTGGTCACCATCGATAAGGCCTTCGGTGGCTGGAAGAAGGCTCAGAAGGTCCACTTCTCGGACGGCGGCGTCTTCGACCAGATCTACGCATGACGGCGGCGGTCGCACGGCGCGGACGGCGCTTCGTCCAGCCCTCCATCCTGCCGGGCTTCCCCCTGGCCATCGGGATCACCCTGGCCTGGCTGGGGCTGATCGTGGTGCTGCCGCTGATCGCGCTGGCCCTGCGGCCGGCGGAGATCGGCCTGTCCGGCGTGATCGAGACCCTGACCCAGCCCCGGGTGCTGGCCGCCCTGAAGCTCAGCTTCGGCCTGTCGGCCCTGGCCGCCCTGGTCAATACGCCGCTCGGCCTGCTGATCGCCTGGACCCTGACACGCTACGCCTTTCCCGGCCGGCGCATCCTCGACGCCCTGGTCGACCTGCCCTTCGCCCTGCCGACGGCGGTGGCCGGCATCGCTCTGACCGCCATCTATGCGCCCAACGGCCTGATCGGCTCGGTGGCCGCCCAGGCCGGGATCAAGATCGCCTACACCCCGATCGGCATCTTCATCGCCCTGGTGTTCATCGGCCTGCCCTTCGTGGTCCGCACCCTGCAGCCAGTGCTTGAGGACCTGGATGCCGAGGTCGAGGAAGCCGCCCGCACCCTGGGCGCCACCGACCTGCAGCGGGCCACCCGGGTGGTCCTGCCGACCCTGTTCCCAGCCCTGATCTCCGGCGTCAGCCTGGCCTTCGCCCGGGCGGTGGGCGAGTACGGCTCGGTGGTGTTCATCGCCGGCAACATGCCGCTGAAGACCGAGATCGCCCCGCTGCTGATCGTCATCAAGCTTGAAGAATACGACTATGCCGGCGCCGCTGCGGTGGGCCTGGCCATGGTCGCCGCCGCCTTCGCGATCCTGGGCGTGGTCAATATCGCCCAGAACGCCCTGGTCCGGCGAGGCCGCGCATGAGCCTCGCCCCCGCCCGCGAAATCCCCAACCGCGAGGGGCCTGAGCGCCCCGCGGCCCGCGGCCCCCTGGTGCGCCTGCCAGGGTTTGCGCCCCTGTTCGTCCTGGCCACCGCGGTGGTCATGGCGGTGCTGGTGGGCCTGCCGCTCTACACCGTCTTCCACGACGCCCTGTCCAAGGGGACCGAGGCCTATCTGGCCGCCCTGAAGGAGCCGGACGCGCTCGCCGCCATCCGCCTGACCCTGACGGTCGCAGCCATCTCCGTGCCCTTGAACGCCATCTTCGGCGTGGCTGCGGCCTGGGCCGTGACGCGGTTCGAGTTTGTCGGCCGCAACCTCTTGATGACCGTGCTGGACCTGCCCTTCTCGATCTCGCCGGTGGTCTCGGGCCTGGTCTGGGTGCTGCTGTTCGGGGCCCAGGGCTGGTTCGGGACCTGGCTGATGGACCACGACCTGAAGATCATCTTCGCCCTGCCGGGCCTGGTGCTGGCGACGGTGTTCGTCACCCTGCCCTTCGTCGCCCGCGAGCTGATCCCCTTGATGCAGCAGCAGGGCTCAGACGAGGAGGCCGCGGCCATCACCCTGGGCGCCTCGGGCTTCGCCACCTTCTGGCGCGTGACCCTGCCCAATATCCGCTGGGCCCTGCTCTACGGCGTCCTGCTCTGCAACGCCCGGGCGATGGGCGAGTTCGGGGCGGTCTCCGTCGTCTCCGGCCACATCCGCGGCATGACCACCACCCTGCCCCTGCATGTGGAGGTCCTCTACAACGACTACGACTATGTCGGCGCCTTCGCGGCCGCCTCAGTCCTGGCCGGTCTTGGCCTCCTCACCCTCATCCTGAAGACAGCGCTCGAATGGCGGCACGCCGATGACCTTTCCCCTGCCCGCAAGCACTGACGCTTCGCAGCTCGCCCTGGATATCCGCGGGATCTCCAAGACGTTCGGCCGCTTCCCAGCCCTGAACGACGTCTCCCTTCAGGCGCGCGACAAGGAGTTCCTGGCCCTGCTCGGTCCCTCGGGCTCGGGCAAGACCACCCTGCTGCGCGTGCTGGCGGGGCTGGAGACGCCGGACCAGGGCGAGATCCGCTTTGACGGCGGCGACTTCCTGGCCCTGCCGGCCCGCAAGCGCCAAGTGGGGATGGTGTTCCAGCACTACGCCCTGTTCCGGCACATGACCGTGGCCCAGAACATCGCCTTTGGCCTCACCGTGCGGCCGCGCGCCGAGCGCCCCAGCGCCAAGGCGATCCGCGAACGGGTCGGCGACCTTCTGAACCTCGTGCAGCTGCCCGGCCTTGAGAAGCGTTATCCGGCCCAGCTGTCCGGCGGCCAGCGGCAGCGCGTCGCGCTGGCCCGGGCCCTGGCCATCGAGCCGCGCCTGTTACTGCTGGACGAACCCTTCGGCGCCCTGGACGCCAAGGTCCGCCGCGACCTGCGCCAATGGCTGCGCGAGTTGCATGACCGGGCCGGCGTCACCACCGTTTTCGTCACACACGACCAGGACGAGGCCCTCGACATGGCCGACCGGGTGGCGATCCTGAAGGACGGTCGCCTGGTCCAGCTGGGCCGGCCGGACGAGGTCTATGACAATCCCGCCGACCCGCACGTGTTCGACTTCCTGGGCTCGGCCTGCCGGTTCGAGGGCACGGTCGAGGGCGCGCAGCTGGCTGTCGCCGGCTGGCGGACCACGGCGCCCGCGACCGCGCCCCAGGGCCAGGTGCTGGTCATGTTCCGCCCCGACGAGGTGGCCATCGCCCCGGCGGACCGGGCGGGGATCGCCGGCCAGGTGGAAAGCGTCTCAGCGCGCGGCCAGGACATCCGGGCCAATGTACGCCTGACCTCGGGCGTGGTGGAGCTGAAGGTCCGGGCCGAGACGCTCAACTTCGCCCTGGCGCCTGGCCTGCCGGTCCGGGTCCAGCCCCTGCGGCCCCAGGTCTATCCGGCCTGAACCCCCTCGGGCCAGCGCCCGACCCCGCCGTCCTGGACCAGCAGACCCGTCAGCGTCCGGTCCAGATGCTGGTGCCGCCAGGCCAGCATGGCCTGCGCCTTGGCCAGGCTCACCGCCGGGTCGGTGACCGGCGTCCGCCAGGTGGGATCGGCCTCCAGGTCGAAGCACAGGGCCGAGCCGTCGCCGAACTGGACATAGGCCGTGGTCTCGTCGCGGCGGACAGCCAGGTTCTGGCGCTCCAGCCGGCGGTCCCAGGGCCATTGATGGGGTCCAAGCGGGATCGCCGCGCCCCGCCAGTCGAACTCCCAGTGCGCCGCCTCGCGCCACCAGGGCGGATCCTCGCCGGCCAGGAAGGGCGTCAGGGGCAAGCCATCGCACTGGGCCGGGACGGGCAGACCCATCGCCTCGCAGAGGGTGGGCAGGATGTCGACGTTCTCAGTGAACCGCTCCACCACCGCGCCATGGGCCTTAGGCCGCCTCGGATCCCGGATGATGCAGGGGATGTGGTAGCTGGCCTCGAAGAAGCCGCCCTTCTGGATCAGGCCGTGGTCGCCCAGTTGCTCGCCGTGGTCGGCGGTGACGATGATCAGGGTGTCGTCCCACAGGCCCCGGTCCTCCAGGGCCTTCCACAGCCGGCCGAGCTGGGCGTCGACCTCGTGGATCATGCCGAAGTACTGGGCCTGGATCCTGGCCATCTCGTCGGGGTCGTCGGGCGCCCGCAGGACTGAGCGCCGCAGGCTGTCGTGCAGCCGGTGGCGGCTCTCTGACATCGCGATGGGCGCGGGCATGTCCTCAGGGGCGTAGAGATCCGCGTATCCCCCCGCCGCCGCATAGGGCGGGTGCGGGCGCAACTGGGACAGGTGGGCGAAGCGGGGGCCCGCTTGAGCGTCGATCCAGTCGATCAGGCCGTCGGTGTGCCAGGCCGACAGGCTGTGCTCGGCCGGGCGGCCGGGCTCCCCGCCCACAGCGCCCTCGTAGTCGTCCGGGACCTCGTAGCCCAGGTCGCGCAGCCAGCGGACCCAGACGCCGGGATCGTGGGTCGCGAAGTTCAGGCCTACCTCGAAGCCGGGCAGGATTCCTTCCCAGGTCAACAGGCGCGGATCGTCCGGGCCGGTCGCCTCGCGCGGGTCGACCGCCTGGTCCGTGTAGCCGAACAGGGTCGGGACATAGCCGGCCCGCCGGGCCGCCCAGGCGACATTGTCCAGCCGCCGGTCGAGGGGTGCGCCATTGCCCACCACGCGGTGGTTCATCTGGTACGTGCCTGTGTACAGGCTGGCGCGGCCCGGGCTGCAGGGCGCGGCCTGGCTGTAGTGGCGGGCGAACCGCACGCCCTCAGCCGCCAGGCGGTCGAGATTGGGGGTCCGGGCCAGGGGATGGCTTGCCGCCGAAAGGCAGTCGCCGCGGAACTGGTCGAGGGTGATCAGAATGACGTCCACATGGACGAGCATGGATCGGACGCGGACGACTGTCATCCCCCGCTCGCGAGGATCATTACACAGAAGTAAGTTATGTAAATATTCGAAAAGACATTACACGGATGTAATTCTGTTAAATCGGCGTCATTACACCGACTTAACAAGACTATATCGCTGCTCTTCAGTAGAACAAACTCATCGGCCGCACAGAAACGGCCAAACAGAATTCAGACCGGAGAGCCCAAATGTCCAAGACCCGTTCCATCGCCGCCGTCGCCACCCTGCTGCTGGCTGGCCTGCCCATGATCGCCCTGGCCACCTCGGCCAACGCCCAGCCCGCCGTGATCAAGGTCGCCGACCTGAACCTGGCCAGCCCGACCGGCCAGAAGATCTTCGCCCAGCGCGCCCAGGACGCCGCCCGCACCGTCTGCCGCGTCACCCCCGGCACCCGCGCCCCGAACCGCGCCTGCCAGGCCGCGGTGGTCGCCGAGGCCCAGGAAAAGGCCGCCGCCATCACCCCGTCGATGATGGCCGCCCGCTAAGACCGGAATTCGAGACCAGCTCGACCGCCCCTGCCCCCCCGCGGTCCAGCCGGGGCCTTCTCCCGAGGCCCCCAAAGAGAAGCCCGCCGTTGCCCCGGCGGGCTTCTTCATGTTCGGATAGCGCCAGGCCGAGTTGAAACCTGGAGGACGCCGCCATGGCGCAGGTCCGCTATCTGGTCCGCGATGTTGATCAGTCGATCCGCTTCTTTGTCGATCTGCTGGGGTTTGAGCTGCGCCAGCAGTTCGGGCCGGCCATGGCCATCCTGGCCCGGGACGACATGACCCTGTGGGTCGCAGGTCCGCAGGCCTCCGCCGCGCGGCCCATGCCGGACGGCCGCCAGCCGGAGCCCGGCGGCTGGAACCGGTTTGTGCTGACGGTCGAGGACATCGACGCGACCGTAGCCCGCCTGCGCGAGGCCGGCGCCGTGTTCCGTAATGAGGTCATCACCGGGCCTGGCGGCCGGCAGGTCCTGGTCGAGGATCCGTCTGGCAACCCGATCGAGCTGTTTCAGCCCGCCTAGACCCCTACTTCACCCACTTGGCCAGGTAGTCGGCCAGGCTCTGGGGGGTCATGTTGCGGGCGTCGGACAGCTTGGAGACCTGGCCCTGGTTGAGCAGCTTGTCGGTCTTGGGATCGACGATCAGCAGGCTGGGCACGCCTTCCAGGCGCTGGGTGATGCCGTAATGCGCCGGCACCTGCAGGTTCTTGTTGAACCGGCCCACGTCGACGATGACCTCGACATAGTGCTTGTCGACGAAGCGCTGCATCTCCGGCAGGTCGAGGGTCCCGGCCAGCACGCGGCAATCGCCGCACCAGTTGCCGCCCAGGTCGATAAGCAACAGCTTGCCGGACTTCTTGGCCTGGGCCTTGGCCTTGGCGACCGCGGCGTCGACGGCCTCGGCGCTGGCGGCCTCGTCATAGGGATAGGGCAGCGGGGTCTTCAGCTGGGCGTAGCTGGAGATGCTGACCTTGGGCGCGGGCGTGGCCGCCTGGGCGGCGCCGGCGAAGGCCAGAAGGGCGGCGGCGGCAAGGGCCGGGCGCAGGTTCATGCGAGGTCTCCGGACGGAAGATGTCTTGGGACCTGACTAGGGGCCCCTTGGCCTAGTTCAAAACCAGGAATTCACTGGGGCGATGCGGGTTTTCTAAAAGTGTCACCCGCCAACCCACGCCCGGACATTGTCGTCCACCACTCGGGTCGCATCGACCTTGGTCCAGGCCACCTCCCCCACGTCGCGCTCGAGCTGCATCTTCAGGGTGGCGACGGTAGCGTCAGAGGCGTCGCCGGTGCGATGGGCGATCCGGTCGGCCAGGACCTCTGCGGGTGCGTCCAGCCAGACCCCGCGGAACGGGACGCGGGCCTCGGCGGCCAGGGCCTGCGGGCGGGCGCGCAGCTCCGGCTGGATGAAGGTCGCGTCCAGCACCACCGCGCGGCCGGCCGCCAGCAGGGACCGGGCGTCGGCGAACAGGGTGTCATAGACGTCGGCGTAGAAGGCCGGCGAATAGACGCTGTCCGGGAGGCGCGCGTCTGGCGCCACGCCCAGCAGGCGCTTTCGGACCTCGTCGGTGCGCAGGACCACCGCGCCGGGCGAGGCGCCGAGGTAGGGCGCTGCGGCCCTTGCGAAGCTGGTCTTGCCCGATCCCGACAGGCCGCCGACCGCCACCAGTTGCGGCGGGGCGGGCCGGAGATGGGCGGCGGCGGCGGCGAGATAGGCCCGCGCCTCCGCGTCCTTGCCGGAATTGCCGCAGACATGGGCCCGGACCACCGCACGCACCGACAGCAGCAGGGGCAGCAGCGCCATCCCATCGCGCAAGGGCTGGCCCCAGGTCCGCGCCGCCTCATCGAAATAGGCGGCCAGCACATGAGCCGCGGCCCGGCGCTTGTCCCTGAAGTCCAGGTCCATGAGCAGGAAGGCCAGGTCGTAGAGGACGTCGATCTCGGACAGCACGTCGTTGAACTCGATGCAGTCGAACAGCATGGGCTTGCCGTTCTCCAGCACGATGTTCCCCAGGTGCAGGTCCCCGTGGCAGTGGCGCGAGAACCCCGCCGTGCGCCGGGCCTCCAGCAGGTCCGCCCGGCGGTCGAGCTCGGCGTAGGTGTCAGCGATCACCGCCTCGACCTCGGCGACGCCCAGGCGATCCGCCATGCCGCGCAGCAGGTGAGCGTTGGAGTCGATGGTGTATTTCAGGTTGGCCAGGCCGCCGCCCTCGGGACGGACCGGGGCCTCGGCGTGGACGCGCGCGACCAGGCGGCCCAAGGAGTCGGACAGGGGGGCGTCCACAAGATCGGGCCTGGCCGACAGCACCATGTGCTCGTCGAACCGGCGCATCTCCAGCGCATACTCAACCGTCACCCCGAAGCCCTCCAGCTCCAGGCGGCCGTCGGCCGCGCGGGTGACCCGGCGCACCCCGCGATAGATGTCCGGAGCGGTGGCGCGGTTGAAGGCGAGTTCTCGCTCCAGGGCCCAGCGGCGCTGGCCCAGGGTGGAGAAGTCGAGGTAGCCCAGATCGACCCGGCGCTTGACCTTGAACGCCGTGTCGCCGGCCAGGTAGACGCGGGCGCAGGCCGTCTCGATGGGGTTGGGCTCCGACCGCGCGGCGAACCAGGCGGCGACCTCAGCCTCCTCGTCAGCCGGGCTTGGGGTCAAGGATAGAGCCTCTCGGTGGTCCAGCCGCCTTCCGCCCGATGGAAGACCAGGCGCTCGTGCAGGCGGAACGGCCGGTCTCGCCAGAACTCGATCTGCTGCGGCGTCACCCGCCAGCCGGACCAATGCGGCGGGCGCGGGATCTTGGACAGACCGAACTTCAGGCCGTACTCGGCGATCTTCTTCTCGAAGGCCAGGCGGTCCGGCAGGGCCCGCGACTGTTCCGAGGCCCAGGCGCCCAACTGGGCCGGGCGGGCGCGGGTGGCCCAATAGGCGTCGGCCTCCTCCGGCGTCACCGCCGAGACCGTCCCGCGCACCCGCACCTGGCGGCGCAGGGACTTCCAGTGGAACAGGAGAGCGGCCTGGGGATTGGCCGCCAGTTGCCGGCCCTTGGCGCTGCCGAGGTTCGTATAGAATACGAAGCCGTCGGGGCCGGCGTCCTTCAGGAGCACCATACGCACGTCCGGCATGCCGTCCTGGTCGGCGGTGGCCAGCGCCATGGCGTTGGGATCGTTGACCTCCTTGGCGGCGTCCGCCAGCCAGTCGGCGAACAGGGCGAAGGGGTCCTCCGCGCTCAGGGCCGGAAGGTCGGCCTGGGCGACGTTCTTCAGGTACTCCTCCTCGCTGGGCGAGGCGGGGATGGCGGGCTTGTCGGTCATGGCCCGGCTATAGCGCGGCGGCAGGCGAAACGGCAGGGGATTTCACGTTCCCAAACTGGGGTCAAAGGGTCTGGGTTTCGCAGGCCCGCTCATCCTAGCCTTGCAGAGCGGCAGGCCCTGCGACCGCCGGTCTCAGGGCGCCTTGGCCGTAACAGGATTAACGACACATCCATGACCCTGGTGCGCAAGGAAGAGATGGCCGCCGCGCGGCTGGCGAGACTGGCTCCCGACCTCGACGCCCGCATGGCCGAGATCGTCGACGCCCTTTTGGAGTTGAGCGGCGCGGCGCACCGCGACGTTGTGATCGACCGGGTCGCCCATCGGCGCACGGGCCAGCCCGCCTCCCCCGGCCTGAAGAGTGAACTGATCGCAGCCTTTGACGCCCATTGCCGCGCGCTCCAGTCCCGCGGCCTGGCGCCCCTGGTCCATCGCCCGTTCGGGGAGCGCTCGCATCGCTGGGCCCTGACCCCGGAAGCCGACGACTTCCTGCGCAGGGCGAGCCTGTAGGCGGGCGCTCTGGCCCGATCTCAAGAGTTGTAGTTTCGCGCCTCACGCCTCACGGCGTTGGATTGCGTTATTCAGCCTTTTCAATCGTTAGCGTTGTCCGCTTGGCCTCGGGCGCGACGTGACATCGTTATGTCAGCGATGGAAACGAACATGGGCAGCCTCATCGTGCGCCTCGATAGCCAGGATGGCCGGCGCACCGGCGCGTCGGATGCGATCCCCACGCATCCGGCGCGTTCCCAGACTCGCCTGCCTTTGCGCCTCGCCCTGCCTGCGATGTTGCTGGCCGCCGCCGCGGCCTGGGCGATCATCATCGCGCTGGCGACACACCTTCTCGGCCGCTGAGCCCGTTATCCAGCATCATTTGTGCTCGGCAATCGTGAGCATTCTCGCCCTGGCGGCCCCAACGGCACACCCCTAGGTGTGCCTGCACGGAACAGGGAGCCCCCACCCATGGCGATCATCAGACTGGCCGACGTCGAGCGATCCAAGTACGCGCGCAGCGCCCGGCGCCTGGAGGCCCGGGTGGCGGAAATCACCGAGGTTCTGGTTGAACTGGGCGGTGGGGCGCATCGGGATCAGGTCATTGATCGCCTGGCCCTTCGGCGCGGCCTGGGTGCGGCGTCGGCGGCGCTGGCGGAGGAGTACATCGCCGCTTTCGAGCAGCATGTGGCCGAGGTCACCGCGCGCGGCATGACGCCGATCTTCCACCTGCCCTTCGGCCCGGGTTCGCGGCGTTGGGCCCTGACGGTCGAAGCCCGTCGTCACCTGCAGGGCCTTCAGGTCCAGGCCTGAGACCCCGGAGCCGACCATGCCCCTGCGCCGCTTCGCCCTAATCTGGACCACATCCAACTTCGGACTTGGCCTGGTGCTAGGCCTGATCCTGACCCGTCATCCCTGAGAGTCCTTTGTCGGGAGCTCCCGCGACTGGGTTAGTCCGCCTGCAAACACATAGCCCTCCGCCCGGACCGGCCGCAGAGGCAGGGACAGGCCAAGGCTCGCTTCGACCTTGCGCCGAAGCCGGTTGAGCAGGGCGTTCAAGGCGTAGCCGTCGGCGATGTCGCCCGCCTTGCCCAGGCCGGCGAACAGCGTCTCGCGCCGGACGACGCTCTCGCCCGCGCCGCAGAACGCCGCCAGTAGCCGATGTTCGCTCACGGACAGGTCGACGACGCGGCCATCCGGGGCGCTGAGCCGCCAGTCGGAGTTGTCCAGCCGCCAGCCGCCGTGGGTGGTGATTTGCGGGAAGGGTTGGCGGACGCGGCCGGCCAGGTTCCGGATCGCGGCCTCAAGCACCCGCAGGTTCACCGGCTTGACCAGATAGCTGTCGGCGCCGGCGGCAAGCCCGACGATCTGGTCGGTGGCGTCGCTGCGCGCTGTCGTCATGATCACGCCGAAATTCCCAAGCGTCCGCACGCGGGCGGCCAGGGTGAAGCCCGTCTCGCCCGGCAGGTTCACGTCCAAGACGATGACGTGCGGCGGATCGGCTTCCAGCTCGCGGATCAGCGCCGCGCCATCGGCGACGCCGCGGACAGCCATGCCGATCTGGGCCAGGAAGCTGACAACGGTGTCACGCAGGTCCGCCTCGTCTTCGACCACTAGCACCTTGATCATGCGGCGTCCGCCAGGGCGGGAAGGCGGATCCGGAAGACGGCGCCGCCGCCGGCGCGGGGCAGAGCCTCGACCGCGCCGAAGTGCTGGTCGACGATCCGCCGCACGAGATTGAGCCCAAGGCCGGCGCCGGAGACGCCCTCGCCGCCCGGGGCGCGATAGAAGCGCTCGAAGATCAGCTCGCGCTGGTCATCGTCGACGCCTTGGCCGCGATCCGCCACTTCGATCACTCCCATGCGCCCGTCCTGGCGCACCGACACATCTATCGTTTCTGTCGCCGGCGAATATTTCAGGGCGTTGCCAATCAGATTGCTGACCGCAATGGACAGGGTCGCCCGGTCGCAAAGCACCCAGACCGGTCCCTCCGCGGCGAAGCGGATGTCCCGGCCCTCGGCGCGGGCTGAGGCCTCGCCGGAGTCGCGCTCGACCAGGACGGCGAGATCGGCCGGCTCCGGCTCGTGCAGCAGGGTGGCGGCGTCCAGCCGGTCGCTGGCCAGACAGGCGTTGATCAGGTCGGTCATGCGGGCCACCGCGCGCTCGATCTTGGCGACTTCGCGGGTCACCGTCTCCCCCGCCACGCTGACCCCCAGATACTGGCTGCTGGAGGCGATGACGCTGAGCGGCGTGCGGAACTCGTGGCTGACCATGGCCAGGAAGTTGCGCTGCTCCCGCATGGCCTTGGCCTGGACGCCCAGGGCGTGCTCCGCCTCGGCCTTGGCGGCCCGCAGGTCGTCCTCCATGGCCTTTCGCGCGGTGATATCCCGCAGGAGCAGCAGTTCCCCCACCTCGCGGCCGTAATAGTGCAGCGGGGTCCGCCGGGCCTCGAAGTGCCGGTCGCCCCAAAGCAGGTCCGACGCCATGTGTCCGGGGGACGGCTCGTCCTCGGCCAGTTCACCGGGCAGCCTGCCCCCTCGAATTTCGGCCAGGCCGGGCAGGGCCGCGGCGGCGCGGTTGAGCTCGACCACCAGGCCCTGCCGGTCGAGCACCAGCATGGGCTCGTTCACCGCCTCGAGAATCTTGCCGCGGGCGATGGGGGTCAGGACGAACATCTGTTCCCGCGCAATCATCCAGAAGAAGATCAGGCCCGAGGCCAGCAGGCAGAAGGGGGTCGGATCGAACCCCTCGATGCTGATCCCCATGAAATTCCGCGCCGCGTTGAGCGCCCATGGCGCAGCGACCGCCCCCAGAAAGGCGAGATAGTGCCGGCGGTAGACGCCCCGGGCGCCCGCGGCCGCGCGCAGAATCAGGAAGGCCGTGATCGCCAGGCAGCCATAGATGTACAGCGTGGCGAGATAGAAGACCGGCCCATGGGTGTAGACCAGGGTGGCCTCGGGGCCCGGCCCGCTGGGCGTAACCCGCACATAGACCAGGTGCTGTAGGCCGGGCGTGAAGACGATCACGATCATCGAGACCGCCGCGGCGGCCATGATCAGCATCCAGGACATGGGCGGCCGGTCGCGGCCCGACCCCACATAGCTCCATACAAACAGCAGCCAGAAGGCCGGCGCCGTCATGATCCCCACCCAGGCGAAGCGCGCGCAGAGAACCTTGTCCGCCGTGGTCTGGGCGATCAGCTCGGCCCAGGCCGCGCCGATCCACCAGACCCCCGCGATGAACAGTCCGACAAAGGCGAGCCGGCCGGGAAATCTCGGCAGCAGGAAGACCCTGGCGATGATGTAGGGCGTGATCAAAGGCCCCAAGGCCAGGAGCCACACCGGCCAGGCGACGGGTAAAAACCCCACTCCACCCCCCTGAAGTTGCGTCTGCGATTGGGTTGCAGGTTCGAGACCCTAGGTCAATCTGCAGGCGCCCCGTCCTGAGGACGAGAAGCGCCAATCGGGCAACTTCCCTTCCGCCGACGAGCCGTTACATAGGCGCCGATGTTGCGCGTCAACGAGATCAAGCTGCCGATCGATCATCCGCCGCAGGCCCTGGAAGCCGCGGTGCGGACACGGCTGGGCCTCGAGGGCGCCGAGCTGTTGCGGTTCGAGGTGGCCAAGCGGGCCCATGACGCCCGACGCAAGACCGCGATCCTGATGGTCTACAATGTGGACGTCGAGGTCACCGACGAGGCGGCGGTGCTCGCCCGCTGCAAGGACGATCCCAAGATCGGCCCGACCCCGGACACCCGGTACCGGCCGGTGGCCCAGGCGCCGACCGACCTGGCTGAGCGGCCGCTGGTCATCGGGGCGGGCCCCTGCGGTCTGTTCGCCGGCCTCATCCTGGCCGAGATGGGGTTCAAGCCCATCATCCTGGAGCGCGGCAAGGTGGTGCGGGAACGCACCAAGGACACCTGGGGCCTGTGGCGCAAAAGCGAACTGAACCCGGAGTCCAACGTCCAGTTCGGCGAGGGCGGGGCCGGCACCTTCTCGGACGGCAAGCTCTACAGCCAGATCAAGGACCCGCGGCACCTGGGCCGCAAGGTGCTGACCGAGTTCGTGCAGGCCGGCGCGCCGGAGGAGATCCTGACCGAGGCCCATCCGCATATCGGCACCTTCCGGCTGGTGACCATGGTGGAATCCATGCGGGCCAAGGTGGAGGCCCTGGGCGGGGAGTACCGTTTCCAGTCGCGGGTGACGGACCTGCTGGTGGAAACGGGCGCCGACGGAACCCGGCGGGTGGCGGGGGTGACCTTGCACACCGGCGAACAGATCGCCGCCCGGCATGTGGTCATGGCCCTGGGGCACAGCTCGCGGGACACCTTCGCCATGCTGCATGAGCGCGGCGTTTTCCTGGAGGCCAAGCCGTTCTCCATCGGCTTCCGCATCGAACATCCGCAGTCCTGGATCGACAAGGCGCTGTTCGGGCCCTGCGCCGGGCATCCGGACCTGGGGGCGGCGTCCTATTCGCTGTCGCACCACTGCGGGAACGGACGCACGGTCTACAGCTTCTGCATGTGCCCGGGCGGGACGGTGGTGGCCGCGGCCTCGGAGCCGGGCCGGCTGGTGACCAACGGCATGAGCCAGTATTCGCGCAACGAGCGCAACGCCAACGCCGGCATCGTGGTGGGCGTCACCCCGGACAAGGACTATCCGGGCCACCCCCTGGCCGGGGTCGAGCTGCAGCGGCGCTGGGAAGAAGCGGCGTTCAAGGCCGGCGGCGGGACCTATGCGGCGCCGGGCCAGAGGGTCGGCGACTTCCTGGCGGGATGCGCTTCCGAAGCCCTTGGCGAGGTGGTTCCATCCTACAAGCCGGGCGTCACGCCCACCGACCTGTCGGCCTGCCTGCCGGACTATGCGATCACCGCGATCCGCGAGGCCCTGCCGGTCTTCGCCCGCCAGATCGCCGGCTTCGCCGCCGACGACGCTGTGCTGACCGGGGTGGAGACCCGCACCTCGTCGCCGGTGCGGATCACTCGCGGCAAGGACCTCCAGAGCCTGAACACCCGCGGCCTGTTCCCGGCCGGCGAAGGCGCAGGCTATGCCGGCGGCATCCTCTCGGCGGCGGTGGACGGCATCAAGGTGGCCGAGGCGGTAGCCCTGGCGATCACCGATCATTAAGCTTTACTGCAAGTAAAACTTAATCACTAACCGCCCGATACGGGCTCTACGCCGCCCCAACAATCTTCAGAACGACCCATTTCGGGCGTCTTGAGCAAAATATACTGAAATAATCGGACGTTTTTTTAAGCGTATCACCGCTCTAGTCGCAGGCGAGACCACAGGCCACCCGACTGGACGATCCCTTGACTCAATTCGACCAGAAGACTGATCCAGCGAACGATCCGCTCGACCTCGCCCTGTTGCGGCTGGCGCACCGTAACAACCTGACGACCATGGTGGTGCAGATCGCCGCCTCCATCGGCGTGGTGGCGGCGGCGCATCGGGGGGATAACCCAGTCTACCTGACCTGGCTGGGCGTGGTCCTGAGCCTGGCGGCGGCGCGGCTGCTGGTCGACCGCAAGCTGGCCGGGATGCTGAACGCGTCGCCTACCCCGCCGTGGCCGCAACTGAACCGGTGGGCTCAGGCGCACGCCGCCGGCCTGATCCTGAGCGCCGGGCTCTGGGCCGGGCTGGCCTGGACGATGCTGCCGGTGGAAGGCCACGAGAGCCAGTTCGTTATCCTGATCATCCTGTCGGCCCTGTCCGGGGGCGCGGTCGGCGTGCTGGCGCCGATGAAGCTGACCGGTCGGATCTATGTGAGCCTGATGCTGGCGCCGGCCTGCGCCCAGCTGCTGATGCTGGGCGGACACCAGGCGGTGCTGGGCCTGCTGGGCCTGGTGTTCTGGGGCGTCATGCTGGTGGGCCACCACAACAACCATTCCCTGACCGTGCGCTCGATCAATCTGGGCCGCGAGAACCTCGCCCTGATCCGGCGCCTGAAGGAGCACGCCGACGAGGTCGAGGAGATGAACCACACCCTGGAGCAAAGGGTGGCGGACCGTACGGTGGAGCTCCGCGACCTGGCGGTCCAGGCCCAGGCGGCCAACCGCGCCAAGTCGGAATTCCTGGCCACCATCAGCCATGAGATCCGCACGCCCCTGAACGGGGTGCTGGGCATGGTGCAGATCCTGGAGCGGGGCAAGCTGGACGACCTGCAGCGCGGCCGCGTGTCGGTGATCCGCGCCTCAGCTCAGATGCTGCTGGGCATTCTCAACGACGTGCTGGACATCTCCAAGATCGAGGCCGGCGCGCTCAGCCTGTCCTCGGCGCCCTTTGAGCTGGCCCCGTTCGGCGAAGGCTTGCGCCGTCTCTATGAGCCCCTGGCCCAGGAGAAGGGCCTGGCGTTCACCCTGGCGGTGACCGACACTGAGGCCCAGCCCCGTATCGGCGACGAGGTGCGGCTGCGCCAGATCCTCTCCAACCTGATATCCAACGCGCTCAAGTTCACCGACGAAGGGTCGATCCGCGTCGAGATCACCGCCCATGGCGATGACGTGGTCATGTCCGTACACGACACCGGTGTCGGCATCGCGCCCCAGGATCAGGCCCAGGTGTTCGACAAGTTCGTGCAGGCCGACGGCTCGCATACCCGCCGCGCGGGCGGCACCGGACTGGGCCTGGCCATCTGCCGGGACCTGGCGACCCTGATGAAGGGCGAGATCGACCTGATCTCCGCGCCGGGGGTGGGATCGACCTTCACCCTGCGCCTGACGCTGCCGGCGGCGGAACGGCGTGAGGTCCGGCCGGCGCCGGCCGCGGCGACCCCGCGGGGCCCAAAGGTGCTGATCGTCGACGACAACGCCACCAACCGCATGGTCCTGCAGTCCCTGCTGCTCGACTATGGCGTCGCCGCCCAGACCGCGGAGAACGGGGCCGAGGCCGTGGACGCCTGGGCCGACCGCGAATGGAACGCCATCCTAATGGACATCAGCATGCCGGTGATGAACGGGCTTGAGGCCACCCTGGCCATCCGCGAGCGCGAACGGGAGACCGGCCGCGGCCACACCCCGATCATCGCGGTCACCGCCAGCGCCCTGTCGCACGAGACCGAGGCCTATCTGGCCGCCGGCATGGACGCCGTGGTCGCCAAGCCGGTGGACGCCGACACCCTGATGGCGATCCTGACCGACCGGATGCGGCTGGCCGCCTAAGGTTCAGGGCGCAGGGGCTGCGTAGCGGAGCTCCAGCCCCACCGCCGAGTTGCGGAAGAAGCCCTTCCAGGTCTGGCCGGGGCCGCCGGGGCTGCGTGCGTCATAGGCCTGGACAGAGGCTGGCCAGCGTCCGTCTGCGCCGTTCGTCACATCGCTGACCAGATAGGCCGCCCGGTCCGCCTGCCCTTTGACCTTCAGGTCCAGGAAGGCGGTGATCATGTGCTGGTCGATCCCCATGATCCGGTCCTTGCGCCAGACGGGGTCTTCGAACCAGTGGAAGTCGTAGAGCCGCTCACGCATCTGCGGCGGCGCGGCGCTCATGCCGATCCCGTGGCCGGCGTTCTGGAACACCAGCATCCAGCGTTCGGCTCGCCGCACCTGGGCGAAGACCGGGGCGATCCCGTCTGTGAAGCCCACGGTCGCGTCATGGTCGCCGCCGATCAGTAGGAGGGGCGAGGTGACGCCCATAAGGCCGTCTGCGCCCCAGGCGCCGAAGCGCACGCCAGCCGGGGCGATCGCCACAACGGCCTTGAGGCCCGAAAGCGCCAGCTCCGCCTGCCGCGGGCCGCCCGCCGCGTAGGCCGCCAGGGCGCCGTCGGGAACCGCCTGGACCAGGGCGCCCTTCGCATCGAGCGCCGCCCCGGCCACGGACAGCACCC
>CAZXVO010000063.1:12982-19365 GCA_964643835.1 uncultured Phenylobacterium sp. | reverse complement strand
GCCCCGCCCCGCCTAGGGGGGCACGCACGGCCCCAACACGGTCTACGCCCTACCGCGGGGGGCGGGGGCGCCGCGCCCCATGACTGGGTTGGAGGCGCCCATGGACACCGACCTGCGCCTGGCGATGCGCCTGCAAGGCCATGAGGCCTTGTCCCGCCAACTCGCCGCCCTGGGTGACGCAGCTTTCGCAGCCTGGGACTCCGAGCCGGACACCTGGCGCGGTCACATCTTCGGCAGCCGCTCACGGGTCGTCGATCTCGGGGGCGCGAAGGTGTTCCTCAAGCAGATCCCCCTGACCGCCCTTGAGCAGGGCCATCCGGGCTCGACCGCCAACCTGTTCAACCTGCCGTCCCGCTATCACTACGGCGTCGGCTCTGCTGGCTTCAACGCTTGGCGCGAGTTGGACGCCTATCTGAAGGCCCACGCCTGGGCGACATCAGGCGAATGTCCGCACTTCCCCCTGGTCCACCACTGGCGGCTCCTGCCAAGGACCGCCCCGGTCCTGTCGAGACGCCAGCTCGATTGGCTCGAACAGGCCCCGGCCTACTGGGCCGATCTCGGGCCCGTGGCGGAGCGGCTCGCCGCCCTTGAGGCGGCGCAGTCGAGCGTCGTCCTGTGCCTCGAATTCCACCCCCAGCCTCTCGAGACTTGGCTGGAGACGGCGCCGCCGGCCCATGCCCTGGCCAGCGCATACGCCCAGCTGGACGAGACCGCAGCCTTCATGAACGCTCGCGGCATGCTGCACTTCGACCTGCACGGCAAGAACATCCTGACCGACGGCGAACAGGTCTACGTCACGGATTTCGGCCTAGGGCTCTGCGCCGACCATGATCTCAGCGCGGACGAGCGGACGATGCTCGCCACCCACCGGCTTTACGACCGGGCCTATCTCGACTGGGCGTTCGACCATTGGCTGAAGCCCTTCGACACGCCCGACCTGACACCGCTTCGCGCCAAGGTCCGGCCGGCCGCCCAGGCGTTTGAGGCGTTCTACAATCGCCTCTCCCAGGAGAGCCGCCTGACACCCTATCCTGCCGCCGATATTGACGAGGCGCTGACGCAAGGAGTCCACCCATGACCCCCGCAACCTCCCGTCTCCAGGTCGGGGTCGACGTGCCCTGGGTGACCAGCTGGTCCGACGAGCCCCTGGGCGCCATCGGCCCCTGCGCCAGCGTCGACGGCCAGTTGGCCGCCAGCCAGGCGGAGAAGCCCGGCCAGGGCCGGCCGCTCTATTCCCAGAACCACCTGTTTCGCCAGCGCCGCACGGTGCGCGAAATGCTCTGCCCCATGTGCGGCAAGCCGACGCCCGAGGGCGACCGCTGGTGCCAGACCGCGACCTGGACCACCGCCGGCGACCTCCGCGCCCGCGGCTTCGGCCCCGCCCTGCCCGCAACCCTCGCCGACGACCGCGCCTTGCTCAACTGCGGCGCCATCGCCCCCCTGCACCACGCCTGCGCCAGCGCCGCCCTCACCCGCTGCCCGCACCTGGGCGGCATGGCCGACAAGACCCTGAAGCGCTTCCCCCGCGCCTGGGTGATCATCCCCCTATGGATCGAAGCCAAACGCCCCACCGGCGGCAGCCTGCCCGCGGTCAGCTTCCTCCAGCTGGTGGGCGTGGCGGACGCCTGATCGCC
This sequence comes from uncultured Phenylobacterium sp., assembly GCA_964643835.1. Taxonomy (GTDB): domain Bacteria; phylum Pseudomonadota; class Alphaproteobacteria; order Caulobacterales; family Caulobacteraceae; genus Phenylobacterium. The sequence continues at coordinate 17,731 of CAZXVO010000063.1, read as the reverse complement.
CTGCGCGCATGACCGGCGCCAGAAGCCTCTCCTCCAGACCGTCATGGCCGGGCTTGTCCCGGCCACCCATACGCGTCTGAGATTCAAGCCTGGGCGCGAGGGCTCCGCCGCGTTCTATCTGCTGCCACGGAGTTTATGGGTGGCCGGGACAAGCCCGGCCATGACGGCACAATTTGGGTCCCACGGCATCTTGCAACGCTCCCCGCAAGGAGCAGGGGATGCCAGGGCGGCCAGCGCCTGAGGTCTTCAGGGGTTTGGCCCACCCCGTCCCACCACCCTCGACGCCACTGGCCGGCCGGTGCACCCTACCCCCATGACCCAGCCCTTCTACCACGACGCCCAGCGCCACCTGCAGGACAGCTTCGGCAGTCGCGCCCTCGCCGACCGGCTGGACCAGCGCACCCGGCATGACCGGTTCACCGACCAGGACGCCGCCTTCATCGCCGCCCAGGGCTTCTTCTTCCTGGCGACGGCCGACGCCGAAGGCCGCCCGGATTGCTCGTTCAAGGGCGGCCCCGTCGGCTTCGCCCGCGTCGTCGCCCCTGACCGGCTGGTCTTCCCCGACTATGACGGCAACGGTATGTTTCGCAGCCTGGGCAACATCGCCGCCAATCCGCACGTCGGCCTGCTGTTCGTCGCCATGGGGCCAGAGCCCTGGCGCCTGCGCCTGAACGGAACCGCCCAGGTCTTCGAAGACCACCCCGACCTCGCCGCCACCCCCGGCGCCCAGCTGATCGTCGAAGTCACCCCCACCGACATCTTCCCCAACTGCGGCCGCTACATCCCCGCCGAGGGCGCGGCCTCCCCGCATATCCCCCAAGCCGATGCGCCGCCGGTGGAGCCAGCCTGGAAGGCGCATCCGCTGTTCACGGACGTGCTGCCGACGCGGCGGCGATAGCTGGGCCGGCCGGCCCGCCGCCCCGTTCGTGCTTTTCGTGTGGTTCGTGGTCAGTCTTCAGGGCCGCCCGATGGATCCCAGCCTTCGCGGGGATGAGCGGTGGGGGTGGGTGCGGCGCGGCAAGCCAAGAAACCCACCAAGTTATTGACTTTAAAGCATAATAAACGCTTGCCGCTTCCCCGAACCCCCTTCGTCCATGTTGACGTCAAACGTCACGGACGATTCCGGTCGTCGAATGCGGCCATCCCGTGAGACCCTCAACGGGCCTCACGGTCTTTGACATTCTGCCGCCTAGTACGCCCGGCCGATGATGATCTCTTCGACACCCGGCTCGCCGGTGAAGATGCACGGCGCAAACGTCGCCGGCTGGTCCATCGGCGCGTTGCGCAGGGTCAGCTTCAGGGTCTTCAGGCGGGCCTCGATGGCGTCGAGGTTCGCGCTGAGAGCCTGGCCCGGCTCCAGACGACGAAGCGCAGGACAGCGGCGGCCAGCAAGAGTGAAGTGATCCCCCCAAACAGCCAGATGGGCTCCCGGCGCTCGATCACGCGGCCGACATAGGAATTCAAGAAGACGAGCCACACAAACCAGCTTCCCGCGACATGCAGCCGCCGCCAGTTCCCGCCGAGCCTGCGCTGCCAGGCGTTCGTCGATGTCAACGCCATCAGCCCGATGAAGACGTAAGCCGCCCCGCCCACGATCAGGGTGGCGACGGCGGGCTTCTTAACACTGACGACGAAATAGGCGCTCAACACCGCGAGGTGGATGAAGTGGGCCAGCGCGAAGGCCAGTCCGAGGCGCCGGCGATTGGCGACGAGCCACCGCGCAGCGCCAGACCGGGTCAGCTTGAGCAGCCCGCTTGCCGAGAACGCCGCCAGAAAGAAGAAGACGCTGGTGCGGGCGGTTAGCCGCGTAAGCTCAAGCAATGCGGTTTCGGAGGCCCCATGCTGGGGGATGTACATCAACACCCACAGCGCGGTGAGCAGCCAGACCGCGACATAGGGCGAGAACACAGTTTTGATTGCAGACACCACATCCCCCATAATCATACAGACTGTATGATTGGTATCAGCAGGCCATTGTTCGTACAAGCTGTATGATCATGAACTCCGATCCCACGCCGGACACCCCCATCGCCACACGCGCCAGAAAGCCCTCTCGCAACCGGGAAGGGCTGATCAGAGCTGCGCGCCGATTGTTCGGTGAGAAGGGCTACGCCGAGACCGGGACCGAGGAGATTGTCGCCGTGGCCGGCGTCACCCGAGGGGCGCTCTACTATCAGTTCGCGGACAAGGAAGACCTCTTCTTGGCTGTCTTTGAAGAGACCCTGAGGGATGTCGGTCGCGAGACCTTCGAAAGGACGATGGCGAAGGTCAGTGATGACCGCGAGGATCTGCAGATCGGGACCCAGGTGATGTTGGACATCTTCTCACGCCCGGAAGTGAAGCAGATCGTCCTCCTGGATGGCCCGACGGTCCTTGGCTGGAAGACCTGGCGCGAGGTGCAGCGGCCCCTGCACCTCGCGCTCATCGGTCATGCGCTTCAGCATCTGGTCGATGACGGCGTACTGCCCCTTCAGCCCCTGGAGCCCTTGGCTGATGTGATCTCAGGCGCGACGATGCAGGCGGCGCTCGCCATCGCCGCCTCGGAACAGCCGACAGAGGCGCGAAGGACCTACGGCGCAAGTCTGGCGCAGCTTCTTGACCGCCTCGCGGGCCCGCTCTGAGCTTTTTGTCGGGCGGCGGCGCCAAGTCACGGATGCTCCGAGACCGCGGAGGCCGTCCGGCCAAGGGCGCCGGCAAGCCCACAGGCGAACATATTGTTGTTTTAATTTACTTATTAGCTTTGCCCACCCTCCCAAACCCCCTTCGTCCATGTTGACGTCAAACGTCATGGACGATTCCGGTCGTCGGTTTGGGCCATGCCGTGAGACCCTCTGGGCCTCACGGTCTTTGACATTCAGCCGCCTAGTAGGCGCGGCCGATGATGATCTCTTCCACGCCCGGCTCGCCGGTGAAGATGCACGGCGCAAATGTCGCCGGCTGGTCCATCGGCGCGTTGCGCAGGGTCAGCTTCAGGGTCTTCAGGCGGGCCTCGATGGCGTCCAGGCCTTCGCCGGAGGGTCGCGACCAGGCCGCGCGGACCCAGCCCTTGAACGCCCCGCCGCCGCCGTCCTCATCCTCGTCAGCGCCGGTGCCGAAGTATTCGGCCAGCTCGTCCCAGGTCTTGATGTCGCGCTTGATGTTGGCGTCCAGGCGGGCCTTGGCCTCGTCGAACAGCCCCTGCTGGATCGCGGCCAGCAGCGCAGGCGCGCCGGCGATGAACTCGTCCTTCGGCAAGGCCTGGGACTTCACCTTGTCGCCGTCGCGCAGGTCGTCCCGGCGCATGAAGCTGACCATGCCGTTGGCCACGTCGCGCGGGCCGAGCTCGACGATGATCGGCGCCCCGCGGCGCACCCAGTTCCAGCGCTTCTCGGCCGAGCGCTGAGCCTTGGTGTCCAGCAGCGCGCGGATGGGCTCGCCCAGTGCAAAGGTCGCGTTCAGCGCCTTCACCAGGGCCTCGCCGAAGGCCAGCACCTCGGCGTCCTCCGGCTTGTCACGCAGCATGGGCACGACCACGATCTGGCGCGGCGCCACGGCCGGCGGCAGACGCAGGCCGTCGTCGTCGCCGTGGGTCATGATCAGCCCGCCGATCATGCGGGTCGAGGTCCCCCAGCTCGAGGTATGGCAGTATTCCAGCTCGCCCGAGTCCCCCTGGAACCGGATGTTCTGGGCCCGCGCAAAGCTGGTGCCCAGATAGTGCGAGGTGCCGGCCTGCAGGGCCTTGCCGTCCTGCATCATGGCTTCGATGGAATAGGTGTTGTCGGCGCCGGGGAAGCGCTCGTTCTCCGGCTTCTCGCCGGCCACCACCGGCAGGGCCAGCACGGTCTCGGCGAACTCGCGGTACATCTCCAGCGCCTGCTTGGTGGAGGAAAGCGCATCCTCACGGTCGGCGTGGGCGGTGTGACCCTCCTGCCAGAGGAACTCCGAGGTGCGCAGGAACAGGCGCGTGCGCATCTCCCAGCGGACGACGTTGGCCCACTGGTTGATCTTCAGCGGCAGGTCGCGGTGGCTCTTCACCCAGCGCGAGAAGGCGTCGCCGATGATGGTCTCCGACGTCGGCCGCACGATCAGCGGCTCTTCCAGCTTGGCGTCGGGATCGGGCTGCAGCTTGCCGTCGATGGCCTTCAGCCGGTGGTGCGTGACCACCGCCATCTCCTTGGCGAAGCCGTCGACGTGCTCGGCCTCCTTGGCGAAGAAGCCTAAGGGGATGAACAGCGGGAAGTAGCAGTTGTCGACGCCCATCTCCTTGATGCGGCGGTCCATGGTCTGCTGGATGCGTTCCCAGACCCCATAGCCCCACGGCTTGATGATCATGGAGCCGCGCACGGGGCTGAGCTCGGCCATGTCCGCCTCGCGGACGATCGCCTGGTACCAGTCGGGGAAGGTCGACTTGTTGCCGGTCGTGCGGCTGACGCTGAGAGCGCGTTGCATAGGGAACTCCGTGTGTGCGCTCTCCATAATGGCGCTCGGCCCGCGCGCAAACCCGGCTTGCGCGAAGGGCGTCAGATGCTAGACCCTCGAACACCTGTTTCAATTCAAGGGAGCGAACGAATGAACCCCGTGGAGTTCAAGGATCTGGCCGGCCTGGTCGGTCAAGAAGTCGGCGTGTCGGACTGGCATGAGATCACCCAGGACCGCGTCAACAAGTTCGCCGAGGCCACCGGCGACCACCAGTGGATCCACGTGGACGTCGAGCGCGCCAACAAGGAAATGGGCGGCCCGATCGCTCACGTCTACCTGACCCTGTCGCTG
>CAZXVO010000063.1:4348-12972 GCA_964643835.1 uncultured Phenylobacterium sp. | reverse complement strand
TCCCGTTCCTGTCCGCCGGCCTGATGCCGGTGAAGGGCGTCAGCCGCGGCATCAACTACGGCTCGGACAAGGTTCGCTTCGTGAACATGGTCAAGGTCGGCAAGCGCGTCCGCCTGCGCCAGAAGCTGCTGGGCGTCGAGCCCAAGGCCGGCGGCGTGCAGATCCGCAACGAGTGCACCATCGAGATCGAGGGTGAGGCCAAGCCGGCGTGCATCGCCGAGACCCTGTCCCTGCTCTACGCGTAAGACTTGCGACGACCGTCTCCGCCATGGGCGGGGACGGTCAGTCCGGCCGGGCGGCCTCTTCGGCGGAGGCGGCCCTGGCGCCGATGATCGGCGCCGCCATGGCCGTGGTCACCGGGGCGGCCGCGTCATCCAGCAGAGCAATGGTCTCGCGGATGAACTTGGCGTGGGTGACGATGCCGATCTCCAGGCGCTCATTGTTCAGCTCGACCTGCTGGGTCAACAGGCCGGCGATGAACTGGGCCGGCTGAGCCTCGGCGGCGCCCGCCCGGCGGCGCGCGGCCTGGGACATGAACACCGGCCCGCCCGAATTGCCTGGGAAGACGCTGAAATCCAGCAGGAAGGTCGGGAAGATCTTGGCCGGGGCCACCGGATAGGAGGCGACGCGGCCGGAGCGCAGGATCGGAAAGCCCGCCTGGTTGGCGGCCAGGCCGCGCGGGAAGCCCAGGGCCATCATCTCGTCCCCGGCCCCGACCTCCAGGCTGTTGAAGGTCTTGTCCTCGGCCAGCCAGGCCTCGGGGATCGCGGCCTTGGCGAACTCCGGCGGGGCGGTGATGGAGATGGCGGCCACGTCCCGCGACGGGTGGTGGGTCCACAGCTCATGGCCGGCGCTGTCGCGGATCGGCAGCCGGGTCGGCGAATAGCTCCAGGAGCCGTCGGCGTTCTCGATGCGATAGCCGATCCGGGCGTCCTTGCCCGGCATCTTCTCGAGCACGTGGTTGGCGGTCACCAGCACGACGCGGGGCCGGCCATCGGGCGTCGGCGCGGCGATCAGGAACCCGGTCCCGACCGTGCGCGTTCCGTCCCCCAGCGGTTGCTCCAACTGGACCGTCGCGTGGATCAGCTCAAGGGAAAGGTCGTAGTCCATACGCGCCCCCGACAGGATGCCGTACTCGCATCCCGACTAGACGACGTTCCCCTAAGCACAGGGTTAACGCAATCCTGCGCCGCGATCACAGGACTGTGGTCTATCGCCGCGCGCGCAGCCTAGCCCAAGCTTGCCAGGGTCCGCCGCACGCCTCATCTAACGGCCATGGCTCCTCTTCCCCCGACCGCCCGCCGCGACCCGAAAACCACCGTCCAGCTCGGCCGCACGCGGACCGACGACTATGCCTGGATGAAGGACGACAACTGGAAGGACGTGCTGCGCGATCCGAAGCTGCTGCGCGCCGATATCCGCGAGCACCTGGAGGCGGAGAACGGCTATACCGCGCAGATGCTGGCCGGCACCGAGGCCCTGCAGGCCCAGATGTTCGCCGAGATGAAGGGGCGGATCAAGGAGGACGATTCGTCGGTCCCCGCCTCCGACGGCGCCTGGGACTACTATGTCCGCTACGAGATCGGCGCCGAGCACCCGATCCACGCCCGCCGGCCCCGCGGCCGCAACGATGGCGAGGTCGTGCTGCTGGACGAGGACGCCCTGTCCAAGGGCAAGGCCTTCTTCCAGGTGGGCGCCGCGCACCACAGCCCCGACCATCGGCTCTACGCCTGGGCGGCCGACGAGCAGGGCTCGGAGTACTACACGATCCGCGTCAAGGACCTGGCCACCGGCGAGACCCTGCCCTTCACGGTGGACAGCGCCTATGGCGACTTCTGCTTCTCGCCGGACAGCCAGTGGCTGTTCTGGATCTGGCGCGACGACAATGCGCGGCCGGCCAGTATCTTCCGTCGCCCGGCCCGCGGCGGCGAGGATGTGCTGGTCTATGAGGAGCCCGACGACGGCATGTTCCTGGGCGTCGGGACCACCGCCGACGACAGCCATATCGTCATCCATTCCGGCAATGGCTCGACCACAGAACAGTGGCTGATCCCCGCCGCTGATCCTACCGCCGCACCCGTCGTCGCCGAGCCCCGCCAGGACGGCGTGAAGTACGAGCTGGAGCACTGGGGCGACCGCTGGGTGATCCGCACCAACGCCGACGAGGCCGTCGACTTCAAGCTCGCCTATTCCATGGCCGAGATCCCGGCCCGCGCCAGCTGGGTGGACTTCGTCGCCCACCAGCCGGGCCGCTTCATCTCCGGCGTCGCGGCCTACAGGGACCATCTGGTGCGGCTGGAACGGGTGGATGCCCTGGACCGCCTGACCATCATGGCCCGCGCGGGCGCCGAGCACGTGGTGGCCTTCGACGAGGAGGCCTACGCCCTGTCGCTGGACAGCGGCTTTGAGTACGACACGACGCTCACCCGGTTCGTCTACCAGTCGCCGACCACGCCCCGGCAGTGGTTCGACTACGACATGGCCAGCCGCGAGCGGACCCTGCGCAAGACTCAGGAGATCCCTTCCGGCCACGATCCGAGCCGCTATGTGGCGCGCCGCCTGACCGCCACGGCCGCCGACGGCGCCCAGGTGCCGATCACCGTCGTCATGCTCAAGGACACCCCGCTCGACGGGTCAGCGCCCCTTCTCCTGTACGGCTACGGCTCCTACGGCATCGCCATGGAGCCGAGCTTCTCGATCCGCAACCTGTCCCTGGTGGATCGGGGCTGGATCTGGGCCACGGCCCATATCCGCGGCGGCTCGGACAAGGGCTGGAGCTGGTTCCTCGATGGCCGCAAGGAGAAGAAGGTCAACACCTTCACCGACTTCATCGCCTGCGCCGAGCACCTGGCCGACCAGGGCTATGGCGCGCGGGGCCGCATGGTCGCCTATGGCGGCTCGGCCGGCGGCATGCTGATGGGCGCGGTGGCCAATATGCGCCCCGACCTCTGGGCCGGGATCATCGCGGCCGTTCCCTTCGTCGATGTCCTGAACACCATGAGCGACACGACCCTGCCCTTGACCCCGCCGGAGTGGCCGGAGTGGGGCAACCCGCTGGAGGACGAGGCGGCCTATGACCGGATCGCGTCCTACAGCCCCTATGACAATGTCGCCGCCCTGCCCTACCCGCCGGTCCTGGCGACAGGCGGGCTGTCGGACCCGCGGGTGACCTACTGGGAGCCGCAGAAGTGGGTGTCGAAGCTGCGCCAATTTTCCACCAGCGCCTCACCGATCCTGCTCAAGATCAACATGGACGCGGGCCACGGCGGCGCTTCGGGGCGTTTCGACTTCCTCAAGGAGATCGCCCTGGACTACGCCTTCGCGGTCTGGGCCTTCGAGCGCGCCTGGGAGAAGACCGCCTAAGGAGGCCAGATGATCGTCCGCCCGTCCCTGGAGACCGACGCCCCGGCCCTGGCCGCCATCTATGGCCACCACGTCCTGCACGGCCTGGGCTCCTTTGAGGAGACACCGCCGAGCGCCGACGACATGGCCGCCCGCCGCGCCGCGGTCGTCGCCCTGGCCCTGCCCTATCTGGTAGCGGAGGCGGACGGAAAGGTGCTGGGCTTCGCCTATGCCGGACCGTTCCGGCCCCGCGCGGCCTATCGTTACACGGTGGAGGACAGCGTCTATGTGGCCCCAGACGCCATCGGAAAGGGCGTCGGGCGCCTGGTCCTGGCCGAGGTGCTGAAGGCCTGCGAGGCCCTGGGAGTCCGCCAGGTCATGGCGGTGATCGGCAATTCCGCCAATAAGGCCTCCATCGGCCTGCACAGATCTCTCGGCTTCGAACACGCAGGCATCGGCCGCGCGCTGGGTTACAAGCACGGCGACTGGGTCGACATCGTCTGGATGCAGAAGGCCCTGAACGGCGGCGCCGCGACCCCGCCGGACGCCCCTGGGATCCCCCTCGCCGGCCATTGAGCCCGCGGCCCCTTGTCCAAGATCAATGTTCCCATAGCGGCGTCGTCCGAGTTTGGATAACGATGTTGGCCCGGACGCCGGTGGCGTTCGGTGAGGTGTGGGGGCGTAGATGACGAGCGGCGCAGATAGTTTCGCGCTCAATGCACAGATCCAGCAGGCCCTGGCCCGCCGGGATCCCGGGGCCGCCCTGCGCGTCCTGGCCGAGGCCGAAGCCGCCCAGCCCCAGGACGCCGAACTGAAGCTGCAGAAGGCCATGGCCCTGCGCCTGTCCGGCGACCTCACCGGCGCGGTGAACGCCCTGGACCAGGCCCTGGCGCTGGAGCCGTACAATTTCGTCGCCCTGCTCTCCAAGGCCTCGCTGATCGAGCGGATGGACGGCGAGAAGGCGGCCACGCCGCTCTACAAGAACGCCCTGACCATCGCCCCGGAGACGCCGCCCCCGGCCCTGGCCGCCCCCATCGCCCACGCCCGCGAGGTGGTGGCGCGCACCGCCGACGCGCTCGAGGCCTATCTGGAGGCCCGGGTGGGCGCGAACGACGCCGCCCTCGACACGGCCACCCGCGCCCGCTTCGCCGAGAGCCTGAAGATCTTCACCGGTAAGGCCCGCAACTACGAATCCGAGGCGGTGCTGCTGAAGTACCCCCGCCTGCCGGCCATCCCCTTCTTTGACCGCGCCATGTTCCCCTGGTTCCCGGAGCTGGAAGCCGCCACCGACATGATCCGCGGCGAGCTGGAGCAGGTGCTGCGCGAGGAACAGGCCGACTTCGTCCCCTACATCCAGACGCCGGAAGGCGCCCCGGTGAACCAGTGGGCGGAGCTGAACTACAACCCGCGCTGGAGCACCTATTTCCTCTGGAAGGACGGGGTGAAGCAGGAGGCCGCCTGCGCCAAGTGCCCCGGCACCGCCGCCCTGATGGACCGCCTGCCGCTCGCCCGCCAGGATCGGTTCGCGCCCACCGTGATGTTCTCGGCCCTGGCCGCCAACACCCGCATCCCGCCGCATTCGGGCTCGACCAACACCCGGCTCCTGGTCCACCTGCCGCTGATCCTGCCCGGCCCGGCCTGGTTCCGGGTCGGCAACGAGACCCGCTACTGGAAGATGGGCGAGGCCTGGGCCTTCGACGATTCCATCGACCACGAGGCGGTGAACGAGGCCGACGCCCTGCGGGTGATCCTGATCATCGACATCTGGAACCCGTTGCTGACCGAGGCCGAGCGCGAGCTGATCACCCGGATGATGAACGCCAAGAACGAGTTCTTCTCGTCCTGAGCCGCCGGGCCTAAAGAAGGCGACCCAAGCCTGCCGGAGCCTCGCCCATGAGCCAGATCGACCGCGCCGTGGCCCTGCTCGAACAGGGCCGGACCGAGGACGCCCTCAAGCTCACCGAGCCCCTGGCCAGGGGCCCCAATCCCTCGCACCAGGAACTGGCCACCCATTCCCAGATCCTGAAGGTGCTGAAGCGCCACGCCGACGCCCTGGCCTTCGACCAGCTGGCCGCCGAACGCTATGGCCGCAGCCCCGTCGCCTGGCACAACCTGGGCGCCACCCTGGACGACATGGGCCGCGCGCAGGAGGCCTGCGCCGCCATGGAGCGCGGCTTCGCCCTGGGCCTCAACGCGCCCGAGAGCTTCCGCGTCTACGGCCGCGCCCTGATGGCCGCCAATCAGCATGACCGGGCCGAGGCCGCCTACAAGGAAGCCTTCAGCCGCCAGCCGGCCAATGTGGAGCTGGCCTCGGAGTACGCGAACCTGGTCTGGATGCGGCGCGGCGACATGAGCGGCGCCCAGCACATCATGGACTTCGCCTTCCATTCCGGCGCCCCTCCCGGCGCGCCGATCCTGACCAAGGCCCGGCTGTGGGAAGCCGCCGGCGAGCGCGACAAGGCCGCTGACCTCCTGGCCCTGGCCGCCCAGCGCCTGCCCCAGGACGTCGGCGTCCTGCTGGCCGCCGCCCACGCCCAGGCCGAGCGGGGCGAGGTCGCCGACGCCGAGCGCCTGGTCCGCTCCGCGCAGGTGCTGGCGCCGAAAAGCCCCGGGGTGCTGAACCAGCTGACCATCGTCCTGCTGGCCGCCGGCAAGGCCGAGGAGGCCCTGGCCGCGGCCCGCAAGGGCCTGGTGATCTCCCCCGACGATCAGTCCCTGTGGGGCTGGGCGGCGACCGCCGCGCGGGCCGCGGGCGATCCGCTCTACGAAGCCCTGTCCAATTACGAGGGCAATGTCGCGCCCTATGACATCGAGACGCCCGAGGGCTGGCCCACCCTCGAGGCTTTCCTCGCCGATCTCGCCGTCACCCTGCGGCGGATGCACGTCTACCAGCAGCACCCGCACAACCAGTCGGTCCGCGGCGGCAGCCAGACGATGCAGATGCTGGTGGGCTCACGCGAACCCACCCTGGTCGCCCTATTCAAGGCGGTGGACGCCCCGATCCGCGCCCACATCGCCAAGCTGGGTCAGGGCGACGACATCCTGCGCAAGCGCAACACCGGCGACTACCGCATGGCCGGCGCCTGGTCGGTCCTGCTGCGACCCGGCGGCTTCCACACCGACCACTTCCACTCTCAAGGCTGGCTGTCCTCGGCCTTCTATGTGGAGACCCCGACGCAGGCCCTGGACCGCGAGACCCGCGAAGGCTGGCTGCGCTTCGGCAAGCCGCCCATCCCAGTCAAGCCGCCCATGGAGGCCGACCACTACATCCGGCCGCAGCCGGGGCGCCTGGCCCTGTTCCCCTCGTACATGTGGCACGGCACCGTGCCCTTCACGACAGACGAGTCGCGGATGACCGTGGCCTTCGACATCGTCCCGGCCTGATCAGGGGCGGCGGCGGAACACCATCCAGAGCCCCGCGCCCGCCAGCAGCGCCCCGCCCAGGGCCATCATGTAGGACAGGGGCATCCCCAGGGCGATCATCCGCGCCTCCCACTCAGGCTCGGGGATCCAGGTGACCATGGCGACATAGCCGAACAGGGCCACGCCAAGGACGGCGAACACCAGACCAACGAGGCGGGTCATGACCAATCTCCGACGGCTTCGACGCGCGCACTCTCAGGTCATGCGCACGCAGACGCCTTGACGTGCGTCATCCGCGACAACGCCGCTTGGGGGCAGTGTGAAGCTTCAGGAGGAAGTGGCTGGGGAACTAGGACTCGAACCTAGAATGACGGTACCAAAAACCGCAGTGTTACCATTACACCATTCCCCAGCAGGAACGGCGTCGGGCCGGGGCCCGCGCGAGGCGGTGTGATTAGCGCAATGAATCCGCGGATGCAACGCCCCTCGGGGGCGTTTTCCCACAGGAAAAGCGCGGACGCCGTGGCGGGGCTTTCGTCCGTCCTCAAAGGATTGTCGCAAACCCGGCAAGAGGTCGCCTTGGTCGCTTGCAGCGGCGAAATCCGTCCTCTATAAGCCCCCTCCTCAAGTCGGAGTGTGGCTCAGTCTGGTAGAGCACCGCGTTCGGGACGCGGGGGTCGCAGGTTCAAATCCTGCCACTCCGACCAATTCTTTCCCCGCTAACGCGGGGGGATTTTCCCGCGCCCAATTAGCCCCGAGAAGTCCGCCGGTTAGGCGGATAACGGCCCGCGCGCCTGGCTCTCCGAGAGCCACCAACCGGCCCTCATACGTCCATTTCGCCTGCCGCTCTCTGGAGCCATTCCAGAAGTGTGACTTTCGCCTTCCGCCCCTGAGAACAGGGGAAATAACAGGGGGAGGCCAAACGACGGCGACCGCCGGCGAACGCCGACGGCCGCGATCGCATCTACGATGTGTTGGAGGTGTCAGCCGATCGCGGCGAAGCGCCGACGCTGCTCGGACCAGTCCCACGGAAGAGGCTGCGCGGTCAGGCCCGCGAGCGAGACGGACCGAGGTTGCGCGCCCTGCAAGACCGCTTCGGTGAGATCAGGCGCGAGATAAGCCAGGGGCAGAAGTCTGGCCGTATAGTTGTGACAGAGGCCATTTTGGCGGGCGAGTTCTTTCACCGAACTCACCTCACCGCTCTCCAGCTGGGTCGCCCACACTCGGGCAAGCGCCATCGCCCGCAGGAGCGCGCGGTCCACCCGGGCCGCCGGCGCCGCTGGGCCGTCGGCAGCCTCCAGAATCAGCGCGCCCTGACGCCGACGCATGTGGAAGGCCAATCGGATGCTGCAGAGCCCATCCTCCAGGCGCGTCACGTCAGCCGCATCAAGTAGATCCGGCGAGATGGCCTCCTCGGCGACATGGACGACGAGCTGGTTCTCGCTCAGCGTTACCCGTCGAAGCGCAGCCGTCACCCGCTCGACCTCCTCGGGACTCGGGCGCCACGCCGGGGAGAACATCGGGACAAGACGCTCGCCGAGGAACCGCTCCAGCACGCCAGCCGAGATCCGATGCAGGCTGCCGGCCTCACCCTTACCGGTGAGCTTGGCCCTGGAGAGGTAGTAGCGGTAGCGGGTCATCCCGCGCTTGGTATGGACCGCGACCATGGGATTGTTGCGATCGTCGAAGACCAGGCCCTCAAGCCTTGCCCCCTCCCCGCGCATCTCCGTCTTGGGCTGGCTAGCATTGCCTTCCGCGAGCTTGGCCTGCACCGCGTCCCAGAGATCCTGATCAACAATCGCCGCGTGGGTGTCGTCGTAGCGCTTGTCCTTGTGGCGGGTGATGCCGCGGTACGCTGGATTGGTGAGGAGGTAGTAGATTGACCCTCGAGTCATGGCGCCGCCGCCGACGACCACGCC
>CAZXVO010000063.1:3280-4338 GCA_964643835.1 uncultured Phenylobacterium sp. | reverse complement strand
GCCTTGTTGATCCACCGCTTCCCCTGCACACCCTCACGTTCCAAGGCGTGCAGCGAGCCAAGCGCGAGGTAGCGCTCAAAGATGCGTCGCGCGCGAGGCGCTTCATCCGCGTTGAGCGCCAACCGCCCCTCGACAATGTCGTAGCCGAGCGGTGGGCGTCCGCCCATGCGCAGGCCCTTAGCCTTGGAGGCGGCGACTTTGTCGCGGATGCGCTCGCCCGTCACCTCGCGCTCGAACTGGGCGAAGGAGAGGAGCACGTTCAGCGTCAGCCGGCCCATGCTGGAGGTCGTGTTGAAGGCCTGGGTGACCGACACGAACGACACGCCCTTAGCGTCGAAGAGCTCGACGATCTTCGCGAAGTCGGCCAGTGATCGGGTCAGCCGGTCGACCTTGTAGACAATGACAATGTCCACCAGGCCCTTGGCGATGTCGGTCATCAGCTGTTTCAACCCTGGCCGCTCCATGGAGCCGCCTGAGTAGCCACCGTCGTCGTAGGCCGTCTTGATCGCCGTCCAGCCCTCCCCGGTCTGGGAAAGCACATAGGCCTCGCAGGATTCACGCTGCGCATGCAGGCTGTTGAAATTCTGCTCCAGCCCCTCCTCGGAGGACTTGCGAGTGTAGATCGCGCAGCGCAGACGCGGGCTCATCGGCGACGCGCCTTCAGGCCGAAGAAGACATGGCCGTTCCACTTGGTCCCTGTGATCCGCTGAGCGGCCTCCGACAAGGAGCCCAACCGTTCGCCCTGGTAGCTGAAGCCATCCTCCAGCACCCGAACCTCGTGGCGTACGCCGCGCCATTCCTTGATCAGGGAAGAGCCCGACTTCAGCGCTGGCCCGGGCGTCGGCGTGTAGCTCCGGTCCTCGGTGAACCGCCGCGCCAGTTCGGCCATCTTCCGCTTGGCCGGCCCCGGCAGATCGCCATGCGCCCTGACCTGCAGTCGATGAGCCAGGGCCAGCGCCAGAAGGTCACGGGTGCGCAGCTTCGGCGGCTCAACACCGAGGCGCTCCGTCCATTTCGCGCGCAATTCAGCGAGCGACATGGACTCCAGCCCAACGAGG
>CAZXVO010000063.1:903-3270 GCA_964643835.1 uncultured Phenylobacterium sp. | reverse complement strand
CACGCGCCGGCTCCCTTCACGATGCGGTAGACGCGGCCCGCTTCGGATTTCTCCGACGTCACCGCGAAGCCCAGCTTCTTCTTGATCGAACCCGCGATGGCGCCTCGCACTGAGTGAGCCTGCCAGCCGGTGGCCGCCTGCATCACATCCAAGCTGGCCCCCTCCGGCCGCAGTAACAGCGCCACCAGGGCGCCGAGCTTGCCCTTCGGCGTCACGGCCTCGGGCGCCGCGGGCCCAACCTCTTCACGCTGAGTGTTCATCTTGGACTTGGTCATATTCGCCTCCGATACGCGGGTCCGCCCATCGCGGTCCCCGTACTGAGGCGAGCCCGGTTGGCCGGGCGCAGCGCCACTACCGCTTCCGTACCGGGCGAAGTCCAGCGCGAAGAGCCGGAAGATATCCGTCGACAAAGGATCAGCGAAAACAATGATATATCGCGCTGACGTTGCGAATCACTCCGAACTCTTTCACTCTAATCAAAGCCTCAAGGGCCGCCCGATCATGAGATCGGGATCACCAGAGCATCAGGCTGAGGCCTGGCAGCATCTCGCGACGTCATCCGTCCGAGGAGCAGATCTGAAGCGCAATCTTCGCCTGCCTGCAGGCGCAAGCGTGCGTGGACGACTGCTCCCTCTTCGGAAAGACGGAGATGCTTCAATCCACCCCACCTCGTACCCGAGAACGCAGCCGCAGTAAGACCCCGACTTCGCTTGCCGAGATCGTCCTGACGCCACTTGCTGCACTCGCCATGCCAGCGCGCAAACTCCGGCGCCGCAAGGCCGACCGCATCCGCAGCCACGCTGACCGCATTGAGGAACACCGGTTCGACCCACCGATCCTGGCGTTGAGAAGCGGTGAGATCATTTTCGGCGAGGACACCGCCGAAGCCTACCGGCTCCTGGAGCGGTCGGAGGTTCCGGTCATCTATGTGGACGACCGCCCACCGGAGCAGGTCGCCGCGCTGCGTCTTTGGCTGGAGCGTCATCAGGCCGAGGGCGACTGGGACATGGACGCGGTGAAAGCCGAGTTCGAGCTGATCTGCGAGATCGACCCGCAATGGCTCGACGCCACCCACTGGGACATGGCGGACATCGACCTGGCCCTGCAGCTCGGCGCCGTGGCGACCAGTGACGATGGCGAGGCGCTCGCCGAGCTCGATCACCCGGTCGTCACCCTCGAGGGCGATGTCTGGATCTGGCCAGCGGGGCACCGGCTGATTTGCGGGAATGCCCGCGACGCCGCAACCATTGCCAGGCTGATGGATGGCGCTACGGCCCATCTCCTGGCCGCCGACCCGCCGTTCGGGACCTCGGTGGCGGCGATTAGCCGATCCCATCAGGAGTGGAAGGAAGGCTCGGGCATGAGCGAGGCCCAGTCGATTACCTTCTTTGAAGAATTCCTGCAGGCCGGCCTGACCGCGACTCGCGATGGCGCGCTGGTCTATCTCTTCATCGACTGGAAGGGGCTCTTCCCCCTGCTGACCGCCATCCGATCCGTAGGTCTTCAGCAAAAGACTCTTTGCACCTGGGACAAGCAATCGGCGGGCATGGGCGGCCTCTACCGGAACCAGGCCGAGCACATCGTCGTCGCCAAGCACGGCAAGGCCAAGTCGATCGACAACGTCCGGCTCGGCGCCAAGCGAAAGGGCCGCAGCACCATCTGGTCGGTTCCAGGTTACGCCGGATTCCGACCCGATCGGAAGCAGGCGCTACAGGACCACGCCTGCACAAAGCCCCAGGCCCTGCTGATGGACATCCTGCTCGACGCCACCAATCCAGGCCAAATCTGCCTAGATCAGTTCGTGGGCTCTGGATCCATGATCCTGGCGGCGCAGCGGACAAAGCGGATCTGCTACGGCTGCGAGATCGAGGAGCGCTTCTGTGACATCGCCATACGGCGCATGTTCGAACTGACCGGCGCCCACCCTATCCATGCAGAGCTGGGCGTTCCCTTCGACCAAGTCGCGGCCCAGCGGGGCATCACGCTCGCCTCGTCCAACGGCGCGTCCGCCGACGATCAGCCGTGAGGGGGGGTCATGGCGAAGAACCTCAAACGCCCCGGCGGAAGTCCACCCAAGGCGCACCAATTCAAGCCCGGCCAGAGCGGCAATCCGGGCGGGCGGCCGAAGAAAAAGAAAACCATGCGCGACGCCATCGAGGCCGCGCTGGAGCGCATGGTCGAGGCCACGCTCGATGGGCAGCGGCAGTCGATGCCGCTCAAGGATGCCTTGGCCAACACGTTCCTGGCCAAGATCGGGAGTGATCCAGAGCTGTTCATCAGGGCCATGCGCTGGCTGGAGGGCGAAAGCCCTCCAGCCCAGCTTGTCGAAGCAGACCCGAGCACCCTCGCCGACTTCGAGGCTGACGA
>CAZXVO010000063.1:0-729 GCA_964643835.1 uncultured Phenylobacterium sp. | reverse complement strand
CAGCTGGAACGGGTGCGCCGAGGCGAGGTCCGACGTCTGATCATCAACGTGCCGCCAAGGTCCGGGAAATCCATCCTGGCCTCGGTTGCCTGGCCCATGTTCGTCATGGGCCAGGATCCGACCAGGCGGTTGATCTGCGTCAGCCACACCGAGGAACTGGCCCGCAAGTTCAACGTCGATCGGCGCACCATCGCCCAGCAACCTTGGTACCAGTCGTTGTTTCCAGGCTTCGGCCTGCAGAGCTCGCGGGATCTGGAGTTCATCACCACCCGCCACGGCGTCTGCTTCGCCTCCGGCGTCGGCGGCGCGGTGCTCGGCAAGGGCGCCGACGTCATCATCATCGACGATCCGATCAAGGCGCTGGCCGCCCTTTCCAAGGCCGAGCGCCGCCGGGTCGCCGACAGCGGATTAACCATAGAAACACGCCACGGTGATGATGTCGCGCCGGACGAATGGCCCGCGCTATTCCGGCTGTACGCCAACACCTTCGACAAATACGGCAATTACGCCGCCTTTTCTGCTGCCTGCTTTGCCGATCTGGCGCTCGCCCTGGGCCGCCGCATGGTGCTTTTCATCGCCCGGCAGGACGGCGCGGCAGTCGCGCTTTCGCTGTGCTTTCGCAGCAACGACACGCTCTATGGCCGCTACTGGGGAAGCGCCGGCGACTTTCACAGCCTGCACTTCGAACTCTGTTTCTACCAGGGAATCGCCTACTGCCTGCGTGAAGGC
>CAZXVO010000062.1:8592-19561 GCA_964643835.1 uncultured Phenylobacterium sp. | reverse complement strand
GGCCGCGCCGCGCCGCATCGCCGAGCCGGCGGTGGCCCAGGCCGCCGCGGCCCCGGCCCAGACACCGGTTCCCTCGCCCGTCCGCTATGTTGAAGAAGCCCCCGGCTCGGCCACCGTGCTGACCCTGGGCGCCCACATGTGCAAGTGGCCGATCGGCGACCCGTCCAGCGACGGCTTCACCTTCTGCGGTCGCCGCCAGTCGGAAGGCCCCTACTGCACCGAGCACGCCCGCGTCGCCTACCAGCCGGCCCAGGCCAAGAAGCGCTCCAGCGCCTCGGAACTGGCCCGCTCGCTGCGTCGCTACATCTAGGTTTCGCGAGCACCGAAATCCGTTGGGGATGGGTTAGCGGGGGTTTGGGTTTCGGCCCGGCTCCCGCTAACGTCCGCCCATGAGCGAGCTTGCCCCAGACACCGCCGACGGCAATGCGAAGGCCTATTCCGTCTCGGAACTGGCCTTCGCCCTCAAGCGGACGCTTGAAGACCAGTACGGCTTTGTGCGCCTGCGCGCCGAGCTGTCCAAGGTCACCTTCCATTCCAACGGTCACGTCTATCTGACGCTGAAGGACGAGCGCGCCGCCATCGACGGCGTGGTCTGGAAGGGCTCTGTCCGCAACCTGTCCGTCCGCCCCGAACAGGGGCTGGAGGTCGTGGTCACCGGCAAGATCACCACCTATCCGGCCGGGTCCCGCTACCAGATCGTCATCGACAGCATGGAGGCCGCCGGCGTCGGCGCCCTGCTGGCCCAGCTGGAACGGCTGAAGGGCCGGCTGCAGGCCGAGGGCCTGTTCGATCCCGCCCGCAAGCGGCCCTTGCCCGAGAGCCCGGCGGTGATCGGGGTCATCACCAGCCCGACCGGGGCGGTGATCCGCGACATCCTGCACCGCATCCGCGACCGCTGGCCCTGCCGGGTCATTGTCTGGCCCGTGGTGGTCCAGGGCGACGCCGCCGCCGGCCAGGTGCGCGCCGCTATCGAGGGCTTCAACGCCCTGGGCGCGGGCAGCGCCCTGCCCCGCCCCGACGTGCTGATCGTCGCCCGGGGCGGCGGCTCGGTGGAGGACCTGTGGGCCTTTAATGACGAGGCGCTGGCCCGCACCGTGGCGGCCTCGCAGATCCCGCTGATCTCGGCCGTGGGCCACGAGACCGACACCACCCTGATCGACTTCGTCTCCGATCGCCGGGCGCCCACGCCCACGGCGGCGGCCGAGATGGCGACCCCGATCCTGTCCGAACTGCGCGCCGCCGTGGCCGACCTGTCGGCGAGGCTGCACCGCAGCGGCGGGCGGCTGGTGGAGGACCGGCGGGCCAAACTCGCCGGTCTAGAACGCAGCCTGGCCCGTGTGCCGGACCTGGTGGAGCTGGCCGGCCAGCGCTTTAACCTGGCCAAGAGCCGGATGGGCGCGGCCCTGGAGCGCAATGTCGCCGCCCACCGCACCGATCTGGTGCGTGTCGGATCCCGCCTGACGCCGGCGCTTTTGCAGCGGCCCCGCCAGGTCCAGGCCGAGCGGCTGGCCGGAGTGGGCGCGCGCCTGACGGCGGGGCTGGAGCGGAATGTTTCGACCCAGCGCTCGGATCTGGCCCGCATCGCCGCCCGGCTGAGCCCGAGCCTCTTGCAGCGACCGCAACAGGTCCAGGCGGACAGCCTGGCCCGGCTCACAGCCCGGCTCGACCCCGCCGTCGAGCGCAAGCTGGAACGCCTGTCCGAGCGGCTGGACGGGCTCGCCAAGCTGCACGCCAGCCTGAACCCTGACGCGCCGCTGGCCCGTGGCTTTGCGCGCGTCACCCGCGCTGACGGGTCGCTGGTTCGGCAGGGCGCCGGCCTGGGCGCCGGCGAGGCGGTGAGCCTGGTCTTCGCCGACACCACCCGCCAGGCGGTGATCGACGGCGCGGCCGACCCTGCGGCCCAGCCGAAGCCTGCCCCCGTCGCCCGGCCTGCCCGCCCGGCCAAGCCGCCCGCTGCGTCCTCCAACCAGGGCGATCTGTTCTGAGGCGGCCTGACGCGCTAGACTGAGACCATGAACGCTCAAGACCGCAATCTTCCTGGCGCCGCCGACCTGGCCTCCGTCCACTATGGCGACGGCGAGTTCGTGGTGCTGAAGCAGGGCCGCTATGTGATCTGCGCGGTGTCCGGCGTGAAGATCCCGCTGGAAGCCCTGCGCTACTGGAGCGCGCCGCTGCAGGAGGCCTATGCCGGCCCCGCCGAGTCCCTGCAGCGCTGGCAGGAAACCAACCGCTGAGCGGGATCGACCGCCGCGCCGCCCTGATCGGCCTGTCCGCCGCGGCCCTAGCGGCGCCCGCCCGCGCCGCTGCGCCGGGCCTGTCCCTGAACGGACGCTACCAGCAGGGCGGCTACGCCGTCGGCCGCACGGCGCCCCGCGCCCAGGTGTTCGTGGATGGGGTCATGGAGGGCCAGGCCTCGGAGGCCGGCTACTTCTTCGTCGGCTTCGACCGCGACGCACTGGCCCAGGTGGAGATCAAGGTCGCCACCCCGGACGGCGAGGCGACCCACATCGCGGCGATCGCGCCGGGCGTCTTCAACATCCAGCGCATCGATGGCCTGCCCCAGGACCAGGTCTCGCCGCAGGACCCGGTGCTGCTGGCCCGCGTCGCCGCCGAGGTGGAGCGCAAGACCGCCGGGTTTGCGAGCCTCGCCGACCTCGACGCCTTCCGCACCGGCTTCATCACCCCGGTGGCCAAGTACCGGCTGTCGGCGAAGTTCGGCGGCCAGCGGATTTTGAACGGCGAGCCGAAGCGGCCGCACTATGGCAATGACCTGGCCGCACCCGTCGGCACGCCCATCCGGGCGCCGGCGGCGGGCGTCGTGGCCTTCGCTGAGACCGGCCTGCATTTCGAGGGCGGCCTGACCCTGATCGACCACGGCCAGGGCCTGATCACCGCCTATCTCCACCAGTCGCGGATCGACGTTAAGGCCGGCGACAGTGTCGCCCGTGGCCAGGTGATCGGCGCTGTGGGCAAGGAGGGCCGCGTGACCGGTCCGCACCTGTGCTGGCGCATGAAGTGGCACGGACGAAACCTGGACCCGATGCTGCTGGTGGGGGCGAAGGCTCCGCTCTGACCGCACATCCCGGCGAACGCCGGGATGTGCGGTGTTATTTCTTCGCCTTCTTGTAGATCTCGTTGGGCCAGCGCTTGTGGACCCAGAACCATTCGGCGGGGCGCTCGAGGATGCGTTCCTCGATAAAGGCGTTCACCCGGCGGACGCCGGCCTCGATATCAGCGGTGCGGTCGCCGGTGTCTTCCAGCCAGATCGGGTCGTGGACCACCACACGGAAGTGGGCCTTGTCCTTGCGCTGGACGCTCATCGGCTGCAGCGCCACCCCGAACCGTAGGGCGAGCGTCGAGGGGCCGGGCGCGGTGTGGGCCATCACCCCGAACAGCGGCGAGGCGATGCCGCCGTTGAACTTCTGATCGTTCATCAGGGCCACGGACTCACCGCGCGACAGGCCACGGATCAGCTCCCGCGCGCCATCCGAGCCCTTGGGCGCGAACAGCTGGACGCCATAGCGGGCCCGGCTCTTCTTGATGGCGTCGTCGACGTAGGGGTTGTTGGTGGCGCGATAGGTGATCTGGCACGGCACGCCGGCATGGACGATGGCCGCGGGCATGATCTCAAAGGACGAGAAGTGGCCCGAGATGAACACCACCCGCTCGCCGGTGCGGACGATCTCGGCCATGCGCTCGCCATTGACGAGCTCCACCCGCTCGGGGTCGGCGATGATCTTGTCCAGCAGCGGGAACTCCACCGCCCAGCGGCCGAGCGCGTCCCATTGCTGGTCGAGCAGGCTGGCGATCTCAGCGTCCGAGGCTTTGGGGAAGACGATCCTGAGGTTGGTCTCGGCCACCCGGTGGGCGCTGGTCATCGGCCCCAGCCACCGGAACAGGCGCGCGCCGAAGTCTGACACCGCATCGATCGGGAACATGCGGGCGAGGCCTGTCACCAGATCGAAGGCGAAGGCCTCCAGCCTCCAGAGGAGGTCCTGGGCCAGGGAGGGGCGCTTGGCCGTCATGACGCTCTCCTAACCGCCGCCGCCCCCTCCGCGCAACGCGAACCGGACTCTCTTGGCAAGCGACTTGCGGCTGACAGCCCAGACCGTCCCGCTTTGGGACGGCCTTGGACAACCGAATGAGGGGGCGATGGAGCCCATGGGCAACGACATCGACGTTCACCTTGGTAAGCGTTTGCGCCGCCGCCGGCGTCTGCTGGGCCTGACCCAACAGCAACTGGCCGGCGCCTGTGGCGTGCGTTTCCAGCAGATCCAGAAGTACGAGTGCGGCGCGAACCGCATCTCGGCCGCTCGGCTCTGGCAGCTCTCCGAGGCCCTGGAGGTCCCGGTCGGCTATTTCTATGACGGCCTGTCCCAGGCGGCTCAGCGCGAGCCGGCGCAGGACTCCGAAGCCGGCGGCGAGATGTTCGCCCGCAAGGAGACCCTGGACCTGATTCGCGCCTACTATCAGCTGGGTGAGCGTCCGCGCCGCCGGCTGCTGGACCTGGCCAAGTCGCTCAACGGCGACCACGAAGCGGTCTAAAGTTCGTACCTCGTTCGGCTGCCCCCCGCGATCTCCCGGCTTCAGGGATTTCGCGGGGGCCACCGACAGGCTAAAGCGGGCGCATGCTGACGCCCAACCTCGCCGCCGAACTCGACGCCTTCCTGATCGACCTGAACCGGGCATCCGGTGAAGTCATCCTGCCCCTGTTCCGGATCGATGATCACGGACTGGAGGACAAGGGCGGCGTCGCGGGCTTCGACCCCGTGACCCAGGCCGACAAGGGCGCGGAGGCCGCGATCCGCAAGCTGATCGCGGAGCGCTATCCGCATCACGGCGTGATCGGCGAGGAATACGGCGAGGACCGCCCGGACGCCGAGTTCGTCTGGGTGCTGGATCCCGTCGACGGCACGCGGGCCTTCATCGCCGGCCTGCCGGTCTGGACGACCCTGATCGCCCTACGCTGGCAGGGGAACCCGGTCATGGGCTCCATCGGCCAGCCCTATGTGGGCGAGATCTTCATCGGCCATGGCAAGGGCGGCGGATCGCGCCTGATCAACCGTGCGGGCGAGCGGCCCCTGAAGGTGCGGCCCTGTCCGCTGCTCACCGACGCCATCATCATGTCGACCGACCCCACCGCCTATTTCGACGGCGCGGAGCTGGGCGCCTGGCGCCAGGTCGCCGCGGCTGCCAAGCTGACCCGCCTGGGCTGTGACGCCTACGCCTACGCCATGGTGGCGGCGGGCACGGTCGACCTGGTCGCGGAATCCCGGGTGTGCAAGGCCTGGGACATCGAGGTCGCCGTTCCCCTGATCGAAGGCGCGGGCGGCGTCGTCACCAACTGGCGCGGCGAGCCGATCGGCCGCAACGGCGGCCAGATCGTCATGGCCGGCGACCGGGCCGTCCTGGACGAGGCCCTGGTCGCCCTTAAGCGCTCGGCGGACTAAGCCTTCTTGGCTTTGGCCTGACGCGGCCATCCTCC
This sequence comes from uncultured Phenylobacterium sp., assembly GCA_964643835.1. Lineage (GTDB taxonomy): Bacteria > Pseudomonadota > Alphaproteobacteria > Caulobacterales > Caulobacteraceae > Phenylobacterium. The sequence continues at coordinate 14,076 of CAZXVO010000062.1, read as the reverse complement.
AAAATCACATCGTCATGGCCGGGCTTGTCCCGGCCACCCATACGCGCCCGATGTTCAGAAGACGGCGCGGCGGCGCAGCTCCCGCCTCCACGACCCCGCATGGTGTTCATGGGTGGCCGGGACAAGCCCGGCCATGACGGTCAAGGGGAGGACGCCTAGGCCTTCTTGGGTTTCGCCGGGGCTTTCGGCTTGGCCGGAGCTTTGGCGGCCGCAGGCTTCGGGGCCGCGGCCTTTTTCGCCGGCGCCTTCTTCGCCGCAGGCTTGGCCGCAGCGGCCTTAGGCGCGGACGCGGTCTTGGCGGGAGCCTTGGTCGCCTTAGGGGCGGCCTTCTTCGCCGGAGCCGCCTTTTCGACCTTGGCCTTCGGAACCGCCGCCTTGGGCGCAGCCGCCTTCGGGGCCGGCGCCGGCCTGGGCGCGACCTTGTCCGCGAGCGCGTCGAACGCGGTCCAGAACTGGTTCCGCAGCTCGTCCGTCTCCATCAGGATCTCGTGCTCGGCGCCCTTCACCGAGACGAAGGTCCCGTCCGGCAACAGCCGGGCGACCTGTTCCTGGGCGTCGTCGCGCACCAGCTTGTCGTCCCCTGCCGAGACGATGACCACGGGAAGCGTCACGCCGCGAAGGTTGGTCGGCTGGGACAGCCAATGGGTGGCCTTGAAGGCGAAGTCGAGCCAGCCCCAGGTGGGCGCGCTCAGGGCCAGGTCCTTGTTGGCGGCGATCAGGGCGCGGCCACGGTTGAAGCGCGCCTCATCGTGGGTCAGCACATTGCCGGCGAAGGCCTCGGTATAGGGGTCTTCCGGCGGGGTGCGGGCATAGGCGCCGCCCTTGCCGGTCAGCACGTTCAGGCCAGAGACCAGCCGCGCCACGAAGGGATTGAGGCCGCCGGTGCGCACGCCGAGCATTGGCGCGCAAAGCACGGCGCCGGCGAACTTGCCCGCCACGCCCTTGGCCAGGGACAGCAGGGTCAGGCAGCCGCCCATGGAATGGCCCACGGCGATCCAGGGCTTGGGCATGCGGTCTTCGAAGGCCGCGATCAGCGCCTTGTAGTCCATGACATAGGCGTCCATGCCGACGGCGTGACCCTTCAGCCGATCGGGCAGGTCACGATGGGACAGGCCCTGGCCGCGCCATTCGTTGGCCACCACGGTGAAGCCGCGGTCCAGCAGGTCGCTGATGACTTCGAAATACTTCTCGATGCACTCGGTCCGGCCGGTGCTGAGCAGCACCGTGCCGCGGCTGGCGCCCTTGGGGGCGAAGTGGGCGGCGCGCAGCCGCGCCCCGCCGGCGCCGGTGAACCATTCCGCCCCGCCGCCCGGCGGCACGGGGGCTTGCGGGATCGAGACCAGGGGGGCGGCGTCGGTCATGGGCGTGTCCTTGGGGTTTTCAGGCGAGCTTGGCGAACAGGGCCTGCATCTGCGGCTGCAGCGACATGGCCAGGCTCATGTCGGACAGCTGCAATCGGCCGGTCATCACAGCGGTCATGGGGTTGAGCTTGCCCTCTCCCATGGCCTTCAGGTCCTTCTGACTGATGCGGACCGTCAGGTCGGCGGGCAGGTCGTCATTGCTGACCGCGCCCCCGTCGATGTGGATGACACCCTCGCCCTTCAGGTCGAGCTTGAAGGTCCTGCCCAGGCCGGAGTCCTCGCCCACGCCCTTGCGGACACGGTCGGTGAGTTCCTCGAGGGTGGCCATGGGCGCATCTCCGTAAGCTTGGGCGACAGGACCCTAGCTTCGCTTGCGCCGCGCCGCCTGTAAACGGAAGCGGTCCGGTCAGCCTTCCTTGGCGCCGGCCGGGCAGGTGTCGCTGATCTTCTTGGCGTCGGTGATGAAGCGCCCGCCCAGCGGGATCCCGGCGTAGGTCGTGTCCACGTCAGCCGTCATCTTGAAGGTGGTCGGCGAATAGCTGCCAGTGGCCTCGATGGCGACCTGGCGGCCCTTCTTGCTGGCGCAGGTCCCTTTCAGGGTGATCTTGCCGTCCTTGAACACCCGCGTCGGATAGGTGCAGGCATAGTGGCGGTTGCTCGGGCCCATGGTGAACTTGGCCACCTCGGCCGGCTTGATGCAGCGGGTCTCACGGGTGGTCTTGGTGATCACCGCCTGGACCTTGTTGGTCACGTCCCAGTAGCCGGGATCGATCGTCTTTTCCTGGGCCGCGGCGGAGGCGGACGACAGGACGAAGGGCGCGGCCAGGGCGGCGACAGCGATGAGGATCTTGCGCGACATGGGTGTCCGTAGGTTCGATGAGCCGCCAGCCTAGCCTGAGCATGATGGCTCATTTCTGACCGGGGCGGCTGGATTCCATTCATCTTGCATATCCCGCCCATTGCGCGCAAAGTTGAGAATAATTCGCAACTGGAGCCCGCCATGAGCGAGATCGGCCTGAGCGACCTCGAACAGCTATACCGCCCGCCGGGCAGGTTCGTCCTCGACAAGACGCTGCCGCGCATCGACCGCCATGCGCGCGCCTATATCGCCCTGTCCCCGTTCTGCGTGGTTTCCTCGGCTGGGCCACACGGCGCCCAGGATGTGTCGCCGCGAGGCGGGGTTCCGGGCTTCGTTCAGGTGAGCGACGACGGGGCGAACGCCTACCTGCCCGACCGGCCGGGCAACAACCGGCTCGACATTATCCGCAACCTGCTGTCCGGCTCGGGCCAGATCGGGCTGATGTTCATGATCCCCGGCTTCGATGACGTCCTGCGAGTGAACGGCCAGGCGCGCGCCCGGACGGACGCGGACCTGCTGGCGCGGTTCGAGGAATTCGGAAAGCCGCCCCGGCTGGTTCTGGATATCGCGGTCCAGGAGGTGTTCTTCCACTGCCCGAAGGCCATCATGCGGGCGGGTCTCTGGGACCCGGAAGCCAGGGTCGACCGCGGCGTGCTGCCGACCCTGACCGAGATGGTGACGGACCAGCTCAAGCTGGAGCCGCCCCCGATCACCGAGGCCGAGATCATCAAGGGCTATAAGACCCAGCTCTGAGCGTCAGGTCGGCTTGAGCAGCCGAAGGGTCATGCGGTCCGACTCGCCGATGGCGTCGTACTTGGCGTGATCGAAGGTCGGATCTTCGGGCTGGCCCCGGGGCGAGGACCGCCGCACCGGCGGCAGGGTCCAGACGCCGAACGGATGGTCCTTGGTGTCCTTGGGGTTGGCATTGATCTCGCTGGTCTTGTCCAGGATGAACCCGGCTTCCTTGGCCATCTGGATCACATAGGCCTGTTGGACATAGCCATCGGCGGCCAGCAGGTCGGGCACGCCGCCGGGATCGGCCCGGTGCTCCTCAATGCCCAGGACGCCGCCGGGCTTCAAGGCGGCGAAGGCGTCGTGGAAGGCCTTCTCCGCGATGCCGGCCGCCATCCAGTTGTGCAGGTTGCGTAGGAACAGCACCAGGTCAGCGGAGTCCGCCGGCGCCGCCGGGCCGCTTGTCGGGCCGAAGGCGGTGATCTCGACGTCGCCGTAGAGCCGGGGCTTTTCCCGCAGCTTGCGGCGATAGGCGGCGACGATCTCCGCCGCCGCCGGCTCGCCTGGATCATCGGACTGCAGGTTGGCCGCGTAGAGCTTGCCGCCGGTGGCCGCTAGGAAGGGAGCCAGGATGTCGGTGTACCAGCCGGCTCCCGGCCAGAACTCCACCACCGTCGCCCCCGGCTTGAGGCCCCAGAAGTTGAGGGTCTCCACCGGGTGGCGCCAGACGTCACGGGCCTTGTCCTGGGGCGTCCGCCAGGCCCCGGCCACAGCCGCCTCGAGCGTCAGGGCCTTGCCCTTCGGCTTGGGCGCCTCCTCCGGCGCGCGGCCGCAGGCGGACAAGGCCAGCCCCCCCGCAAGGAGGCCTCGGCGCGAAACGTGGTTCAGGCTCAAGACCGCGCCGCCGTTCAGGGCTTCACGAACCGCAGGGTCATGCGGTCGGACTCGCCGATCGCATCATACTTGGCCCGGTCGAAGGCCGGATCGGCGGGCTGGCCATTGGCCGAGGACTGGCGGCTGGGCGGCAGGGTCCAGACGCCGAACGGATGGTCCTTGGTGTCCTTGGGGTTCGCATTGACCTCGGACTGGGCGGCCAGCTTGAAGCCGGCCTTCTGCGCGGCGGCGATCACCACGGAGGTTGCGACATAGCCGTCCTTGGCGTCGGCCACCTGGGGCCGGGGATCGGCGCGGTGTTCCTCGACCGCCAGCACGCCACCCGGCTTCAGCACGGCGAAGAAGTCACCCATCGCCTTGTCCAGCACGCCGGGCGTCCAGAGCCAGTTGTGGATATTGCGGGCGGTGATCACCAGGTCCAGCGAATTGGGCGCGCCCAGGGGGCCAGAGACCGGGCCGAAGTTGACGTAAGTGATCGGGCCGAACACCGCCTGGTCAGCGTACTTGGCCTCGAAGGCCGCGCGGCCCTTGCGGGCGCCCTCGGACAGTTTGGGGTTCGACAGGTCGGCGACCCCGGCGGAATAGGCGCCGCCGGTGGCCTTGGCGTAGGGCGCCAGGATCTCGGTCCAGTAGCCGGAACCGGGTGAGATCTCGAGGGTCTTCTGGCCGGGCTTCACGCCCCAGAAGGCAAGGGTCTCGGCGGGATGGCGGGCGGGGTCGCGCGCCACATGGGCGGCCGCGCGCTGCGGGCCGGCGATGGCGGCGTCCAGCGCCTTGTCGGCGGCGGCCGCGGGGGCGGCGAGCACAAGAAGCACGAGACTGGGAACGAGGGTGGCGAGGGCGCGGCGCATAGGGAGGTCCTCCTGGATTGGGTTCGCGAGCCTAGCGGGCGATCCGCCTGTGGCAAGGCGCCGCGGGCCAGGTGTTTCGAGAATTGCGCGGGCAGCCCTTGAAGGCCCCAAAACCCTCCCCCACCTATTCATCGAAGGCGCTGGAATTCCGGGCCTTCCGGGACGCCGCGAGGCTTCGGCTCGCAATGATCCCGCCCTGAAACGCAACCTTGCTTAAGCCAAGAAGGATGTGACCTCACATGCGTACGATCGACTTCTCCCCCCTCTATCGCTCCGTCGTCGGCTTCGACCGCCTGGCCCAGCTGTTGGAGACCGCGTCCGCTGACGCCTCCACCGGCTATCCGCCCTACAATATCGAGCGGACCGACGAGAACGCCTACAAGATCGAGATCGCCGTCGCCGGCTTCCGGGCCGACGAGCTGAACATCGAGGTCAAGGAAAACCTGCTGACCGTGCAGGGCCGCAAGGCGGCCAATGACGACCAGCGGCGCTTCCTGCATCGCGGCCTGGCCGAGCGCGACTTTGATCGCCGCTTCCAGCTCGCTGACTACGTCATCGTGACCGACGCCAAGCTGGCCGACGGCCTGCTGCAGATCTCGCTGAAGCGCGAACTTCCGGAGGCCCTCAAGCCGCGCCGGATCGAAATCACCGCCACCGGTCAGTCCCCCCTGATCGAAGGTGAGAAGGCCGCCTAACCTCCCCCCCCCTCGTTAGGCGTCCAGGATCGGGGGGGGGGGGGGGGGGGGCCGCCCCCGCGGGGGGGGGGGGGGGGGGGGGGGGGGGGGGG
>CAZXVO010000062.1:5805-8582 GCA_964643835.1 uncultured Phenylobacterium sp. | reverse complement strand
CCCCCCAACCCCCCCCCCCCGCGGTGGGGCGCCCTGCGGGGGGGGGGGGGGGGCGGCCCGCCGCCCTTTTCCGTTTGGATCAGAGGACGTCGCCCATGCCGCGCGCGCCCCAGCGCCGGGCGTCCAGCAGGTCGGCGTTGGTCATCAGGGCGTTGGTGAAGTTGGCCCGCGACAGGTCGGCCTCACGCAGGATGGCGTAGCGCAGATCGGCCCGCGCCAGGTCGGCGGCCTTGAGGTTCGCGCCGGTCATATTGCTCGCCAGGACGCGCTGGCCGCCGAGCAGCAGAGGACCCAGCTGCGCGTCGCGCAGGTCCGCCCCCGCCAGCTTGGCCCCGATCAGCCGGGCGCCGCGCAGGTCCGCCCGGCGCAGGTTGCAGGATCGCAGGTCAGCGCCGTCCAGGTGCGCGCCCTGAAGCTGGACGCCTTCCATATCGAGGCCAAAGAACACCGCGCCCTTGGCCGACAGGGCGGTCAGGTTGAAGCCGCGGATGGTTTCCAGCGCGCGCAGGTCGGCGTTGTCAAAGACGCTGGGCGAGCCCTCGGACCCGCCGGTCTCGCACCAGCGGGCATGGGCCCGGATCATGTCCTTGTAGGGCAGGTCCTCCACCGAGCGGCCCACCGGCTCGTCGGTCAGGGCGCCGCGCATGTCGGCGCGGGTGACGTTCCAGGCCAGGGTCTTGGCGCCGACCAGGATGGCGTCGCGCAGGTCCGCCCCCGCCAGGTCAGCCCCCGAGAGATCAGCGCCGGCCAGGTTCACCCCGGTCATGGTGCATTGCTTGAGGTTGGCCCGGACGAGCTTGGCGTCCTTCATATTGGCGTCGGTGAAGTCGGCGCGCACCGCCATGATCCCCGACAGGCGCGAGCGTTCCAGATTGGCGCCGGCCAGGATCGCACCCTGGACATCGCCGACGCGGTTGATGTGCTCCATGACCTTCAGGCCCTTGTCGCGGTCGCCGACCGCGATGGAGCCTTCGCGCAGGTCGGCCTCGAACATGTCGACGCCGGTCAGGTTCGCGTTGCGCAGGCAGGCGCCGCGCAGGTCGGCGCGCCGTAGGGAGGCGTCGGTCAGGTCGGCGTTCTGCAGGTCGGCGCCGAACATGTTGGCCTGGTCGAAGCGGGCGCCCTGCATCTGGCAGCCGGCCAGCACAGCGCCGGTGAAGTCGGCGTCGCAAAGGTTCTTGCCGCGCAGGTCCAGGCCGCTGAGGTCCATCCAGGCGAACACCGCTCGGGCGCCCCCCGGCTTGGCGCTCCAGAGCCGGTCATGGCGGACGCACATCGCGTCCAGTTCCGGCTGCTCGATGCGGCGCAGCTCGGTGATGTTGGTGGTCGCCAGAAGCCCCATGAGGACGCGCCCCGCATTACTACAGGGCGAATCTTACAACCCGGAAATTAACACGCTATTTCCGTGGCTTAGCTTGATTTTGGTGAATTCCCGCTAACCCTGCGCCGGCCGGTAGGCGGAATAGAGGCCCTGGGCCTCGTCAGACATGAGGCCCAGTTCGACGGTGACGCCGGCTGCGCGCAGGCGCTCGGCCCCCTGGCCCGCGGCGAAGGTCGAGGGGTCCTCGCAGGCGATGACGACCCGCGCGACCCCGGCCGCGACCAGCCGTTCGGAACAGGAGGCGGCGCCGGACGAGCGCGCGCCACAGGGTTCAAGGGTCACATAGGCCGTCCCGCCCCGCGCGGCCTCGCCCGCTGCAGCCAGGGCGACTTCCTCGGCGTGCGGACGGCCGCCGTCCTGGGTCGCCCCCTCCCCCACGATCCGGCCCGCCGCGACCACGACGCAGCCCACAGCGGGGTTCTCGGCCGTGCGGCCGACCTGGGCGGCGGCGAGCGCGATGGCTCGCCGCATGAAGTCCAGGTCCGCGCTCATCGGCCTCAGGCCGGCAGCTTGGTGGCGCGCTCGGCGTCGAGATAGCGCGCGGCGGTCGGCTTCAGGGCCGCGTCGAGTTCGATCACCAGCGGATTGCCGGTGGGCATCTCGATGTCGATGATCGCCTCGCTGGACAGGTCCCAGAGCAGCTTGACGATGGCGCGAAGGGAATTGCCGTGGGCGGCGACCAGCACGGTCTCGCCGGCCTTCAGCTTGGGCGCGATCTCGGCGTCCCAATAGGGCTGCACCCGCTCCAGCGTGGTCTTCAGGCTTTCGGTGTCGGGCAGGACGGCGCCCGCATAGCGGCGGTCCTTGGAGAAATCGAATTCCCCACCCGCCTCCAGGGGCGGCGGCGGCACGTCATAGGACCGGCGCCAGACCTTGACCTGATCCGCGCCGTGCTTGGCGGCGGTGTCGGTCTTGTTGAGGCCGGTGAGGCCGCCATAGTGGCGCTCGTTCAGACGCCAGTCCTTGGTCTCAGGGATGAACACCTGGCCGGCGGCGGTCAGGGCCAGCCAGCAGGTGCGGATGGCGCGGGTCAGGACCGAGGTGAAGGCGCGGTCGATCTGCAGGCCCGCGGCCTTGATCAGCTCGCCGCCCTTGGTGGCCTGGGCCTCGCCTTCCGGCGTCAGATCGACGTCCACCCAGCCCGTGAAGCGGTCTTCCAGGTTCCAGCGGCTCTGGCCGTGGCGCAGCAGGATCAGGGTGGGCACGTGCGGTCTCCTTGTCTCGGATGGCCGCTGGGCTAGAGCATTTTCCGATAAGTGGGAACCGGTTATCGGGTCGAAAAATGCTCTCACTTTCCAAGCCAGAAGCCTCTCCGAGATGACGGCTTCCGTCATCTCGGAGGGGGGGGGGGGGGGGGGGCCGGCCCCGCCCCCCCCCCCGCACCCGGTGGGCGACG
>CAZXVO010000062.1:0-5795 GCA_964643835.1 uncultured Phenylobacterium sp. | reverse complement strand
GGGTTTTTGGGGTCTAAATTTGTTTTAATTTCCAAAGCCTTACGCCTCTCCGTTTTGCCGGTTTCGTTATTCTGGGCGGGGGCTCGGGCGCGCAGGCGTCAAGCGCGGGTGGCGTCGGAGACCGCGCAAGGTTATATCCGGCGAAGCATGCCCGCCCGCTTCTACCTGCCCGCCCTCGCCCTCATCGCCGCCGTCATGGTGGCGCTGGCCATGGTCTGGCCGCAGGGCCTGGGCGCGCGCTCGCCCGGCCCGTTCGGCAGCACGCCGGTGCAGCAGACCCCGGAGATGCAGGCGGCCATGAAGCGCGAGGCCGACGCCTCCAACCAGCGTATCGCCCGCGCCCGCCAGGCCGTCTCGGACCTGCAGAGCCAGGCGATCGCCCCCACCCAATAGACCAAGGACCCCGATGTCCGACTTCGACGCCATCTCCGTCGGCCGCCGCGTGCTGAACGCGGAGGCCGAGGCCCTGAGCCTGCAGGCCGCGACCCTGGGCGAGGCCTTTGTCCGCGCCGTGGACATCCTGCACGCCGCCCAGGGCCGGATCATCTGCACCGGCATCGGCAAGTCGGGCCATGTGGGCCGCAAGATCGCCGCCACCTTCGCCTCCACCGGGGCGCCGGCCTTCTTCGTGCACGCCAACGAGGCCAGCCACGGGGACCTAGGCATGATCGCCGAGGGCGACGTGGTGCTGGCCCTGTCCAAGTCCGGCGAGAACCAGGAGCTGGCCGATGTGCTGGCCCATACCAAGCGGTTCCATATCCCGCTGATCGCCCTGACCGCTGCGCCCGACAGCGCGCTGGGTCGCGCCGCCGACGTGGTGCTGCAGCTGGCCGAGGCCGCTGAGGCCACCAACGAGGTCCGCGCGCCCACCACCTCCACCACTCTGCAGATCGCGCTCGGCGATGCGTTGGCCGTCGCCCTGCTGGAGCGCCGCGGCTTCACGGCCAAGGACTTCAAGGTCTTCCATCCGGGCGGCAAGCTGGGCGCCATGCTGCGCACCGTGCGCGACCTGATGCATGGGCCGGGCGAGGTCCCGCTGGTCTCCGAGACCGCGCCGATGGGCGAGGCCCTGCTGGTCATGACCGAGAAGCGTTGGGGCATTGTCGGGGTCACCGGCCCGGACGGCGCGCTGAAGGGCGTGATCACTGACGGCGACCTGCGTCGCCATATCGACGGCCTGATGAGCCGCACGGCCGGCGAAGTCATGACGCCTGGCCCCAAGAAGATCGTGCCGCCGTCGATGATGGCCTCCGAGGCCCTGGCCCTTATGAGCGATCCCCTGCCGGCGGTCACCGTGCTGTTTGTCATAGAAGACGGCAAACCCGCGGGCATCTTGCACGTTCACGACCTGCTGCGCGCCGGGGTCATGTAGATTTCACAGGCCTCCACGAGAATATTCGCGGCGTTTGCGTGGTCTTAAGGGCCACCGACGATTAAGAGAGCCGACTGACGCTTTTCGACGGAGTCCCGATGCTTCCCGCCCCGCGCGCCGACCTGGTGGCCAATACGGCCGACTTCGAGAACATCCCCCTGGTCAAGGCGACGGGTTTCCGGGAGTACGACGCCCGCTGGCTGTTCGGGCCGGAGATCAACCTGCTGGGCATCGAGGCCCTGGGCCTGGGCCTGGGCACCTACATCCAGGAGCTCGGCCAGACCCGCATTGTGGTCGGCCACGACTTCCGCTCCTACTCCCAGTCGATCAAGCAGGCCCTGACGCTCGGCCTGCTCGGCGCCGGCTGCGAGGTGCTGGATATTGGCCTCGCCCTGTCGCCGGTGGCCTATTTCGCCCAGTTCGACCTTGACGCCCCCTGCGTGGCGATGGTCACCGCCAGCCATAACGAGAACGGCTGGACGGGCGTGAAGATGGGCGCGAACAAGCCGCTCACCTTCGGGCCCGAGGAGATGGGCCGGCTGAAGGAGATCGTGCTCGGCGGCCAGTGGAAGACCCGCCCGGGCGGAACCCTGACCCACGTGGACGGCGTGGCCGAGCGCTACATCGCCGACGTCGCCGCGCGGATCAGCCTGAAGCGACCCCTGAAGGTCATCGCCGCCTGCGGCAACGGCACGGCCGGCGCCTTCGCGCCTGAGGCCCTGCGCCGGATGGGCGTGGCCGAGGTGGTCGAGATGGACTGCAAGCTCGACTACACCTTCCCCCGCTACAACCCGAACCCGGAAGACCACGAGATGCTGCACGAGATGGCCAAGGCTGTCCGTGAGCACGGCGCCGACCTGGCGCTCGGCTTCGACGGCGACGGCGATCGCTGTGGCGTGGTGGACGACGAGGGCGAAGAGATCTTCGCCGACAAGATCGGCCTGATGCTGGCCCGTGACCTGTCCGACCTGCACAAGGACGCCACCTTCATCGTCGACGTGAAGTCCACCGGCCTCTACGCCACCGATCCGGTGCTGAAGGCCAACGGCGCGACCACCGTCTATTGGAAGACCGGCCACAGCTACATCAAGCGCAAGACCGCGGAGTTGGGCGCCCTGGCCGGGTTCGAGAAGTCGGGCCACTTCTTCTTCAACGCCCCGCTGGGCCGCGGCTATGACTGCGGCCTGACCGCGGCGGCGGCCATCCTGGCCATGCTGGACCGCAATCCGGGCAAGAAGCTCTCGGAGCTGAAGAAGGCTCTTCCGGTGGCCCACACCTCCCTGACCATGTCGCCGCACTGCGCTGACGAGGTGAAGTACAAGGTGGTCGAGGACGTGGTCGCCGAATACACCGCCCTGGCCGCCGCCGGCGGGACCATCCTGGGCCGCAAGATCACCGAGGTGATCACCGTCAACGGCGTGCGCGTGGCCCTGGAGGACGGCTCCTGGGTGCTGGTCCGGGCCTCGTCCAACAAGCCTGAGATCGTGGTGGTGGTGGAAAGCTCCCGCTCCGAGGACGACATGCGCGCCCTGTTCCGGGAAGAAGTGAAGCCCCGCCTGGCCAAACGGCCGCAGGTCGGCGCCTACAACCAGGAAATCTGAGCGGGCTGTCGCAAGACTCTCACCGGCTAGCTATAGGCCCGCCGCTGTGGGCCGAAGGGAAGAACCATGCGCGTTGCGATGATCGGTACGGGTTATGTGGGTCTGGTGTCTGGGGCCTGCTTTGCGGACTTCGGTCATGAGGTCATCTGTATCGACAAGGATCCCGGCAAGATCGAGCGCCTGAACGCGGGCGGGATCCCGATCTTCGAGCCTGGCCTGGACGTGCTGGTGGCCAGCAACGTCAAGGCTGGCCGTCTGAGCTTCACCACCGAGGCCGCCGAGGCCGTGAAGACGGCGGATGCGGTGTTCATCGCGGTCGGCACCCCGACGCGACGCGGTGACGGCCATGCGGACCTTTCTTACGTCTACGCCGCGGCCGAGGAGATCGCCGGCCTGATCGACGGCTTCACCGTGATCGTCACCAAGTCCACCGTGCCGGTGGGCACCGGCGACGAGATCGAAAAGATCATCAAGGCCAAGCGCCCCGACGCCCAGTTCGCCGTGGTCTCGAACCCGGAATTCCTGCGCGAGGGCGCGGCGATCGAGGACTTCAAGCGTCCCGACCGCGTCGTGGTGGGGACGGACGACGAGCGCGCCCAGGCGGTGATGCGCGAGCTGTACCGCCCGCTGTTCCTGAACGAGACCCCGATCGTCTTCACCGGCCGGCGCACCAGCGAGCTGATCAAGTACGCGGCCAACGCCTTCCTGGCGCTGAAGATCACCTTCATCAACGAGATGGCCGACCTGTGCGAGGCCGTGGGCGCGGACGTCCAGCAGGTGGCCAAGGGCATCGGCCTGGACAAGCGGATCGGCGGCAAGTTCCTGAACGCCGGCCCGGGCTATGGTGGCTCGTGCTTCCCGAAGGATACGCTCGCCCTCGTCAAGACCGCCCAAGACTATGGCGCGCCGACCAAACTGATCGAGACCACCGTTGAGGTCAATGACGCCCGAAAGAAGGCCATGGCCGGCAAGGTGGCTGAGGCCGCCGGAGACCTGAAGGGCAAGACGGTGGGGGTGCTGGGCCTGACCTTCAAGCCGAACACCGACGACATGCGCGATGCGCCGAGCCTGGACATCATCCCGGCGCTGCAGGCCCAAGGCGCGAGCGTGCAAGCCTTCGACCCCGAGGGCCAGCACGAAGCCCAACACATGCTGAAGGACGTCGCCTTCAAGGCCGACGCCTACGAGGTCGCCGCCGGCGCCGACGTCCTGGTGATCATCACCGAGTGGGACCAGTTCCGGGCGCTCGACCTCAATCGCCTGAAGGCGACCATGAAGGCCCCGGTGCTCGTCGACCTGCGCAACATCTACAAGCCCGAGGACGTCACCTCCAAGGGCTTCAAGTACGCCTCCATCGGGCGTCGCTGAACGGTCGGCGGAGCCCCTTTAAAGGGGGCTCAGGCCGCGAACAGCTGGATCAGAAGATTTCCGAACCACAGGGCGCCGGCCCAGAAGGCGACGGCGAGGGCGGCTACGAAAGCGAGGCAGGCGATAGAGCTGGCGCTCTTCGGCTGTTGTCTCGCAATGCCCGCCAGGGCGACTTTGCGCGGCATGTCTCTCTCCCAGTCCTTTTATAGGTCTCCGACGGTCGAGCGCCGAAGCCACGATCAGGCTGCCACGAATCCTTCAATTTGCAAGTGCGGCAAAGGTTCCCGCGCAGAGCCCTTTCCGATCTGACTGGGCCAGTCAGATCGGACAAAAAGGGCTCTGATTCAAAAGTTTAGAGCATCTTTCGATCCGATAGCCGCTTCGCACCTATCGGAAAATGCTCTGGCCCGGACTGGGTATTTCTGAGCAGGACGGGCCTGACCTAACGTCAGGCGGCGGCCTTTTTCACGGCCCCGGCGATCTCCTTGACCACCTGGCGGACCAGGCCCTCGTCGTCGCCCTCGGCCATGATGCGGATCAGGGGCTCAGTGCCGGAGGCGCGGACTACGATGCGCCCGCCGCCTAGGCGCTGCTCGGCGTCCTTGATCACCGCCTTGACCGGGGCAGCGTCCAGCGGCTTGCCGGATGCGAAGCGGACATTCTCCAACAGCTGCGGCACCGGCTCGAACTGGCGGGCGAGCGCGCTCATCGGCTGGTCGGAATCCTTCAACACCGCCAGCACCTGCATGGCGGCCAACAGGCCGTCTCCGGTGGTCGAGAAGTCCGACAGGATTAGGTGGCCGGACTGTTCGCCTCCCAGGTTGAAGCCGCCCTCGCGCATGCGGGCCATGACATAGCGGTCGCCGACCTGGGTCCGCTCCAGCTTCAGGTCGCGGGCGGCCAGGAACCGCTCCAGGCCCAGGTTCGACATCACGGTCGCGACGAGGCCGCCGCCTTTCAGCCGCCCCTTGCGGGCCCAGTGGCCAGCGATCAGGGCCATGATCTGATCGCCGTCTACCACGTGGCCCTTCTCGTCACAGATCACCAGCCGGTCGGCGTCGCCGTCCAGGGCGATGCCAATGTCGGCGCGATATTCTTTCACCGCCCGGATCATCGCTTCCGGATGGGTCGAGCCGCAGTCCTCGTTGATGTTCGTGCCGTTCGGCGCGACGCCGATGGAGATGACTTCCGCGCCCAGCTCATAGAGGGCGGTGGGGGCCACCTTGTAGGCCGCGCCGTTGGCGCAATCGATCACCACCCGAAGACCGTTCAGGCTGAGCCGGCGCGGGAAGGTGGCCTTGGCGATCTCCACATAGCGGGCCTGGGAGTCATCGACGCGAGACACCCGGCCGAGCGCCGTGGGCGCGGCCAGGCCTTCAGACAGGCTCTGGTCCATCAGCGCCTCGATCTCCAGCTCGCGCTCATCGGAGAGCTTGTAGCCGTCGGGGCCGAAC
>CAZXVO010000061.1:5285-19803 GCA_964643835.1 uncultured Phenylobacterium sp. | reverse complement strand
CGGAAGTCCAGTTCAACAAGATCCAGAAGCTGATCCAGGCCGGCATCGACGAGGGTGCGACCCTGGTCACCGGCGGCGTCGGCCGTCCGGAAGGCCTGGACAAGGGCTACTATGTGAAGCCCACCGTCTTCGCCAACGTCACCAATGAGATGACCATCGCCAAGGAAGAGATCTTCGGGCCCGTCCTGTCGATCCTGGGCTATGACACCCTCGACCAGGCGATCGCCGTCGGCAACGATACCGAGTACGGCCTGGCCGCCTATGTGCAGGCCGAGGACCTCTCCAAGGCTCGCGACGTGGCCCGCAAGCTGCGCGCCGGCCAGGTGTCGATCAACGGCGGCGGCGGCGACATGATGGCGCCGTTCGGCGGCTACAAGATGAGCGGCAACGGGCGCGAGTGGGGCGACTACGCTTTCCACGAGTTCCTGGAAACCAAGGCGATGCTCGGCTACGCGCCGAAGGAAGCCGCTGAGTAAGGCTTGACCAGGCGGCCCCTTCTCCCCGGCGGAGAAGGGGCCGTTTTTTTTATGACCAGATGGGCGAGGCCGCCGAAGAACGGCCCGCTGACGCTTCGGAGGAGCGCCCCATGGATCCGCATATCAAGGCTTTCCTGGACGAACAGGCCGCCGCGGCCGCCGGCCAGCCCGCGCCGCCGCCCCTGGACCAGCTGCCGGCCGAACTGGTTCGCGCCGGCTACACCATGCAGCGCTCGGCCCAGAACCAGGGCGCGCCCAAGGACGTCGAGACCCGCGATCTGAGCGTGGGCGGCGCCGACGGGCCGATCCCGGCCCGCCTCTACACGCCGGCCGGCACCCCGGCTGTGACGCCTGGCCTGGTCTATTTCCACGGCGGCGGCTTCGTGATCGGTGATCTCGACAGCCATGACGGCCATTGCCGTCGCCTGGCCAAGTACGCCGGTATCCGGGTCATCGCCGTCGACTACCGCCTGGCGCCGGAGCATCCCTTCCCAGCCGGCCACGACGACGCGCTCGCCGCCACCAAGTGGGTGTTCGACCACGCCGCCGAGCTAGGGATCGACGCCAAACGGATCGCCGTTGGCGGCTGCTCGGCCGGCGGCAATCTGGCGGCCAGCGTCTCCATCGACCTGAAGGGCGACGCCCAGCGCCGCCTCGCGTTCCAACTGCTGCTCTATCCGGGCATCTGGCCGGACGACGTGACCCAGTCGCGCAAGGACCTGGATGGTCCCCTGCTGACCAAGGAAGTCATGACCTGGTTCGAAAAGAACCTCGCCGCCGACGGCCATCCCCAGGCGCATCGCGCCAACCTGGGCTCCAAGGCTGATGTGGCGGGTACGCCGCCGGCCCTGGTGGTGACCGCCGGCTATGATCCGCTGAAGGACGAGGGCCGCGACTACGCCGCGCGCCTGATCGCCGCCGGGGTGAAGGCGACCCATGTCCAGCACGACGACATGGTCCACGACTTCTACATCCTGGGCGACGTCTCGCCGAAGGTGGACGAGATCGCCCGCGACACCGCGGCCTTCCTGAAAGCGGCCCTGGCTTAAGCCTCTGCGGGCTCCTCGTCCCGGGCGCGTTGGCAGGCAGCCAGCACCGCCATCCCGACCAGGGTCGAGAGCAGGGAGCCCGCCACCACGCCCAGGCGCATGCCGGCCTGGGCGGCGGTGTCGCCCGGCGGGAAGGCCAGGCCGCCGATGAACAGGCTCATGGTGAAGCCGACCCCGCACAGCAGGGAGACGCCATAGAGCTCGGCCCAGCGCGCGCCGGTGGGCTTACGCGCCAGCTTCAGGCCGATGGCCAGGGCCGACAGGCCGAAGACACCGATCTGCTTGCCGACGAACAGGCCCAGCGCCACCCCCAGGGGGATCGGTCCGAACAGTTGGCCGATGGACAGGCCCTTGAACGAGAAGCCCGCAGCCACGAAGGCGAACAGCGGCAGGATCAGATAGGCCACATAGGGGTGCAGGCTGCGCATGAAGTCGGCCAGAACGCCGGCCTGGCCGTGACGCCGGGCGCCGATGGGCACGGTCATGGCGCAGGCGACGCCGGCCAGCGAGGTGTTGATCCCGCTCTCCAGGGTGAAGCCCCAGACGATGGCGAACAGCACTGCGTAGAACAGGTAGGGCGCGTTCTTCCAGCGCCCCATCAGGGCCATCAGCGCCAGGCCAGAGACCGCCGCGCCCAGCGCCCAGATGTTGATCTGCGAGGTGAACAGGATGCCGATCAGGGCGACGGCCCCCAGGTCGTCGGCGATGGCCAGGGTCAGCAGAAACACCCGCAGCGACGGCGGCAGCTTCGGTCCGGCGACCGCCAGGGCGGCCAGGGCGAAGGCGATGTCGGTGGCGGTGGGCGTGGCCCAGCCGTGCGGCGCACCGCCCGGCCCCACGTTGAACGCCAGATAGACCAGGGCGGGCGCGATCATGCCGCCCAGCGCCCCCAGCACTGGCAGGGCCAGCCGGCGGGGATTGGACAGTTCCCCGCGCAGGAGCTCGTATTTGATCTCCAGCCCGACGACGAAGAAGAAGATCGCCATCAGCCCCTCCTTGACCCACTTCAGGACCGGCTTGGTCTCGTGGAAGGCGCCGATCTGGAGGGTGAAGGGGTGGGCCACAAAGGCCGCGTACCGGTCGGCCAGGGGCGAGTTGGCGGCGATGATGGCGGCCGCTGCGGCGATCACCAGGATCAGGCCGGAAGCGGCCTCCGTCTTCAGGAACTCTAGGGTCGGACGCCGGGACATACCCCTGGCTAACATGTGCTCCGCGTCCGGAACATGACAATCGGGCAGGTTGAGCGGCGCCGCTGCGTCGGGTTGCGCCGGGCGGCCGGTCGCGCCATGTGGGGGTCATGCCCGTCTCTTCCGCCTATCGCCCCGACCCCAAGCTGCCCGACCTGGGTGCTGATTTCGCCGATGTCGTGGCGCCCGCCGACTTCCCCCAGACCCTGCTGCGCTATCGCAATGACCGGGCCGCGGCGACCGTCGGGCTGGATAGCCTGACCGACGCCGAATGGATCGCCCACTTCGGCCGGTTCCAGCCCCTGCCGGACAACATCCCCGCCCCACTGGCCCAGCGCTATCACGGCCACCAGTTCCGAGTTTACAACCCCGACCTCGGCGACGGTCGAGGCTTCACCTTCGCCCAGATGCGCGAAGCCGGGACCGATCGGCTGCTGGATCTGGCGACCAAGGGCTCGGGCCAGACGCCCTGGTCGCGCACCGCCGATGGCCGCCTGACCCTGAAGGGCGGGATGCGCGAGGTGCTGGCGACGGCCATGCTGGAGGCCCTGGGCGTCCCGACCTCCAAGACCTTCTCCCTGATCGAGACCGGCGAGGCCTTGCAGCGTAATGACGAGCCGAGCCCGACCCGCTCAGCGGTGCTTGTGCGCCTCTCGCACAGCCACATCCGCTTCGGCACCTTCCAGCGCCAGGCCTTCCTGGAGCGGCCGGACAATATCGCCAGGCTCGTCGACTATGTGATCGCCACCTACTACCCCGAGGTCGACAACGCCGAGAACCGCACGGCGGCCATGCTGTCCATGGTGGTGGAGAACGCCGCCAGGATGGTCGCCTGCTGGATGGCGGCGGGCTTCGTCCACGGGGTGTTGAACACCGACAACATGAACGTCACGGGGGAGAGTTTCGACTACGGTCCCTATCGCTTCCTGCCGCGCAACGACCCTAACTTCGTGGCCGCCTATTTCGACCAGCAGGGGCTGTACAGCTTCGGCCGCCAGGCGGAGGCGGTCTATTGGAACCTCCAGACCCTCGGCGGGGCGCTCTCGGCGGTGGCCGAGCCTGACGACCTGATCGGGGCGCTGAACGAATTTCCCGATGGCTACCGGGCTGAGCTGCGGGCGGCCATGCTGCGCCGACTGGGCCTGAAGCCCAAGTCCCAGGACCACGACACCGCCCTGGTCAACGCCGCCTTTCAGGCCCTGGCGGCCGGCGGCGACGCCTTGCGCTGGGAGCCGTTCTTCTTCGACTGGTTCTGCGGGGATGAGGCCCGCGCCCTGTCAGGCCCGCGGGCGGAGATCTACAACGAGCGGCAGTTCGCCAACTTCCGAACCCTGCTGGCCCACACCGAGCCTGACCGGCCCGAGCGCCTGCAGGCGGCCTATTTCCAGGGGACGGAGCCGCAGGAACTGCTGATCGACGAGATCGAGGCCCTCTGGGCTGCGATCGCCGAGCGGGACGACTGGGGCCCGTTCAACGCCAAGCTCGCGGCCATCGAAGAAGCCCGGCAGGCCTATTCGCTCTGAGGGGCCGGCTGGGGCGTCCGTACCCGCGAGGACCACTGGGCCAGCACGACGCCGGACAGGGCGACGGCGGCGCCCAGGATCTGCAGGTGGCCGAACACCTCGTCGAACAGGATCCAGCCCAGCAAGGCGGCGACCACCGGCTGGACCAGCACAGTGACCGAGGCGGTGGCCGGCGGCAGGCGGCCGAGCGCCCAGGCGATGGAGCCCTGACCGGCCACGTGCATGACGCCCAAGCCGACACAGGCCGCCCAGCCGCCGGCCGTGACCGGCAGTAGCGGCTCTCCCAGCAAGAGGGCGGCGATCATCATCAGCGGCGCGCCGGTCAGGGACGACCAGAACATGATGCGGGTCGCGCCTTGGGTCTGGCGCGCGGCGCCGACGGCCAGGAAATAGAGGGCGTACCAGATGGCGGTGGCGGCCGAGAAGGCGTCGCCAAGGCTGGGCGCCTTGCCCAGCGCTCCGGAATCCCTGGCCGCGGCCATGATCCAGGCGCCGGCGACGGCGAGGGCCACCGCCAGCAGGAACAGGCGCCGGGGCTGTTGCTTGAGCACCAGCCAGGAGACGGCGGTCACCACCACCGGCGTCAGATTGGACAGCACCGTCGCCTTGGCCACCGAGGTGTAGGCGATGCCGTAGTGCCAGAAGCCGAGGTCGAGGGCGAAGGCCACCCCGGCCAGCACCGTAAACTTGCTGGGCGCGCCGACCCCGCCGGAGCGCAGGGACAACAACGCCAGCAGAGGCAGGGAAAAGGTCAGGCGCCAGAAGGCGGTGGCCGAGGGCCCGGCGTCGGACAGCCGCACCAGGATCGGCGCCAGGCCGATGACGCAGGCGCCCATCAGGAGGACGGCCAAGGCCCTGCCGCGTCCCTGTTCGTGTTGGGCCTCAGTCAAATCCCAGCTCCTGTCGCAGCGCCTCAGGCGCAATTCCCCTGGCGCGCAGCTCGGCGAGCGTCTCGGCCCGGTCGCGCTTGGCGAAGCGCTTGCCGTCCGGCCCGACGAGCAATGGATGGTGCCGATAGACCGGTGTGGGCAGGTCGAGCAAGGTTTGCAGCAGCCGCTGAACGTGAGCGGCCTCGAACAGGTCCTGTCCACGGATCACGTGGGTCACCCCCTGGCGAGCGTCATCCATGACCACGGCCAAGTGATAGGCGACGCCCACGTCCTTGCGGGCCAGCACGACATCGCCACCGAGTTCGGGACGCGCGGCGATCCGGCCGGTCTCGCCGTCGGGGCCTGCGCCCTCTTCCATGAAGGTCAGGCTCTGGAATCCGCTGAGCGCCTGGTCGGCGGCCGCCAGGGACAGCCGCCAGGCGAAGGGCTCGCCAGCCGCCAGCCGGGCCTGTTCCTCGTCGGTGGGCAGGGGCGCGCCGCGCCAGGCGTCCATGGCGCCATGCGGGGCGCGAGACATCTCCTCGGCGATCTCCTTGCGGGTGCGGAAGCAGCGATAGGCCAGGCCCCGCGCGGCGAGGTCGGCGACCGCCGCCTCATAGTCGGCCAGGTGATCCGACTGGCGCAGCACCGGCGTCTCCCAGCTCAGCCCCAGCCAGGCCAGATCCTCGTAGATCGCCGCCTCGAACGCCGGGCGGCAGCGGGTGCGATCGATGTCCTCGATGCGCAGGATAAAGCGACCGCCAGCGTCGCGGGCGGCGGTCCAGGCGGTGAGGGCGGAATAGGCGTGCCCCCGGTGCAGTTGGCCGGTGGGGGAGGGGGCGAAACGGGTGACGAAGGCGGCGTCCACGCCGAGGCTTTAGGCGTCCTTGTCCTCGGCGAACACCTTCATGTGCTCGAACACGCCGCGGAAGAAGGCCAGCTCGCCGCCGACAACGTCCTTCAGGTGGTCGAACTGCTTGAAGGAGGCCATCTCGGCCAGCCCGTGGGCGGCGCACCAGGCGGCCGTGGTGGCCAGCTCCAGGGCTACTTCGTCGTGCGGGTCGGCGCCGGCGTCCACCAAGGTGTCGCGAACCTGGCAATAGGCGCTGTCGTCCTGCATCCGAAGATGCATGGGCAGGTCTTCCTTATCGCGCGAGCCGTCATACATGACGCGATAGAGGCTGGGATTGTCGCGGGCGAAACAGACATAGGCGACGCCAAGCGCGGCCATCTTGTCCTTGACGCTGACTGCGTCGCCACGGGCCTGGACCATGGCGGAGTTCAACATCTCCCAGCCCTCATGGGCCACGGCGTCTAGCAGTTCGCCCTTGTCCTTGAAGTGGTGATAGGGCGCCGCCGGACTGACGCCAGCCTCACGGGCCACCGCGCGCAGGGACAGGGCGGTCGGGCCTTCCTGTTCCAGCAGCCGGCGCGCGGCGTCGATCAAGGCGCGGCGGAGATCGCCGTGGTGATAGGGCCGGGATTCGGGCGCTGCAGCTTCGCTCATCGGGGTTACCGTAAAACTATATCTAGGCGCCGTAAAGATCATCTTGACACCGCTCAGATGGACAGCTATCTAAGCATCGTTCAAATGAAAACGCCCCCGCTCCCCCGGGGGTTCCAACTGAAAGGTGTGTGTCATGTCTCTCGCTCAAATCACCAACGTCGAACGCTTCTTCGACCGGATCGCCCCCGCCTATCTGATCGTGCTGGCCCTGGTGGCCGCCGGCGCCGTGGCGGTCGCGCTGATCTAGGACTGAAGCGACCTGCGACGATGGAGGGGACCCTCGCGGGTCCCCTTTTTCTTTGCCCAAGCCCCAATTCTAGACCCATGCATTTTTGCATGACGTACAATGTAAAATGAATCTGTACATTGCTTAGTTTGCGACTATCTTAGCGTTGTCCAGATGGACGAGGGGGCCGGCCCGATCCGGCATCTAGGAGGACAAGACCATGACTGCTCCCCGTTTCGCCCGCGCGCTCGACGCCACCGTTTCCGTTCTCGCTGTTGTGCTGGCTGTCGTGCTGGCCGGCGCCACCGCCGCTGTCGGCGCCTGATGTTGGCGCGCCTGGCCTCGTCCGGCGGCTAAGCTCCCCCTAGGCCGTCGGACGAGACCCGCAATAGCTTCCAACTTTCCCGAACGGCCTGCGCAGTCCGTCATGGGAATGTCCCAGAATCGCTCCTATAGTTTTCGAGCGTCGGGATACTGGCCTCGCGGAGGTCGGGCCCTTGGGCCCCTCAGGCTTCCGCTCCGGTTCGCCGATGGCGTTCACGGTAGGGGTCCTGTTTTCAGTCTCTGCGCCCATCACATAGCCGCGCTCAAGCGCGCACGACGGCTCCAGTTCCCACGGCTCCAGCTTGGGAGGTCCGGCGATGCAGGTGCTTAGTCGTCCGCCCTCCGGCGCTCCGGCGCTGGTGCTGAACGCCGACTTCCGGCCGCTCAGCTACTATCCCCTGTCGCTGTGGCCCTGGCAGGAGGTGATCAAGGCGGTGTTCTTGGACCGGGTCGACGTGATCTCGACCTACGACCAGGTGGTCCGCTCACCGTCCTTCGAAATGCAGCTGCCCAGTGTCGTGGCGCTGAAGACCTTCGTTCCCCAGGACCGGCCCCCGGCCTTCACCCGCTTCAACCTGTTCCTGCGCGACAGTTTTAGCTGCCAGTATTGCGGCTCCGGCGACGACCTGACCTTCGACCACGTTGCTCCGCGCTCCCGGGGCGGGCGCACCACCTGGGAAAACATCGTCACCGCCTGCGCGCCCTGCAACCTGCGCAAGGGCGGCCGCACGCCCCACGAAGCCTCCATGCACCCCTTCCACAAGCCGCGTCGGCCCAGCGCCTTCGAACTGCAGGAGCACGGTCGGCGCTTCCCGCCCAACCACCTGCACGAAAGCTGGCTGGACTACCTCTACTGGGACATTGAGCTGGAGGCCTGAGCGGGCTCGCCTCTGGGCTCGGTCCGGCGCTCCAGCGCCATCCAGGTGTCGCCATCGGCCTCGGCCGCGCCCTCCTGCTTCAGGGCGATCAGCTGCAGCTCGACCTGGGACGGACTGAAAGCGCGGTTCCAGCGCTGCTCCAGAGCCTGGGTCAGGGTCTCGAGGTCCATGGGGCCGGCGTGGCTGCGCAGGGCGATCTGCACCATTTCCTTCAGGCTGCGGCGCTGGCGGCCGCGGGGCGTCGCCGTGGCCGCGCGGATCGCGGCGGCGAAGGCCTGAGGTTCGGCCTCGCAAGGGGCGGCCATGGGCTTACGCCCACGCCGGCCGCCGCGCAGAGCCTCCAGCGCGCGGTTGGTGCTTTCCAGCTCGGCCAGGAAGGGCGCCTCGGCCTTTTTCCGGGCGGACTGCAGCTGGTCGAGAATGTCCGCACGGTGTTGCAGCAGCAGGTCCCAAGCGGTGCTCATGACACATTTCTCCGTCAGGTCCGCGCCAGGCGCGAACCGTGTCAGGCGGGGGCGGCCCGGCCTCGCGCACGGCTCGTCGACTTTTTCGACAAGACTCCGCGCAGCGACCCTCGCGCGGCGACGCGAGCGGGCCGTGGCGGTGGCGGCAGAAACCTAAGCTACCGATCTGACTTTGATTTTTTCCCGCGATCGCGACTTACTGCCGCCAGCGCGAGGTGCGACTATTTGTCCATCGCACGATTAAGAAGTTCTGAATCCGACCCAAAATGGGTGTGGCGTACCAGAAAAAACTCGCGTCATGGGCGAGTCTCTCTAGCTCAGGTAAAGTCGAACCGAACGGTCGAGCGGCCGAAATCCAGGGCCACGGCGTTGAACTGGGTCAGAAGGTCCATGCCCAGGATCACCGCCGGCTTCTCGTGGAGGTCCCAGAGCTTGAAGACGTGGGTGTCGGCGAAGACCACCGGGGCGTTGCCGATGGTCAGCCCGCCCAGCCGCATGAAGGGCACATAGAGCAGGTCGCCCGGAAAGCTCTCGCCGATCACCGTGGTGATGGAGACCCGCCGGAAGTCCGAGGCGCGGACGCTGCGTGAGCTGGACACCAGTTTGCGAAGGGCCTGGTTGCCCAGGGACAGCTCGGATCCGGAATCGATCATGGCGCTGATCTGGGCCCCGCCCACATCG
The DNA here is from genome assembly GCA_964643835.1 of uncultured Phenylobacterium sp. Lineage (GTDB taxonomy): Bacteria > Pseudomonadota > Alphaproteobacteria > Caulobacterales > Caulobacteraceae > Phenylobacterium. Next base: position 10,619 of record CAZXVO010000061.1, on the reverse strand, counting down.
GCGTCGATCATGGTCAGCTGGCCCGAACGGCGGCGCGCCGGGACCACGACCCGGCCGGTCCGGCTCTGTTCGGCCATGGGCGCCAGGATCTCCAGGGCCTTGGACTTGAAGTCGAGAAGCAGCCGGCGGCCCTTGAGCCAGTCGACGCCCAACACCCCGTCCACGCCGTCCGCGCCGACCAGGTTCAGGGCCGGCACTCGCACCCGCCGCTGTGCGCGCTCGCCCACCTGCAGGCGATCAACGATCACAGAGGGGCGCAGGCCGACCTTGGCGACCGTGTGCAGGTTGACGGGCGGCCCGGCGGGCAGCTGCAGGCGCTCGGCCAGCTCCAGGCTGACGCAGGACCGGTTCGCGCCGGTGTCGACCAGGAAGGGGAAGGGACCCTGGCCGTTGACGCTGACCGGGGCGGTCATGCGGAAGGACTTGTCCTGGCCGGTCGAGACGCGGGTGGGGTCCTTGCCTTCGACATCGTCCGGCGGCGGGATCAGGCCCTCGGGCTCCGGGGGCGGCAGAGGCATGGTGATCTGGGCGCCCGCGAGGCTGGGCCACCCGGCGAGACCGGCGGCGGCCATGAGGCCGGCGAACTGGCGGCGGTCCGGCGTCATGTCCCTAGTCCCCCTAATCTTGGCGTTGACGCTAACGTCGTTACGCGGCCGGGGCAATTCAAGCCGAAGCTTGTTCCTCCGGCGGCTTCACCCGGCTGAACAGGGCGAGCAGGGCCAGATCGTAGGCGATCTTCAGCCCGCCTCCGATCACCAGGGGCCAGGCGAAGGCGCTGGCGGTCATCAGGGCGCCGGCCAGGGACGGGCTAAGCGCTGAGGCGAGGCTGCGCGGGACATTGGTCACGCTGGCCGCGGCGGCGCGTTCGGCCGGGGTGACAATGGCCATGACGTAGGAGGTGCGGGCCGGCACATCCATGGCCGAAAGGCTGGCGCGCATCAGCAGGAGGGTGAGCGCTGCAGGCAGGCTGGGAGCAAAGGCGGCCGCGATCAGGCACAGCTGGGCCGGGATGTGGGTGAAGACCATGGTGTTGACGAGGCCGATCCGCTTGGCGAGCCGCCCGGCCGCCAGCTGCGAAAAGGCGGTCAGCACGCCGGCCCAGAAGAAGAAGGCGGAGGCCGCCTGCAGGGACAGGCCGAAGGTCCGGAACAGCCATAGGGCCAGCAGCGACTGGACGATGAAGCCGCCGCCGAAGCTGTCCAGGCTGAACAGGGCCGCCAGCCGCAGCACCTGGGGGCGGGACGGGCCAAGCGGCGTGCGCGGAGGCTCCGCCTCAGGCGCAATCTTCGGCAGCCGGCGATAGATCAGGGCCACGGCCAGGCCGATCCCGCCGTACAGCAGGAACAGGCCCCGGCCGACCTGCAGGCCGTCGAGCCCGGCGTCGCGACCCAGCCGGTCGAAGACCCCCAGGGCCAGGGCGCCGGCCGCCGCCGCCAGCGACCCCGTCAGGCTGTAGCGGGCGAACAGCCGGGTGCGGTCAGTGTCCGGCCCGGCATGGGCCAGCAGGGACTGCTCCAGCGGCAGAAAGGGGCTGACGTCGCCGCCCGAGGGGTTCAGCGTGCCCACGAACCCCACCAGCATTAGCACCCAGAAGTCCTTCACCCCGGCGAAGGCGAGCCCGGTGGCCAGCATCAGGCCGCAGGCGGCGAACAGCAGGGCGCGCGGCGCAAGACGGTGGGACACCAGGCCGACCAGCAGGGTCAGGCCGGCTGAGCCCAGCAGGGTGGCGGTGGTCAGGGCGCCGACCTGGACGGGACTGAAGCCCAGGGCGGTCAGGTGCAGCGGTAGCAGGAGGGCGACGACCCCGTCGCCGAACGCGCGCAGGGCGCGGGCGGCGATCAATAGGCGGGCCGCCGGGCTCATGCCGGGCTTTGAGCCTCCCGCCACATGGCCCAGATCGGCGGGGCGTCGGCGCGGGGCCGGTACTCCTTGATCACCTCGAAGCCATAGCGGCGATAGAGCGGCACGTTGGCGACGTTGGAGCTTTCCAGGAAGGCCGGCAGGCCTTGTGCGTCCACCTTGGCCAAGCCCGCGGCCAGCAGGCGCGAGCCGACGCCCAGGCCTTGAGCCTCGGGGCGCACGCCCAGAAACCACAGATAGGCGTGGGGCCGGTCCATGGGGTGGTTCTCGTCCATCGCCTTGCGCATGGCCGCCAGCCGCCCGAAGCGGGAGAAGCCGGTGGCGCGCAGGATGGTCGGCAGGACCCGCAGCTCATCCACCAGCGAACCGGGGCCGAGCTTGGTCGAGGGAATCCAGATCGAGGCCGCGCCGCCGCTCGCCGGGGCGATCACCTCGCCGTCCGGCAGGGCCATGGCGGCCAGCAGCAGGCGGAAGAAGGCCAGCCGGGCCGGCTCACGCTGGGCGTCGTCGCGCATGAACCAGTCAAACTGGGGATCGGTGGCGAAGGCGGCGGACAGGTCGTCGGCCACCCGCGGAATGTCGGCGACGCCGGTGGTCATCGGGGCCTCGGCGCCCCGCCGAAGAGCCTCGATGGCGTCAGGGGTCATATCTTCTCGCTGATCTTGATGGCCGCCTTGCAGCCGGCCTGGATGACGGCGGAGAGCAGGGCGTAGCCGGGCGCCTCCTTGGCGCCCTCTTCGATGGCGAGGTCGCGGTGGGCCAGCTCTTCGTCGCGGAACTTGGACAGCTCGGCCGCCAGCTCCGGGTCGCGGTCCTCAAGCTCGGCGATCTGGCCGGCATAGTGGCCCTCGATCACGCTCTCGACGGCCTCGGTGCAGGCGTGGGCGGCCTTGTCGCCCAGGAGGGCGGTGCCGGCGCCGAGCGCAAAGGCCGCCACCCGCCAGAGCGGGGTCATCAGGGTGGGGCGCACCCCGTGATCAGTCAGTAGCCGGTCAAAGCGGGCCAGGTGAACGGCCTCGTGGCCCTCCATCTCGGCCAGCTGGGCTGCGGTGCGCTCATGGCCCCTGGCGGCGCCCAGGACGGCGCGCTGGCCGCGATAGATGTGCACGGCGCCGAGCTCGCCGGCGTGGTCCACCCGCAGGATCTCCGCCAGGCGGGCCTTGGGCGCGCCCAGGCCAGGGCGCATGGGAATGGGTTTGGCCGTCATGCGGGCCGCCGATCATGCAGGAGGGCGATGACGCTCCAGGCCAGCAGCTTCAGGCTGATCAGGGCGTTCCAGCCGGCCATGGACAGGCCGAACATCCGCCAGGCGGCCTGGTCGCAGGCCGGCGGTTTCACCTTGGTCGTACCGTCGGCCAGGGCCGACAGGGCGTCCAGGCTGACCTTGCCGCCGCCGCCGGAGCAGGTGGTGGGGCCGGGCCAGAATTTCCACTCCGCGCCGGCGTGATAGATCGCCAGGTAGAGGCTGTAGGCGAAGGCGAGTGCGACCGCGGCGTCGAACACCCAGCGCAGGCGGCGCTGGGTCGGCAAGCGGGTCACCAGGATCCCGGCCAGGGCGATGGTGCCGGCGATCCAATAGGCTTCCCGCTGACGCAGGCACAGGGTGCAGGGGGCGTAGCCTCCGAAGGTTTCGAAGGCGTGGGCGATGGCCAGCATCAGGGCGGAGGCGAGCAGCGCCCAGAACAGCCAGTGGTCGCGGAAGACGCGGAGGAAGGCGCTCATGGTCGCGGGATATGAGCCCAAAACGCGCCTCAGCCCAAGACCTTTAGCGCGATGACGGCGACGACGATCAGGCCGAGCAGCAGACCGGTGTAGAGGGTCATCCGCTTCTCGAATTCCTCCTGCACCTTGGGGCCGTAGTATTTTAGCAGCGTGGCGGTCAGGAAGAACCGCGCGCCGCGCGTCACCACCGAGGCCCAGACGAAGGTGAAGAACGAGAAGTGGGCCAGGCCCGAGGCGATGGTCACCAGCTTGTAGGGGATCGGGGTCAGGCCCTTGATCAGGATGACCATCAGGCCCCACTGCTCGAACCAGGCGCGGAAGGCCGCGTCGCCGTTCGCATGGCCCATCAGCGCCAGCAGCCAATGGCCCACCGGCTCCAGGAAATAGCCGATCGCATAGCCCAGGATCCCGCCCAGCACTGAGGCCAGGGTGCAGATTCCGGCCAGGATATAGGCCCGGTCCGGCCGCGCCACGACCATCGGCGCCAGCATCACGTCCGGCGGGATCGGAAAGAACGAGCTTTCGGCGAAGGAGACGGCGAACAGGGTGGTGGGCGCGTGGCGCGAACCCGCCTGGCGCATGACCCAGTCATAAGTTTTGCGAAGCATGGGACCCCGGGGAGGACGATCACAGGTTAGCTACCAGCCGAGGCGGCGCTTGTCTCGCGCCCTCGCCTGGTGCAGATAGTTTCAAACGATACCATATCCGCTGGAGGCGAGCATGAACGTCCAGACCCCCCAGGCGACCCGCGACCTGTTCGACAACCCGCTCGGCACCGATGGGTTCGAGTTCGTCGAGTTCACCTCGCCGGAGCCTGAACGGCTGAAGGGCCTGTTCGAGTTGATGGGCTTCACCGCGGTGGCCAGGCATCGTTCGAAGAACGTGCTGCGGTTCCGCCAGGGCGACATCAACTTCATCCTGAACATGGAGCCCCAGGGCCAGGCCGCCGAGTTCCGCGAGGCCCACGGTCCCTCGGCCAACGCCATGGCCTTCCGGGTGCGTGACGCCGCCCAGGCGTTCAAGCTGGCGGTCGAACGCGGCGCGAAGCCCGTCCAAGGCCCGGTCGGGCCTATGGAGCTGAACATTCCTGCCATCGAAGGCATCGGCGGCTCGAACCTCTACCTGGTCGACCGCTATGGGGCTCAGGAGATCTATGACGTCGACTTCGTCCCGATCCCGGGCGCCGAGGCGGCGATGGCCGGAAACGCTGTCGGCCTGACCTATCTCGACCACCTGACCCACAACGTCCATCGCGGCCAGATGGCGACCTGGGCGGACTTCTACGAGCGCATCTTCAATTTCCGCGAGATCCGCTACTTCGACATCGAGGGCAAGCAGACGGCCCTGGTCTCCAAGGCCATGACCAGCCCCTGCGGCAAGATCCGCATCCCGGTCAACGAGAGCCAGGACGAGCACTCGCAGATCGAGGAATTCCTGAAGGACTACAAGGGCGAGGGCATCCAGCACGTGGCGCTTGGCTGCGACGACATCTACTACGCCGTCGAGACCATGCGGGCGCGGGGCGTCCGCTTCCAGGACACCATCGACACCTATTTCGAGGGCATCGACGCGCGCGTCCCGGGCCACGGCGAAGACCTCCAACGCCTGCAAGCCAACAAGATCCTGGTCGACGGCGCGCCGACCGAGGGCCAGGGCCTGCTGTTGCAGATCTTCACCGAGAACATGATCGGTCCGATCTTCTTCGAGATCATCCAGCGCAAGGGCAATGAGGGCTTCGGCGAGGGCAACTTC
>CAZXVO010000061.1:0-5275 GCA_964643835.1 uncultured Phenylobacterium sp. | reverse complement strand
TCCGCCGGGGTGTGCTGCCCGCGAACCTGGACTAGTCTGGCGTCCATGAGTGAGACCTCGGCCCGCTGGGCGATCGCGATCCATGGAGGGGCCGGCGCCATCGCGCCGGGCCAGCTGAAGCCTGAGCAGGAGGCGGCCTATCGCGCCTCGCTCGAGCGGATCATCCGGGCCGGCGGCGAGGTGCTTGAGCACGGCGGCTCGGCTCTGGACGCGGTGGAGGCCGCGGTGCGGTTGCTGGAGGACGATCCGCTGTACAATTCCGGTCGCGGCGCGGTCTTCACCCCCGAGGGCCGCAACGAGCTGGACGCCGCCATCATGGACGGCCGCACCCTGGACGCGGGCGCCGTCGCGGGCGTCACCCGCGCCGCCCATCCGATCACCCTGGCCCGAGCGGTGATGGAGCGCTCCGACCACGTCATGTTGATGGGGGCCGGCGCCGACGCGTTCGCCGAGAGCCTGGGCGTCGAGCTGGTGGAGACCGGCCACTTCTTCACCGAGCGCCGCTGGAAAAGCCTGGTGCGTTCCCTGGAGGACCAGGGCATCCCGGTTCCGCCCCGACCGCCGGGCGCGTCGCAGGACCCCCGCGCCGAACTCGCCCACGATGAGGGCAAGTACGGCACTGTGGGCGCGGTGGCGGTGGATATCCACTGTCATGTTGCCGCCGCCACCTCCACCGGCGGGCTGACCGCCAAGCGCTGGGGCCGGATCGGCGATTCGCCCGTCATCGGGGCCGGGACCTACGCCTCGGACCAGGCCTGCGCCGTATCGGCGACGGGCTCGGGGGAGTTCTTCATCCGCTTGGCCGTGGCGCACGAGATCGCCGCCCTGGTCCGGCACAAGGGCCTGTCCCTGCAGGCGGCGACCGACGCCGTGATCCAGGACCAGCTAACCGCGCTCGGCGGCGACGGCGGGGTGATCGCGGCCGGTCCGGACGGGGCGCTCGCCTGGAGCTTCAACACCTCGGGCATGTACCGGGCCCGGCTCGCCCAAGGCGGCGCGCTGGTGATCGGCGTCTACAAGGACGACTTCTGATGGCCGGATCGCGCAACTGGATCCCCGTTCGCGGGGCGCAAGGAACCCACTCCCGCCAGGCCCACGCGGACCTGCCCGAGGGCACCTATGAGCGGGAGATCTCCAAGGAGGGCTTCTTCGGGCCAGCCGCCTTCCTGCATCATCGCCGCCCGCCCACCGGCTGGGTGAAGTTCGAGGGGCCCTTGCGGCCCCGGGCCTTCGACCTCGCCCGGCTGCAGGACGCCCAGGCCTCGCCCTGGACCGCGCCGGTGGTGCTGAGGAACGCCGCGACCGAGGTGCGGTTCTGGAAGCTGGCCGAGCCCATGCCGGCGCTCGCGCGCAACGCCGACGGTGACCAGCTCTTGTTCGTCCACCAGGGCGAGGGCGACCTGTTCTGCGACTATGGCCGTATCGCTTATGCGGCGGGGGACTATCTCTACCTGCCCCGCGGGACCATGTGGCGGCTACATCCGGCCGCGCCCACCGCGATCCTGATGATCGAGGCCACCAACACCCACTACACCCTGCCTGACCGTGGTCTGCTGGGCGGCCACGCCTTCTTCGACCCCGCCATGCTGGACATCCCCCAGATGGACGAGGCCTTCCGCGACCATCAGGCCCTGGAGGGCGACTTCCCGGTCGAGATCAAGAAGCGCGGCCAGGTCTCCGTCGCCACCTATCCCTACAATCCGCTGGACGCCGTGGGCTGGCATGGCGAGCTCGCGCCCGTGCGGCTGAATATCAAGGACCTGCGGCCCCTGGTCAGCCACCGCTACCACCTGCCGCCATCCGTCCACACCACCTTCCTGTCGGACCGGTTCGTGGTCTGCACCTTCGCGCCTCGGCCCTTCGAGACCGATCCCGGCGCGCTCAAGGTGCCGTTTTTCCACAATAATGACGACTTCGACGAGGTGCTGTTCTACCACGCCGGCGACTTCTTCAGCCGCGACAATATCGACGCCGGCATGATGACCTTCCACCCCTCGGGCTTCACCCACGGGCCGCACCCCAAGGCGCTGAAGAACATGCTGGTCCAGGCCAAGCCGGCGACTGACGAATACGCCGTGATGATCGACACCCGCGATCCGCTGGAGGTCGGCGAGGCGGCGCAAGCGGTGGAGAACACCGCCTATGTGGACAGCTGGAAGGGCTGAATGGCGCAGATTGATCGCAGGGCCGATCTGGCCGAGGCCGCCGCCGAGGAACTGGACCGCGCCTGCGCCATCAGCTGGCGGGAACTGGCCAAGGTCACCCCCTGGGGCGACACCTTCGAGGGCTTCACCCCGGCCGGCCGTACCGTCCAGTTCGAGCGCAACTATCTGTGGGCCGGTGAGGCCCGCGGCGACATCTGCGTCGAGGTCGTGGTCTTTCAGCCGGAGGCCCACGAACAGGGTGTGAAGTTGACCCGGATCATCCCACGGTCTGAAGTCTGAGTCTGAAATCCGGCGTTCGAGTCCGGAAAGGGAGAAACGCGTGAAGCTGGCGTCGCTGAAGTGGGGCCGAGACGGCCGCCTGGTGGTCGTGTCCAACGACCTGGCTTGGTGCGTGGAGGCCAATGATGTCGCGCCGACCCTGCAGGCGGCCCTGGATGACTGGGAGCGTTGCGAGCCCTTGCTCAAGGGCCTGTCGCAGAGCCTGGAGCACGGCTCGATCCCGCGCGTACGCTTCCATGAGCACGCCGCCGAGAGCCCCCTGCCGCGCGCCTACCAGTGGGCCGACGGCTCGGCCTATGTGAACCACGTGGCCCTGGTGCGTCAGGCCCGCGCCGCTGACATGCCCGACAGCTTCTGGACCGATCCCCTGATGTACCAGGGCGGCTCCGACGGCTTCCTCGCCCCGCGCGATCCGATCCCGCTGGCCGACGAGGCCTGGGGTTGTGACATGGAAGGCGAGATCGCGGTGGTCACCGGCGACGTGCCGATGGGCGCCAGCCGGGAGGAGGCGCTGGCCGCAATCCGCCTGGTCATGCTCTGCAACGATGTCTCGCTGCGCAACCTGATCCCCGGCGAGATCGCCAAGAGCTTCGGCTTCTTCCAGTCCAAGCCGGCCTCGGCCTTCTCGCCCGTGGCGGTGACGCCTGAGGCCCTGGGTGACGCCTGGAAGGATGGCAAGCTGCACGGCCGCCTGGAGGTCGAGCTGAACGGCAAGCTGCTGGGCGAGGCCGACGCCGGGGTCGACATGACCTTCGACTTCGGGACCCTGATCGCCCACGCGGCCAAGACCCGGGCGCTGGGCGCCGGGACCATCGTCGGCTCCGGCACGGTGTCGAATCGCGGTCCCGACGGCGGTCCAGGAAAAACCATCGCTGAAGGCGGTGTCGGCTATTCCTGCCTCGCCGAGCTTCGCACGGTGGAAACCCTTGCTCACGGAGCGCCCAGCACGCCATTCCTGAAGCTCGGGGATCGCGTCAGGATTGAAATGCGCGACGCCCGCCGCCACTCCATCTTTGGAGCCATCGAACAGGACGTCGCCCAGCCATGAACGCCCCGTCCCAGCCGCGCCAGGACGCCGCCGCCGGTGACCTGAAGCTGGACGCCTATCTGCCCTATCGGCTGTCGGTGGCGTCCAACGCCGTCTCCGGCCTGATCGCCAGGGCCTATGAGGACCGCTTCGGCCTCAGCATCCCGCAATGGCGGCTGATCTGTGTGCTGGCCGAGGACGGGGCCCTGACCCAGGCAGCCATCGTCACCCGCACCGGCATGGATAAGGTGACGGTGAGCCGCGCGGCCCAGGGACTGTCCAAGCGCCGGCTGGTGCAACGGGCGGACCACACCTCCGACGGCCGCTCGCACCTGTTGTCCCTGAGCCTGGAGGGCGCGCGGCTGCATGCGGAGATCTCGCCCCTGGCCCTGGCCTATGAGGCGGCGTTGATCGCCGGACTGGCGCCCAGCGAGGTCGCTCTGCTCAAGCGGCTGCTGATGCGGCTGCAGGGCGCCGCCAACGCCCTGGGCGGCGACACCCCGCCGGTCAGCTCGCCAGGGCTCGGGGCCTGACCGCCCAGCGGTGAGAGCCTTCGCCGAACTTGGGGTGCAGGCCTAGCGCCTCGGCGCGGCAGGCGCGTTCAAAGCTGTCGATGACCTCCCGCTCCAGCTCCGGCGGAATGCGGCGGACGTCGAGACCGCGTTCCCGCGCGAGCTGGGCGATAACGTCCCTTCGGTGGGCTTCGCCCCCGAACAGCAACAGGGTCTCCCGGATCTGACAGGCGATGGCCTCGGCCGTAGCCGTCATCCGGACCTGGGAATTCCGCGCAAGCGTCATGGGCAAGCCCTCCCGAACGCACCCTAGGATGCGCACGTTTAACGGGCGATCAAGGGGTTCGCTTAACCGAGGCGGGAAAAATCTTAACCAGCCCCGAGGGCGACGGCGCTCTGGTAGACGATGAAGGCCGCCAGATAGGCCAGGCCCATCATGTAGACGAACATGACGGTGGGCCACTTCCAGCTGTTGGTCTCGCGCTTCACGACGCCCAGGGTGGCGACGCATTGGGGCGCGAACACGTACCAGGCCAGGAAGGCCAGGCCCGAGGCCAGGGACCACTGGGCGCCGATGGTCGCCGACAAGGCCGTCGTGGCCTCGCCGCCCACCGCATAGACCGTGCCCAGGGCGGCGACGGCGACCTCACGGGCGGCCATGCCGGGCACCAGGGCCACCACCATCTGCCAGTTGAAGCCAATGGGGGCGAAGATGGGCTGGATGAAGCGGCCGATCATGCCGGCGAAACTGTAGTCGATAGCCGGGCCGCTGGCCCCGGCGGGCGCCGCGGGCACGGTCGACAGGAACCAGACCAGGATCATCAAGGGCAGGATGATGCGCCCGGCGCGGTTGATGAAGATCTGGGCCCGCTGCAGCAGCTGGCGCGCCACATTGGCTGCGTCCGGCGCTTTATAGGTCGGCAGCTCCATCATGAAGGGCTCGGACAGGCCCCGCCAGAAGAAGCGCCGCATGACGAAGGACGCGCCCAGCGCCGACAGGATGCCGGCGGCGTAGAGGCCGAACATCACCAGGCCCTGCAGGCTGGCGAAGCCGAACACCGTCTTCTGCGGGATCACCGCCCCGATGATCAGGGTGTAGACCGGGATGCGCGCCGAACAGGTCATCAGGGGCGCCACCAGGATGGTGGTCAGCCGGTCACGGCGACTATCGATCACCCGCGTCGACATGATGCCGGGAATGGCGCAGGCGAAGCTGGAGAGCAGGGGGATGAAGGCGCGGCCGTGCAGGCCGGCGCCGCCCATGATCTTGTCCATCAGGAAGGCGGCCCGGG
>CAZXVO010000060.1:9694-19808 GCA_964643835.1 uncultured Phenylobacterium sp. | reverse complement strand
AAAGAGACCCTAAGGGCGCCCTTAGCTCAGATGGATAGAGCATCCGCCTTCTAAGCGGACGGTCGCAGGTTCGAATCCTGCAGGGCGCGCCAGGGCTTAGTCGGCAGAATTGCCTTCGCCAAAGAACATTGCCTGGGTCTTCCCTCCAGGATAGGCGAAGGCTAGGCGTGTGCTGTGTGAGTCTCCATAAATGTCTTCGTAGTGCAGCAAAAACAGCACCATGAGCGCCGCTTTTGAGTTCTCTGGCGCGTTCCAGTCGTGCGCCAAAGCGAAAGTTGCAGTATTTGCATTCACGCGAGACGCATGCGGGTGCAGGCCGTTGTCCGTCTTCTCTGGGTCGTAGGAGACAAATGGCTCTACAACATCACCTTCACTAATTAGATATATTTCGGATCGCGCGCTCACGTTTCGCGCTAGCGTTTGGCCGATGTTTTTGTATCTAATTTCGATCTTTGGTTGCTCTTTGGCACCGGTCCCGACCAATGATTTTGGTTCGGCATCAATATACGCTCGAAGCTGGTGCTTCGCTGTCTGCTGGGCCACGCGCACCGCATCTAGCGCCGCAGCCGAACTCTTAAAATTGAAGTATAACGTTGCGGCCAAACCAAGCGCGCCAATCACACTAATAATCAGCTGAATTCTATTTATTGAAGCGCTCTCCTTTGCCGCTATTGCTGCAATATATTGGACAGGAAGATCTCGCTTTACGCATTCATCTGGATTTCTACACGCAGATGCCAAATCAATCATGGCGGCGCGATAGACTAGTTCGGAGTCCTTATTCCAGCGTCCGACTATGAACAGGCCGCAAAATAATAAGATAAATGCTAGGGCTACAGCTAAGCCAAACCCCTTCCCTCGAGGCGCAGTCGCGCTTTCCTCTGCCATAGGAAGATGAATATCTCAGGCTGCGGAGGTGGCAAGCGAATGTCGCTACTGGTGGAACGCCTCCAGGGGGCTCGCAGTAAGCAACCTCTCGATCAAAGCGCATCATGGCGCGCCAGGGTTCAGGCCCGGCCCTTCAGGTCCAGCCGACGGATCAGGGCCAGGGCCTCCGGCGGCGGTCGGCGCTCCACCCGGCGATAGACCTTGCAGTCCTGGGTGCGGTCGACGAGGCCGGTGTTGACCAGTTCGCGGCGCAGGATCGCGTGGTCTCCGAACAGGTGCGCCGCCTGGATCAGGCGGTTGATCTCCGGCTCGCTGAGCGCCACATCGGCCGGCAGCCGCGCCCACAACACCCACAGACACAGCTGCTGGTGCGAGGTCTTGGCCGGCCAGCGAACCCACCGACCTTCGGCGTCGAACTGCCGAGCCATGCGCTCGACCAGCAAATGATCGACAGGCTCGGGGGCGGGCAGGGGCGTCTCCAGCCGCTCGCCGGCCGCGGCCTGGGCGCGGAAATGTTGGAAGTTCCGATAGCCGGCCGCGCGGGCGAGGATGTTGAGCAGCTGGACGTGTCCGAGCTTTAGCTCAGTTTCGCCTAGCTCACGCCCCAAGGCGCGGGCCAGGGCGGAGACGTCGTTCACGGCGAAGGGCAACAGGGTCTTGGACATCACTCATCCTCTGAGCGCGCCGATGAGAATGTCGAGGGTCGCTGGCTTACGACGCGGCGCGGGACAAGTGCGGGTCGGAACTGAAGCTTGGCAGGTTTAGCTCCCCTTGCGGGGCAGCGACGCCTAGGTGAACTGCCGACCTTGGGCGTCGTTTTGGCCGAATTGGCCGATTGAGGCAAGTCGGGCGGCCGGCGCAAGGCCGACCGCCCCAATCTTGCATCACGTCTCGCGTCAGGCCTTGGCCATGTTGATGACGTGCATCTGGGTGAACTCGGACAGGCCTTCCTCGCCCAGCTCCGTGCCCACGCCCGACAGCTTGGCGCCGCCGAACGGGATGTTGGGGGCGAGGTCCGCGTGCTTGTTGATCCACACTGTGCCGGTGTTCATCTGGCTGGCCAGCTCCCAGGCCTTGTCCAGGTCCTTGGACCAGACCGAGCCGCCAAGGCCGTACTCGGAGTTGTTGGCGCGGGCGACGGCGTCCATCCCGTCCTTGATCTTGATGACCGGCAGGACAGGGCCGAACTGCTCCTCGTCCACCAGCTTGGCGCCGTCGGTGATGTCCCGGACGATGGTCGGCTGGATGAAGTAGCCCTTCTCGGTGGCGCGCGCGCCGCCGGCGATGATCTTGCCGTCGGCCTTGGCGCTTTCGATGTAGCCCAGCACCTTTTCGAACTGGGTCTTGTTCTGAAGCGGGCCGAGGTTCACGCCCTGCTGCAGGCCATCGCCGACCACGGCGGCGTTGGCGAGCTTGGCCAGCTCGTCGCACATCTCGTCATAGATGCTCTCGTGGACATAGGCGCGCTTGATGGCGATGCAGACCTGGCCCGAGTTCTGGAAGGCGCCCTGGAAGATCTTCGGGGCGGCTTCCTTCGGATCATTGTCCGCCAGCACGATGGCGGCGTCGTTGCCGCCCAGCTCCAGGGTGACGCGCTTCAGGGCGTCGGCGGCGCCGGCCATCACCTTCTTGCCGGTCTCGGTGGAGCCGGTGAAGGAGACCTTGCGGATGTCCGGGTGGGCGGTGATCGCGCCGCCCAGGTCGTTGGCGTCGGCGATGACGTTCAGCACGCCGGCCGGCAGCAGGTCCTTGACCAGCTCGGCGATGCGCAGGGTGGCCAGAGGGGTCGTCGCCGCCGGCTTCAGGATCACGGTGTTGCCCGCCAGCAGGGCGGCCGGGACCTTGAAGGCCATAAGGATCAGCGGGAAGTTCCAAGGCACGATGGCGCCCACCACGCCCAGCGGACGGCGGCTGGCGACCACCTTCTTGTCGGCGGAGTCCTCGATGACCTTGGTCGGCAGGTCCAGGCTGGCGAAATAGCGGAAGAAGGCGGCGCAGCCGAAGACTTCGCCCATGGCGTCGCCGATCGGCTTGCCCTGTTCCTGGGTCAGGATGCGGGCCAGGTTCTGCAGGTCGTTCTGGATCGCGTCGGCCATGGCCAGCAGGGCGGCCCGGCGATCGTCGATGGGCTTGGCGGACCAGGCGGGGAAGGCGGCCTTGGCGGCGGCGACGGCCTGGTCGAGCTGCGCCTTGGAGGCGCGCGGGCACTCGGAGAGCACCTCTTCATTGGCCGGATTGATCACCGACATCGTGGAATCGCCGTCGACGAGTTTGCCGTCGATCAGCAGCTTGAACGGACCCATGCCGCATCTCCCTAATTATGGCCCCATCTGCTCACGCTGACGTAGGGCGAATCAAGGGAGATGCGGCCGGGCTCTCCAGCAGGGCCGCCGCGCCTAGGCGGGCATACGAAGCTTATGCAGATGCCCCTTCAAGGTGCGGGCGTCTTCATGGGTCCGGTCGTGCGGATCGGTCAGCTCAAGCTTGGCCGTGGCCTCGGTCTTGAGCGCGTCGCGCAACACGCCCATCGCCTTCGGCGGGGCCATGAGGACCAGTTTGTCGAAGGCCTTCTTGCGGGCGGCCGCATCGATGGCCTTGGCCAGGTCCTGCAGGAACTCGGCCTCGGCCGCTTGTTTCGGCGTGCTCGCGCCGCTGTGGGCGGCGTGACGGTGGGCGTGGGAGACGTCCTCGCCGCCGTGCTCCTCGCGCCAGGCCGGCAGCTCCGTCAGGTCCCCGTGGCGTTCGCGCTCTTCGAATACGCGGGCCTTGCCCCCGTCAGCGACGACGATCCAGGTGTGGTCTTGGGTGTCCATGGATTCCTCCTATCGACGCTGACTTCGCCTGATGGATCAGCCCATGCCTTGATCGAGATCAGGCCGATCCGTCCGCCCTGTGGACGGGCGCTTGAAATCCCGCGCCGCGACGGGGAAAGTCCCCACCCGATATTCGCTCCAGTCCAGGTTCCCGCATGTTCCGACCGTTCGCCGCAGCGCTCGCCGCTACCTCTGTCCTCGCCCTGGCCGCGCCGGCCGCCGCCGCGGGGCTGAACGCTCAGGAACAGAAGTTGGTCGCCGCCGCCGCCGCCGAGAACGCCCGCTCGCTGGCCCTGCTGGAAAAGCTGGTCAATGTGAACAGCGGCACCATGAACATCGAGGGCGTCACCGAGGTCGGCAAGATGATGCGCGCCGAGTTGGAGCCCCTGGGCTTCAAGGTCGAGTGGATCCCGATGAAGGAGGTCGGCCGCGCCGGTCACATCGTCGCCACCCACAAGGGTTCGGGCAAGGGCAAGCGCATGCTGCTCATCGGCCACATTGATACGGTGTTCGAGAAGGACAGCCCGTTCCAGACTTTCGTGCGCAAGGGCGACATCGTTGAAGGCCCGGGCGTCAACGACATGAAGGGCGGCCTTGTGATCATGGTCGCCGCCCTGCGGGCCATGAAGGCCGCGGGCACGCTGAAGGACGCCGACATCAACATCGTCCTGACCGGCGACGAGGAACGTTCCGGCGATCCTGTCACCATCGCGCGCCGCGACCTGATCGCCGCCGCTACCCGCAGCGACCTGGCCTTGGATTTCGAGGGCCTGGCCCAGGAGGACGGCAAGGACATGGGCTCCATCGCCCGTCGGTCCTCCAACACCTGGACGGTCAAGGTCACGGCCAAGCCGGGGCACTCCTCGGGCGTGTTCAGCGAACGGGCTGGTTTCGGCGCGATCTATGACCTGGCCCGCATCCTCGACAGCTTCCGCCGCGACCTTCGCGAGCCCAATGCGACCTATAATGTTGGCCTGATCCTGGGCGGCGCCTCCGCCGACCTCAACGCCGACGAGACCGGCGGGACAGCGACTGGCAAGTCCAACATCATCGCCGCCACCGCGCTCGCGCGCGGCGACCTGCGGACCCTGTCCAACGACCAAACCGAGCGCATGGCCAAGAAGATGCGCGAGATCGTCGGCCAGAACCTGAACGGCGCGAAGGCGGAGCTGGAATTCTCCGAAGGCTATCCGGCCATGGCCCCCACGGAGGGCTCCCGCAAGCTGCTGGGCAAGCTGAACCAGGTGAACCAGGATCTGGGCCTGGCCGTCATGCCCGAGCTCGATCCGCTGAAGCGCGGGGCAGGCGACATCTCCTTCGTGGCGGACAAGGTCGACGGCCTGATCGGCCTGGGTGCGGCGGGCGAGGGCTCGCATGCACCCGGCGAAACCATGGAGGTCGCCAGCCTGGACCGCCAAACCAAGCGCGCCGCCCTGCTAATGACGCGCCTGTCGCGGCGCTAAACCGCGGCGAAGCCCCGCTCGAGATCAGCGATGAGATCGGCGGGGTCTTCCAGGCCGATATGCAGGCGCATAATTGGCCCGGCATAGGTGCGGCGGTGATTGCGGCTGCGCAGCTGGTCGTCGCAGGAGATCGCAAGGCTCTCAAAGCCGCCCCAGGAGAAACCGAGGCCGAAGATCTCCAGGGCGTCCAGGAAGGCCTCGACTTTCTCCGGTGGGGTCGGCTGGAGCACGAAGCCGAACAGGCCGCAGGCCCCGGTATAGTCCCGCGCCCACAGGTCATGCCCGGGGGCGCCGGGCAGGGCGGGGTGTAGGACCTCGGCGACCTCCGGGCGGGTGCGCAGCCACTGGGCGATCTTCAGGCCGTTCTCGCCGTGACGGGCCATGCGGACGGACAGGGTCCGCAGGCCCCGGAGCATCTGATAGGCGTCCTCAGGCGCCACCGCCCAGCCCAGATGCAGCACGCCGTCGTCGAGGGCCTTGGCGATGGCCGGGTCCGACGCCGCCGCCGAGCCCATGAACACATCCGAATGGCCGCCGACATACTTGGTCAGGGCCTGGACGCTGATGTCGATCCCATGGGCCAGGGGCTTGTAGATGAGGCCCGCGCCCCAGGTGTTGTCGGCCAGGGTCAATATGCCCCGCGCCTTGGCCAGGCGGGCGATGGCCGCCATGTCCTGCATCTCGAAGCTCAGCGAGCCCGGGCTCTCCATCACGATCAGACGCGTGGCGGACGAGGCGCTCGCCACCAGGTCCTGGGGCGACTGGGCCGGATCGTAGTAGCGGGTCGAGACGCCGAAGCGCTTCAGCACCTGATCGCAGAACCGCCGGGTGGGCTTGTAGATGGTGTCCACCACCAGCACTTCGTCCCCGGCCTTCAGCACCGCCAGCATCGCCCCAGACAAGGCGGCGACCCCGGAGGGATAGAGGGCCACGCCGACGGCGCCTTCCAGCTCGCACAGGCCAGCCTTCAGGGCGTCGTGGGCGGCCAGGCCCTGGCGGCCGTAGGTCTGGAAATGGTCGTCGTCATAGAGCGCCGCCGCATTGGGCAGCAGCACGGTCGAGCCCTTCTGGATCGGCGGGGCCACGGTCTTGACCAGGGGCTTGCCGGTCTCGCCGGTGTGGATCAGGCGGGTGTCTTCGGCCATGGCTCACGAAATCGCGGTGCGGGGGCGTTCACTTAGGAGCGGCCGGGGTCGCGCATCAAGCCGTGTCGCGGAAGTCCAGCCGCATTGCGCATCTGTCGCTGAGGCCGCGCGCAGCTTCCCCGGCGAGGATGGAGGAGAGCCGGTCGTCTGGAGCCTCCAGAATTCGATACCCCAGCCGCGCATAAAATGGCGCGTTCCAGGGAATGCCGCGAAAGGTGGTCAGGGTGGACCCGGATAGCCCGGCAGACCGGCCACGGGCCACGGCGTCGAGGACCAGGGCCGCCCCCAGGCCCCGCTTCTGCCAGTCGGCGTGAACGGACAGCTCCCAGACATGCAGGTCATCCACGGCCGGCCCGGCCTGAATGAAGCCCCGGGGTGCGCCTTCGAGCTCAGCGACCCAGACGAGACCCGCCTCGATCAGCGACGGATAGGCGTCAGCCTCAGTTACGCCGTCGTCCGCGATCCAGGCCTGGGGCGTCCCCCGGAAGGCCTGGCCGGCGGATCGCTCGATCGCCGGCAGGTGCGTAATGTCTTCCTCTCGGGCCGGACGCAGGATCAAGGACCGGTCACCACCTCAGTGTCGTCCCGCCCGCCCCATTCGCTCCAGGAGCCGTCATAGACCGGCACGTCCCAGCGGCCGAGGCGCGCGAGGCCCAGGGCTAGCACCGAGGCCGTGACGCCGGAACCGCAGGTGGTGACGACAGGACTATCGAGGTTAAGACCAGAAGCCACGAAAATATCACGCACTTCTGCCGCAGGCTTCATGCGTCCGTCGGGACCGATCAAGCTGTCGAACGGCGTGTTCAGGGCGCCCGGCATGTGGCCGCCGCGAAGGCCCGCGCGGGGCTCGGGCGCCTCGCCCCGGAACCGCGCCACGCCACGCGCGTCGAGCAGTTGGGCGGCGCCGGTGGCCAGCAGTTGCTTCACCGCCGCCACGTCACGCACCAGTTCCGGCCGGAAGGCGGGGTCGACAACGACAGGGGCCGGCGTGGCCGCGCCCGCCTCAGTCACACGCCCCTCAGCCAGCCAGGCCTTCAGGCCACCGTCCAGCACCCGCACATTGTCGAAGCCCATGACTCGCAGGGTCCACCAGACGCGAGCCGCGGCGCGGACGCCCCAGCTGTCATAGGCGACGATGACGCCCTGGCGCGACAGGCCGAGCTTGCCCGCCGCCTCGGCGAAGGTCTCCGGCGTCGGCAGCATGTGCGGCAGGTCGGTGGAATGGTCGGCGATGGCGTCGATGTCGAAGAACACCGCGCCGGGTATGTGCCGGTCCAGGTATTCCGCCCGCCCATCACGCCCCTCGGCCGGCAGGAACCAGCTGGCGTCGAGGATGCGCAGGTCGGCGTCGCCAAGGTGTTCGGCCAGCCAGGCGGTGGAGACGAGGGGATCGGTCATTCGCTCAACCAGGGCGGGGTGGGCAGGCCGCGTTCGGCCAGGAAGGCGGGATTGAAGATCTTGCTCTGATACCGCGAGCCCTGGTCGCACAGAATGGTCACGATGGTGTGGCCGGGTCCGAGATCCTTGGCCATGCGGACGGCGCCGGCGACGTTCACCCCGGTCGAGCCGCCCATCACCAGGCCCTCGTGTTCGACAAGGTCATAGATGGCCAGCAGCATCTCCTCGTCGCTGATCCAATAGGGATGATCGACGGTCAAACCCTCTAGGTTGGCGGTGATCCGCCCCTGGCCGATGCCCTCGCTGATCGAGGTCCCCTCGGCCTTCAGCTCGCCCTCAGAGTAGTAAGAGAACAGCGAGGCGCCGTGCGGGTCGGCGAGACCGATCTTGATATCGGGGTTCCTGGCCCGCAGCGCTTCGGCCACGCCGGCCAGGGTTCCGCCTGAGCCCACGGCGCAGATGAAGCCATCGACCTTGCCGCCGGTCTGGTTCCAGATCTCCGGACCCGTGGTCTCCACATGGGCCTGGCGGTTGGCGACATTGTCGAACTGGTTGGCCCAGATCGCCCCGTTCGCCTCCTTGGCGGCCAGCTCCTCGGCCAGACGGCCGGAGTAGCGGACATAGTTGTCGGGGTTGGAGTAGGGGACCGCGTCCACCTCCACCAGCTCCGCGCCCAGCAGGCGGATCGCGTCCTTCTTCTCCTGGCTCTGGGTCCGAGGGATCACGATGGTGGTGCGATAGCCCAGCGCCCCGCCGACCATGGCCAGGCCGATGCCGGTGTTGCCGGCCGTGCCCTCGACGATGCGGCCGCCGGGCCTGAGCAAGCCCCGTCGTTCGGCGTCGCGCACGATGAACAGAGCCGCCCGGTCCTTCACCGAGGCTCCTGGGTTCATGAACTCGGCCTTGCCGAGGATTTCACAGCCCGTGGCTTCGCTGGCGCGGCGCAGGCGGATGAGCGGCGTGTTGCCGATGGCGTCGAGGACGGTAGGTGCGATCGTCATCCCCGCTACTTAGGGCCGACAACGCGCCCGGACCAGAGGGAGGTCAGGCTTTGGCGAGGCCCAGTTGCACCACATCGGTCCGCCCGGTGCGGAAGCCGGCGTCGCAATAGGCCAGGTAGAACTGCCAGAGCCGGCGGAACCGCTCGTCGAAGCCCAGCCGGCGGATATCCTCCCAGGCGCCGTCGAACGCTTTGCGCCAGGCCGCGAGGGTTTCGGCGTAGTCGCGTCCGAACCGGGTGATTCCGGTCCAGGCCAGGCCCGCCCGCGTGGTCTCGGCCTTCAGCCGGGACTCTGACGGCAACATCCCGCCTGGGAAGATGTAGCGCTGGATGAAGTCCGCGCGGCGCCGATAGTCCTCGAACATTCGGTCCTGGATGGTGATGATCTGCAGGCCCGCCCGACCGCCAGGCGCCAGCACGTCGCGGATCTTGTCGAAATAGGTCGGCCAGTAACGCTCGCCTACCGCCTCGAACATCTCGATGGAAGCGACCCGGTCGAACTGGCCCTCGATGTCGCGATAGTCGACCAGCCGGATCTCGACCTTCTCGTTCAGGCCCTGCTCGAACATCCGCCGAACCGCGAAGTCGTACTGTCCCTGGGAGATGGTGATGCCGGTCACCCGCGCGCCGACCTCCTTGGCCGCGAACTCGGCGAACCCGCCCCAGCCGCAGCCGATCTCCAGCACATGGTGGTCGGACGCCAGGCCCATCTCCTGGGCCAGGCTGCGGTACTTGTTGGCCTGGGCCTCTACCAGAGGCTGGCCCGGATGGGCGAAGCGGGCCGAGGAATAGGTCATGCTGGGGTCCAGCCAGCGGGAATAGAAGGCGTTGCCCAGGTCATAGTGGGCGTGGATGTTCTTGCGGGACCCCTTGCGAGTGTTGGCGTTGAGGGCGTGGAAGACCCGGTTGGCCAGGCCGGCCAGGGCGTTGCCCTCGGTCACCAGCTTGAGGCGTTCGAAATTGAGGGCGAAGGCGGACAGCACCGCCGTCAGGTCCGGCGTATCCCATTCCCCAGCCATGTAGGCTTCGGCGAACCCGATATCGCCGGCGAACAGGGCGCGTCGGATGAAGCGGTAGTCCTTGATCTGAACGATGGCGTCGGGGCCGGGCAGGGCGCCTTGCAGCGGCAGGGGCGCGCCGCGCGGGGTCACGAAGGTCAGCCGGCCAGCTTCCCAGTTGCGGGCCATCGCCCGCAGCGCGGTGCGGAACAGCAGGGGCGAGTCGGCCAGCTCCGGGAGGCTGCGAAACCTGCGAGCGTCGCGGGCGGCGATAGCAAGAGACGATCGTTCGAGTGGCGACATGACCACAACCCTCGATAACTAGGACAACCTACACCCAAACGCTTCAGGCGGCGACTCGGTTGGCGGTCGCCCATGGGTTACGGCGGAGGCGGCCGTCGGGATGCGG
>CAZXVO010000060.1:0-9684 GCA_964643835.1 uncultured Phenylobacterium sp. | reverse complement strand
CCAAACCGGTCCGGGGGGGGAGGGGTTGGGGGGGCGCCCTTGGGTTCGGGGGGCCCCGGCCGCCGGGATGCGGCGGAATGGAATTGAGACTTGTGGAGCGGGCCTGCGCGCGCCACTTAGGCCCCTTCCAACACCTTGAGGAAAAGCCCATGGCCGTGCTGACGCTCGACAAGTGCAACATCGCGTTCGGCGGGGACAATCCGCTCGTCGTCATCGCTGGCCTGAACGTGCTGGAAGATCTCGACCTGGCCCGCCGCGTCGCCGAGCACCTCAAGACGGTCACGACCGAGCTCGGCTTGCCCTATGTGTTCAAGGCCAGCTTCGACAAGGCCAACCGCTCCTCGATCCATAGCTATCGCGGGCCAGGCCTGGAGAAGGGTCTGGAGATGCTCGCGGCCATCAAGGCCGAGTTCAACCTGCCCATCGCCACCGACCTGCACGAGATCGACCAGGCCGAGCCGGTCGCCGCCGTCGCCGACCTGGTGCAGATCCCGGCGTTTCTGTGCCGCCAGACCGACCTGGTGATCGCCGCCGCCCGTGCGACCCAGGCCGCCGGCGGCCTGCTGCACGTCAAGAAGGGCCAGTTTCTCGCGCCCTGGGACTGCCGCAACATCCTCGACAAGATCAAGGAAGCCGTCGGCCAGGACATGACCATCCTGTGCGAGCGGGGCAATTCCTTCGGCTACAACAACCTGGTGGTCGACATGCTGGGCATCGAGGAAATGCAGAACCTCGGCGCGCCGGTGACCATCGACGCCACCCACGCCGTGCAACTGCCGGGGGCCAACCCCAAGTCCAACGGCGCCTCCACGGGCGGACGGCGCAGCGGCGTGCCGATCCTGGCCAAGGCGGCGGTGGCCGCGGGCGCCGACGGGGTGTTCCTCGAATTCCATCCCGACCCCGAAAAGGCTCTGTGCGATGGGCCGAGCTGCCTGCCGCTGGACGGCGCGGCGGACCTACTGAAGACCCTGAAGGCCATCCGGGCGGTGCGCTGACCGCAGCTTGACCGGAACGTCTGCGAGCGCCAGAGGCTGATCATGGACCTGTCAAACCTTCAGACCCTGCTGGCCCGCCTGAGCGGCGCCCGCGTCCTGTGCGTCGGCGACGTCATGGTCGACCGTTTCGTCTATGGTGATGTCACCCGGGTGTCGCCCGAAGCGCCGATCCCGGTGCTGGCCCGTTCGCGTGAGATCGTCATGCTGGGCGCGGCCGGCAATGTGGCGCGCAACGTCGCCGCCCTGGGGGGCGAGGTCTCGCTGATCGGCCTGGTCGGGGGCGACGCCGAGGGGCACGAGGCCATGCGCCTCGTCGGGGCCGACACCGGGGTCGAGGGCTTCCTGCTTACCGACCCGTCGCGGCCGACGACGCTCAAGACCCGCTTCGTCTCCGGCGGCCAGCAGCTGCTGCGCGTCGACCTGGAAGAAAGCCGCCCGGCCGACGGCGATGTCGAGCAGCGCCTGATCCGCACCATCCGCGACGTGGCGCCCGGGTGCGGCGTGATCCTGTTGTCCGACTACGGCAAGGGCGTCGTCACCGACGCGGTGATCGCCGCGGTACGCGAGGCCGGTGTTACGGTGATCGTGGACTCCAAGGCCCGCAGCTTCCGCCGCTATGGCGCGGTCGACATGATCAAGCCGAACGCCGCCGAACTGGCCTTCGCCACCGGCCTGCCCACGGGGACCAACACCGAAATCGAGGCGGCCCTGGCCCACGCCCTGTCCCTGTGCGAGGCCAAGGCGATCCTGGTCACCCGCGCGGCCAAGGGCATCTCGCTTGGCGTGCGCGGCGAGCCGGTCCGGCATTTCCCCGGCGTGCCGCGCGAGGTGTTCGACGCCTCCGGCGCCGGCGACACCACCATCGCCGCCCTGGGCCTGGCACTGGCCTCCGGCGCGCGTATCGAGGACGCCATCACCTTCGCCATGCTGGCCTCCGGCGTGGCGGTGACCAAGGCCGGCACCGCCGTCGTGACGCCGGAAGAGCTCACCGAAGCCTCCATCACCGCCCATCTGGCCCCGGCCGAGGCCAAGATCGCAACGCCCCAGCGGCTGGCCGACGAGGTTGCGCGCTGGCGGGCCAAGGGCCTGCGCGTTGGCTTCACCAACGGCTGCTTCGACATCCTGCACCGCGGGCACGTGGCCTATCTCAACCAGGCTCGCACCTGGTGCGACCGGCTCATCGTCGGCCTGAACTCGGACCGTTCGGTGAAGGCGCTCAAGGGCGAGGGCCGTCCGGTCAACGACCTGGAAAGCCGCGCCCTGGTGCTGGCGGGCCTGGCCTGTGTCGACCTGGTCGCGCCCTTCGACGAGGACACCCCGCTGAAGCTGATCGAGGCCGCGCGGCCCGACGTGCTGATCAAGGGCGCGGACTATTCGGAAGACCAGGTGGTGGGCGCGGCCCAGGTGCGCAGCTGGGGCGGGGAGGTGAAGCTCGCCCAACTCGTCGACGGCTATTCCACGACCGCAGCCATCGCGCGGATGACGGCAAAGGACGATCAATGACCCGTCGCATCATCTTCGTCACCGGCGGGGCCGGCTTCATCGGCTCCAACATCGTCGCCAAGTTGGCGCAGGATCATGCCCTGGACGTGGTGGTCTGCGACTGGCTGTTCGAGGCCGACCTCGGCAAGTGGCGCAATATCGCCAAGCACCCGATCGGCGATTTCGTGGCGCCGGAGGCCATGTTCGAGTGGCTGGAGAAGCGCTGGCGCGACATCGAGTGCGTCATCCACATGGGTGCGGTGTCGTCGACGACCGAGCCGGACGCCGACAAGATCATCCACTCCAACTTCACCCTCAGCCGCGACCTGTTCCGCTGGTGCGCCGACCGGCAGCGCCGGCTGATCTACGCCTCCTCGGCCGCCACCTATGGCGACGGCGCCCTGGGCTTCGAGGACAAGGACGACTTCGCCTCGCTGTCGGCCCTGCGCCCGCTGAACACCTATGGCTGGTCCAAGGCCCTGTTCGACGTTTTCGCCGCCCGCCAGGCCGCCCGGGGCTATGCGCCGCCGCAATGGACCGGGCTGAAGTTCTTCAACGTCTATGGGCCGAATGAAGAGCACAAGGACTCCATGAAGTCCGTGGCCGCCCAGATCTGGCCGAAGGTGCGTGACGGTCTGGACATCCAGCTCTTCAAGTCGCACCGCCCGGACTATGCGGACGGCGGCCAGCTACGCGACTTCGTCTATGTCCGTGACGTCGCCGACATCGTCGCCTGGCTGGTCAACTCGCCGGACGTGAGCGGGGTCTACAACCTGGGTTCCGGCAAGGCCCGGTCCTTCGCCGACATGGCCAAGGCGGTGTTCGCCGCGGCGGGCAAGCCGGCCAAGATCGACTACATTCCCATGCCGCCGGCCATCCGCGACAAGTACCAGTACTTCACCGAGGCCAGGATGGAGCGCCTGGCCGCCGCAGGCTACAACCAGCCGATGACCTCGCTGGAAGACGGCATCACAGACTACGTCCAGACCTATCTCGCCTCATCGGACCCCTATCGCTAGGCTGATGCTGGCGGTGCGGGCCGGGCTCCTATAGCTAAGGGGCATGGCGGATCGTCCCTTGAAGCGGTGGATCTTCTTGCTCGCGGCCGTGCTGACGGCCGTGCTGGCCGTCTCGGCCTATGTCTGGCGCATCGACATCCTGCGCACGGGGCTTGATCCCAAGCAGCCGTTCCAGATCTACAGCCCGCCGGCCGCACCCGACTACAGCCGCCCCGAAGCCTGGGCGCTGCTGCCCGAGCACCCGGAGACCTGGACCACAGCCGATCCTCCGGCCGATATCTTCTTCCTTGGCCCCACGGCCTATAACGGCGGTGCGCACTGGAACGCTCCCATCGATGACCGCAAGGTCGATCGGCAGTTCCGCCAGGTCTTCGCCCCCAACTACGCCGGGCCGTTCCAGCGCACCGGCCGCCTATTCGCCCCGCGCTACCGCCAGGCCAGCCTCTACACCCTGATGACCCTGCGCGAGGACGCCCGCGAGGCGCGCCGCTTCGCCTATGCCGACGTCGCCGAGGCCTTCCGCCGTTACATCGCCGCCTACAATTCCGGCCGGCCCTTCATCATCGTCGGGGTGGAGCAGGGGGGCACCCTCGCCGCGCGCCTGCTGGCCGAGGAGATCGCCGCCAAGCCGGAGATCAAGGCCCGCCTGGCCGGCGCCTATCTGATTGAGGCGGCCACCCCGGCGGACGCCCCACCGATCACCCCGTGCCTGCGGCGGCAGGAGGCCGGCTGCCTGGCGGCCTGGGTCTCGGCCTATAGCGATGATCCGCAACGCGCCAAGGACGTGGTCGACCGGGCCCTGGTCTGGGGCGATGGCGCCCAGCTGGAGAACCTCCACGGCCGCAAGCCTCTGTGCTTCAACCCGCTGATCGGCGGCACGACCACGGCGCTGGCCCCGGCCAAGCTCGGCCTGGGAGCGGCCAACGCCACGGGGCTGGAGTGGGGTGCGCGTCCGCCATTCCTGACCCGCCAGGTTCAGGCCCAGTGCAAGGACGGGGTGCTGCGAATTTCGCGCCCCAAGGCCAGCATGCTGAAGCGCCAGGGGGACTGGATGGATCGGCAGAAAGCGCCGGGATTCAATCTGTTCTACGCCGATCTTGAGGAAGACTCGAAGGCGCGGGTCGCCGCCCTCCTGGCCGATCCCGACTTCAGGCGGCCCGCTCCGGCCATCGCCGGCAGCATCGCGCTCGCCCCGTCGCCGGTCTACGCCCTGAACGGCCGGGTCATCCGGCGTCCTTAAGCGGCGAGGCCGGGCGCCAGTCGAACAGTTCCTGCAGGACGCTCACCGCCTGGCCCCGCGGGCTCTTCAGCCCGGGATCGCGGGCCAGGATCAGGCGGGCGTCGTCACCCGCCACAGCGATCAGGTCGCGGTGGGCGAAGGGATCGGCGAACACATAGGCCGGAAAGCCGGACTGCTTCAGGCCCAAGGCGTCGCCGCCGCCGCGCAGTTCCAGGTCCGTCTCGGCGATCTGGAAGCCGTCATCGGTGCGCCGCAGGATATCCAGCCGCTTCTGGGCGGTCTCCGACAGCGGCGGATCGTAGAGTAGGACGCAGGAGCTCTCGCGTCGCCCACGGCCCACCCGACCCCGCAGCTGGTGCAGCTGGGCGAGGCCGAACCGCTCAGCCTGTTCGATGACCATGATGGTGGCATTCGGCACATTGACGCCGACCTCGACCACGGTCGTCGCCACCAGCACGCCGATCTTGCCGTCGGCGAAGTCGGCCATGACCGCGTCCTTCTCGGCCCCGGTCATCTTGCCGTGCACCAGCCCCACGGTCGGCCCGATCCGGTGGCGCAGCTCCTCGGCCCGCTTCTCCGCCGCCTTCAGGTCGACCAGCTCGCTTTCCGAGACCAGCGGGCAGATCCAGAAGGCCTGGGCCCCCTCGGCGACGGCGGCGCGCAGTCGAGCTTCCACCTCTTCGACGCGGCCCATGGGCACGGCGCGGGTGGCCACCGGCGTGCGGCCCGGCGGCT
The DNA here is from genome assembly GCA_964643835.1 of uncultured Phenylobacterium sp. Taxonomy (GTDB): domain Bacteria; phylum Pseudomonadota; class Alphaproteobacteria; order Caulobacterales; family Caulobacteraceae; genus Phenylobacterium. Next base: position 4,213 of record CAZXVO010000060.1, on the reverse strand, counting down.
TCTCATCAATCCGGCTGACGTCCAGGTCGCCATAGAGGGTCAGTTCCAGGGTGCGCGGGATCGGAGTCGCCGACATGGCCAGCAGGTGCGTCGCCTCGCCCTTGGCCTGCAGACGCTGGCGCTCGGCCACGCCGAACCGGTGCTGTTCGTCGATCACCGCGAACTGCAGGCGATGGAAGGCCACATCATCCTGGAACAGGGCGTGGGTGCCCACCGCGACCTGGACCTCGCCGCCGGCCAGGGCGCGCAGCTTCTCCGCCCGGCCCGCGCCCTTGTCACGACCGGTCAGCAACACCGCCTTGATCCCCTGGGCCGCCAGGGGGCCGCTCAAGGTCTCGAAGTGCTGGCGGGCCAGGATCTCGGTCGGGGCCATAAGGGCGCTCTGCCCGCCGCCTGCCGCCACATCGGCCATGGCCAGCATGGCCACCACGGTCTTGCCCGAGCCCACATCCCCCTGGACCAGCCGGCTCATCCGCTCGCCGCTCGCCAGGTCGCCACGGATCTCCGACAGCGCCCGGCGCTGGGCGTTGGTCAGCTTGAAGGGCAGGGCGGCCTCGACCCCGTCGGCCAAGGGCGCCGCTGCGATCTTCGCCGCGGGTTCGCGGCGTCGGTCGGCCTTGCGCTGGGCCATGGCCAGCTGGTGGGCCAGCAGTTCGTCATAGGCCAGGCGACGCACATGCGGCGCCGTAGTCTGCAGATCGGCCTCGGTCGCCGGGCTATGCAGCCGGATCAGCGCCTCTTTCCACGACGGCCAGCCCTGGCGCTCCAGCCAGGCCGGGTCCTGCCATTCGGTCAGGTCCGGGGCGCGATCCAGGGCCTCGTGGGCGAAGCGCCGCACCGTGCGCGCCGGCAGCCCTGCCGTCGCCGGATAGACCGCCTCCAGCTCCGGGATCTCCGCCGCCCGCTCGGGCGCGACGATGTAGTCGGGATGCGGCATCTGCAGTTCAGACCCGAACCGTTCGACCTTGCCCGACACCAGCCGCTTGGCGCCCACCGGGTTCTTCTCGGCCACCGATCCGCCGAACCCGCCGAAGAACACCAGGGTCAGGAAGCCCGTGCCGTCGAAGGCGCGCAGCTTCCAGGGCTGCTGCGGACCACGGGGCTTCTGATGCTCGTCGATCTCCACCTGAAAGGTTTGCACCTCGCCCTCGACCGCTGAGGCCACCGTCGCCGGCCGGCGGCGCACCACGGAATGCGGAGCCAGGAACAGCACGTCACGGACAATCGGCCCGGCCAGCTTTTCGAGCAGCGGCGCCACGCGCGGCCCGACGCCCTTTAGCGTCTTCACCGGGGCGAACAGGGGAAACAGAATCTCGGGCCGCATGCCGCCATCATAGCCTTGCTGCTGGACCTTCGCCCGCGTTCATGATGGGTTCTTGCCTGCAACCTGGGGGGACGTAATGCGAAAGATATCCACTTTGGCGGGCCTGATGCTGCTCGCCGCCTGCAGTCCGCAGAAGTCCGCTCAAGCCCCGGCCCAGCCCCCCGCCGAAGCGGCGGCTCCGGCGCCCGCGGCCGCGCCCGCTCCTCCGCCGACTTTGACCGGGTTCGCCCACGTCAAGGGCGAGGACCTGTTCGGCTACTTCATGCCGACCCAAGAGGTGAAGATCGGCAACTACCTGCTCCAGAACCTGTCGATTGGGCCGGAGGAGGAGTTCGCCAAGTGGGAAGCCGGGGAGCGCATGGCCACCTATGCCCCGGTGATGCTCGAGTTCGCCGACGTCACCTCGCCGCAGGCCGAGAACGAGATGGGCCAGACCTATTACACGCGTACGATCCGCGTCCTGCCCAAGGCCTACAAGCTGGGCGGCGGCGACTTCCGGTTCGTGGCGACGGATCCGGTGCTGGGTGAGATCCGAATGGACGGGACCCTCGACCTGACCAAGCTGAAGGCCCAGAAGGCGCAAGGCCCGAACGGGACGGACCCCGAGACCCCCGTGCTGATGACCGGGACCCAGATCGGCGCCCAGGTCTTCAAGACCCTGTCCTTCTTCTGGTTCGGCGGAGACTGATCCCGATCCTCTGGCGTCGGGGAGCGCGCCGCTCTATATCCCGCCTCTCCGATGACCCAAGATGACATCCGACTGAAGCGGTTGAAGTACCGCGCCTGGCACCGCGGCTTTCGCGAGGCAGACCTGATCCTGGGGCCGTTCGCGGATCGCTATGCCGAAACCTTCACGGCCGAGCAGCTCGACAGCCTCGAAGCCCTGCTGGAACACCCGGATCAGGACCTCTATGAGTGGATCGTGGAGCGCACCCCGACGCCGCCTGAAGTGGACGGCGAAATGATGCGCTTGATCAAACAGTTCCGCTTCGATGCTTTCGAGTCCCGCGGGGGGCCGCATGGCGGCTGACGGCTTTCGGGCGCCCACCCAGGCCGAGACCCGCCGCATCGCCCAGGACCCTGGCCGCCTCGACCTGATCGGCGCGCCAGAGGGATTCGACGCCCTGGTCATGGCCGACATTCTCAAGGCCCGCGGAGGCCTGTCGGTGTTCGTGGCCCGGGACGGCTCACGCCTGTCGGCCTTCATCGACGCCTTCCGATTCTTCGCCAGCGGCGTGGAGATCCTGCAGTTCCCGTCCTGGGACTGTCTGCCCTATGACCGCACCGGCCCATCGCCAGGCGTCGCCGCCCAGCGCATGACCACCCTGGCGCGCCTGGCCCAGGGCCTGGACGCCAAGAAGCCCGTCCTGCTGGTGGCCTCCGTCGCCGCGATGATCCAGCGTGTGCCGCCCAAGGCGTCAGTGACCGGCGCCACCTGGTCCGCCAGGGTCGGCAACGTGGTCGAGATCGCCGACCTGGAGCGCTACTTCGCCGTCAATGGCTACCAGCGCGCCTCCACCGTCTCGGAAAAGGGCGAGTTCGCCATCCGCGGCGGCGTCATCGACGTCTATCCGCCCAGCGCCGAGGAACCCGTCCGCCTGGACCTGTTCGGCGACACCTTGGAATCCATCCGCGCCTTCGATCCCGAGACCCAGCGTTCCACCAAGCAGCTCAAGGACGTCACCCTGCTGCCGGTGAGCGAGGCCCTGTTGGACAAGGACGCCATCGCCCGCTTCCGCCGCGGCTATGTGGAGGCCTTCGGCGCCCCCGGCGGCGATCCGCTCTATGAGACGGTCAGCGAAGGTGGTCGCCGGGCGGGCATGGAGCACTGGTTGCCCCTGTTCTATCCGGACATGGCGACCCTGTTCGACTACCTGCCGGACAGCGCCCTGATCGGGGTCGACCACCTGGCCGCCGAGGCCCGCGAGGAGCGGATGGCGATGATCGCCGACGCCTTCGACGCCCGCGCCCAGGCCGACCGCAAGGTCCACTATCACCCGCTGGAGCCCAGCCGCCTCTACCTCGACGATGAGGAATGGCGCGCCCGCCTGGCGGAACGCCCGACCCGCCGGTTCTCCGCCTTCAACCAGGCTGAGGGTGACACGGTGATCGACATGGGCGCCCGTCTGGGCCGCGCCTTCGTCGCCGAGCGCCAGCAGGACTCGGTCAATCTGTTCGAGGCCACCGCCGATCACGCCCGCCGTCTGATCAGCGGCGGCAAGCGCGTGCTGTTCGCCTCCTGGTCGGAGGGCTCCTCCGAGCGCCTGGGCGTGATGCTGGCCGACCACGGCCTGAAGGACGCGGCCTTCGCGCCCTATTGGGACGCCGCCAAGGCCGCTGATCCGAAGAAGCCCCAGCGTGTGGTCCTTCCGCTGGAGTCCGGGTTCGAGACCGAGACCCTGGCGGTCATCTCCGAGACCGACATCCTCGGCGACCGACTGGCCCGGCCGCGCCGCCGCCGGCGGGCGTCGAACTTCCTGGCCGAGGCCTCGTCGCTCACGCCAGGCGACCTCGTCGTCCATATCGACCACGGTATCGGCCGCTATGCGGGCCTGAAGACCCTTGAGGTCCAGGGCGCGCCCCACGACTGCCTGGAACTGCAGTACGGCGGCGAGGCCAAGCTCTACCTGCCGGTCGAGAACATCGACCTGCTCACCCGCTATGGCGCGGAAGGCGAGGGGGTCCAGCTCGACCGCCTCGGCGGCGCCGCCTGGCAGGCCCGCAAGGCCCGCGCCAAGGAGCGGCTACGCGAGATGGCGATGGGCCTCATCCGCATCGCCGCGGAGCGCGAGCTCAAGTCCACGGATCCCGTGGATCCGCCGCATGGGGTGTTCGACGAATTCTGCGCCCGCTTCCCCTACGAGGAGACCGAGGACCAGCTGGCCGCCA
>CAZXVO010000059.1:14638-19954 GCA_964643835.1 uncultured Phenylobacterium sp. | reverse complement strand
CGGCGCCGCCGCCAAGGTCAGAGGGTCTGCGCCTTCGGGGCTCAGTACCGCTCCTCCTGTCCGCCGTCGCGGTCGCTCTGCAGCGCGCGAACCAGTTCCAGCTCGCTCATCTGCATGTGGCCCGGATCGGCCAGCAGGGCGAGGGTTTCAGCCTCTTCCTCGGCTTCCGAACGCTCGTCGACGCGTTGCAGGGTGCCGATCAGGCTCTCGCGCAGCTCCTCGGCGTCCACGACGTCGTCGGCGATTTCGCGCAGGGAGACGACCGGGTTCTTGTCGTTGTCGCGATCGACCAGGATCTGCGAACCGGCCGAGATGGCGCGGGCGCGATGGGCCGCCAGCAGCACGAGGCTGAAGCGGTTGGGGACCTTTTCGATGCAGTCTTCGACGGTGACGCGAGCCATGAAATCCTCGGAACGGCGGTAGAACCCGGCAAAATAGAGGGTCCGGACCAATTGTGCAACGCCGCAAAGGCTTGCGCCCTCGCGCCCAGGCGTCGCAGGAAGCCCTACCCCGCCTGTTTGGCAAGGACACCCCGCATGAGCTGGCTGATCGTCGCCCCCTTCGAGGCCACCGCCATGGACCTGGCGCGGATCGAGACCCTGCGGAAGCGGCATGATCCGAACCAGGCGATCATCCCGGCCCACGTCACCCTGGTGTTTCCCTTCACGCCGCAGGATCCGGAGGCTGTGCGGGCGCATTTCGAGGCGATCGCCGCGACCCAGGTGCGCATCCGCTGCCGCCTGGCGGCCTACCTGGCGGTTCGCGATCACGAGGACCGGACCAGCCACGTTTTCATGGTCCCCGACACCGGCCGGGCTGAGATCGAGGCCTTGCACGACCAGCTGTACGACGGCCCGCTGGCCGCCGCCCTGCGCCTGGACATCCCCTTCATCCCGCACGTCACCGTCGCCGCGTTCGACCACCACGACGAGGCCGAAGACCTGGTCCGCAGCCTGGGACGCGTGGGTGTCGCCGGCTGGCTGAACCGGCTGGATCTGCTGGACTATTCAGACGGCCGGATCACCCCGGTCGCGCGGGTCGACCTATTGGGTTAGCCGACGATGGTGGGCAGGATCTCGTCCATGCCCATGAACAGCACCGTCGGATTGTGCGCCGCCAGAATCTCCGGCCGGGCATAGCCCCAGGTCACGGCGCCCGACGAGACGCCAGCCTTGGCCGCGGCCTCGATGTCTCGGGTCTCGTCACCGATGGAGATGACCTCTGTGGGCGCGACCCGGGCCTTGCGCAGCACGGCGCGGAACTTCGGCGTCTTGCCGAACATCGAGGCGCCGCAGTTGAAATAGGTCACCAAGGCCGACAGTTCCGGCCCCAGGATCTTGCGGATATTCGCCTCGGAGTTCGAGCTGACCAGGGCGATGGTCACGCCCGACCGGCGCAGGCCATGCAACAGCTCCGGCACGCCCGGGAACAGCGGGATGTTCGAGGCGTGCTGGGCGACCAGCTTGCGGGCGTGGATGGCGATAAGCGGCATCTTCCACTTGGCCACGCCCATATATTCGACGACCTCGCGGCTCGAGCGGCCGCGCAGCATGTCGACTTCTTCGTCGGTGATTCTGCGGAACTTGAAGCGGTCGGCGACGCCATTGGTCATGCTGATGAACCAATCGCCGCTGTCGGCCAGGGTGCCGTCGAAATCGAAGATGACCAGCCGATAGGCCAAGGACAAAGCCCCGTGTGAGGAACAGTCGGCCCGGCTATAGCGCTGCGCCCGCGCCGTCAACCGGTGCTCCAGGCTGCCCCAAGTGACGCGCCGGATCGAGTCCTTCGATCAGGAAATGGGCCGGGCGTCCAGGCCAGCCGTAGCGGCGCCCGCCAGCACGGCCGCGGTTGTCCCCAGTCTTGGGTGTCGCCACTCCGGCGCGATCTCGGCCAGGGGCCCCATGACAAACAGCCGTTCATGGGCCCTGGGATGCGGCAGCAGCAGGTCCGGCGTCTCCATCAGGATCCGCCCATGGGCGATCAGGTCGAGGTCCAGGGTCCGGGCGGCGTTCTTTTGGGCGCGCACCCGACCGAACTCCGCCTCCAAGCCCAAAAGCGTCTCAAGGGTGGCCAGCGGCGGCAGCCGAGCCTCGACAAGTGCGACCCCGTTGCGATACTCGTTTCCGTCCGGCTCCGGCCAGGCGGCGGACCGCCACCAGGACGACCGGGACACGACAGGCAATCCCGCCTGGGCGAAACGAGCGAGCGCAGCTTCGAGCAGAGCTTCGGACGAACCGAAATCGCCGGGAAGATTTCCGCCCAGCGCGATGACGACCAGACCGTCCGCCGCGGACCGCCTTCCGCCCCCTTTATGGATTTCCGCTTCCAATGACTTTTTATCCGACCGACCGGCTGGCGCTCTTCATTGACGGGGCGAACCTCTACTCAGCGGCCAAGGGCCTGGGCTTCGATATCGACTACCGCAAGCTCCTGGAAGAGTTCCGCAAGCGCGGCGTGCTCGTGCGGGCCTACTACTACACCGCCCTGGTCGAGGATCAGGAATATTCGCCGATCCGCCCCTTGGTGGACTGGCTCGACTACAACGGGTTCCGCCTGGTGACCAAGCCGGCGCGGGAATACACCGACGCCCAGGGGCGCAAGCGCTGGCACGGCGACATGGACGTGGAGATCGCCGTCGACATGCTGGAAATGGCCCAGCACGCCGACCACCTGCTGCTGTTCTCCGGCGACGGCGACTTCCGGGTCCTGGTCGAGGCCGTGCAGCGCAAGGGCGCGCGCGTGACCGTCGTCTCCACCGTGAAGTCCCAGCCGCCCATGGCCTCGGACGACCTGCGCCGCCAGGCCGACAACTTCATCGACCTGGCCGACCTGGCCGACATCATCGGCCGGCCCTCGCGCCTGCCGCGGTTCATCCAGGAAAGCCGCACCGGGCTCGACCGCGAGGCGGATCTGGACGCTTGAGCCAGGACCGCCTGACTGGGGGCGAACCGCCCCGCGACTGCCCGCTCTGCCCGCGTCTGGTCGCCTACCGGGCGGAGAACCGCGCCGCCAATCCCGACTGGTTCAATGGCCCGGCCCCCTCGTTCGGGGATGAGACCGCGCGCCTGCTGGTCGCCGGCCTGGCCCCTGGCCGCACCGGGGCGAACCGGACCGGGCGGCCCTTCACCGGCGATCACGCCGGATGGATGCTCTACGACACCCTGCTGAAGACCGGCTTCGCCCACGGCAAGTACGAGGCGCGTCCCGACGACGGCCTGACCCTGGTCGACTGCATGATCTCCAACGCCGTCCGCTGCGCCCCGCCGGGCAACAAACCGGAGACGTCTGAAGAGAACGCCTGCCGGCCGTTCCTGACCGCGCGGCTGCAGGCCCTGCCGAACCTGAAGGTGATCGTGACCCTGGGCGATGTGGCCAGGCGCAATGTGCTGAAAGCCATCGGACTGAAGGCCTCGGCCGGGATCTCCGGCCACGGCGCCGAATTCGACGCCGGCCCCTACCGGATCATCAACAGCTATCACTGCTCCCGGCTGAATACGAACACCGGCCGACTGACCGCGGCGATGTTCGAAGACATCTTCCGCCGCGCGCGGGCGGTGATCGAGGGCTGACGCCCCACAAGCTGTCCGTCATGGCCGGGCTTGTCCCGCCCATCAATGATCACCCACTTGCAGCATCCGGCGCGTAGGGGGGGCCGCAACACGGCCGGCCATGACGTTTGGGGTTGGAGCTTACTTGCTCCAATAAAAATAACGCCACGCCGTCGAGAACCCCGCCCGGCGATAGAGCGACCGCGCGGTCGTGTTCTTCTCTTCCACCTGCAGAAAGGCCCGGTCGATCCCCCGGGTCGTCGCCTCGGCCGCCAGGGCGGCCAGGAGGCGGCCCGCCCCGCCCTGCCCTCGCCGGCCGGCGTCGGTGCGCATGCCGTGGAAGCTGGCCCAGTCGTGGCTGTAGGACCCGGCGCCCACCGCGAAGGTCACGCCGTCCTCCCTCACCCGCCCGAAAGCCGCGCCGGGCGAGCGGCTGAGGGCCTGGACCCGATAGGCGCCGTCAACGGGATCGAACCCCTGCCCCAGAAACACCGCGGCCCAGGCCTCGTCCGGCTTAGCCGTCACCTCGGCGAGCGGCCGGTCGGTGACGCTGCGCACATCGGCGACGGCGGCGGTCTTGACCAGGGTGGGTTGCTCGGAGCCGTAGCCACGCCGCACCAGCTCGGCGCGAACCCCGGCCAGGCCGTCTGCGTCGGCGATGCGGAAAGCCGGCTTCAGCCCCCGCTCGGCATAAGCCGCCTCAATGGCGTCGAACACCGCCGGATCGTCGGCAAGGTCGTGGGTGAGCGGCACGGCGCTGGCCGCCCGACGGATGGTGCCGGGGTCCAGCCCCACCAGCCAGCCGCCGATCTCCAGGACTTCGCGCGGGGCGACGGCGGCGAGCGTCGCGCGCTCGATCGCCTCGACCTCGGTCATCCCCGCTCCCGCATCAGGCGGGCCTTGTCCCTCTGCCAGTCGCGCTCGGCGGTGGCTTCGCGCTTGTCGTGCGCCTTCTTGCCCTTGGCGAGCGCGATCTCGAGCTTGGCCAGGCCCTTGTCGTTCCAATAAAGCTTGGTCGGGATAAGGGTGCGGCCCTCGCGCTGCACGGCGCCGATCAGCTTGTCCAACTGCTTGCGGTGCAGCAGCAGCTTCCGGTGCCGCCGGGGCTCGTGATTGAAGCGGTTGGCCTGATTGTAAGGCGGGATGTCGGCGTTGATCAGGACCACGTCGCGGCCCTCCACCGAGGCGTAGGATTCGGCGATATTGGCTCGGCCGTTGCGCAGCGACTTCACCTCGGTGCCGGTCAGCACCAAGCCGGCCTCGAAGGTCTCTTCAAGGAAATAGTCGTACCGCGCCCGACGGTTCTCGGCGATCAGCTTGCTCATGGGGATGCGCGTCAGTTGATGACGCCGGCCTCCCGCATGGCGTCCAGAACGATGGCGCGGGCCTCTTCCGAACACGGGGTGATCGGCAGGCGGGCGTCTTCCAGGCACAGGCCCAGATGCGCCAGGGCGAACTTGGTCGGCGACGGCGAGGCGTCGGCGAACAGGCCCTTGTGCAGGCGCACCAGGCGGTCCTGCCAGTACAGAGCCGTCTTCCAGTCGCCGCCGAGGGCGGCGTTGTAGAAGGCCGAGACCAGGTCCGGGGCGACATTGGAGCTGACCGAGATGCAGCCATGGCCGCCATGGGCCATGTAGCCCAGGGCCGTCGGGTCATCACCCGACAGCATAACCCAGTCCGAGCCCCAGGGCAGGCGCTGGATGGTCGCGCCCGGGGGGGGGCGGTTGGGCGCCGCCGCGAGGCTGCGGGCAGCGGGAGCGCCGCCCTG
>CAZXVO010000059.1:0-14628 GCA_964643835.1 uncultured Phenylobacterium sp. | reverse complement strand
CCGAGCCACAGGTCAGGCGCTGGATGGTCGCGCGAGTCAGGTCGCCGGTGGCGTCCTTGATCCCGACGATGTTCGGCAGCACCGACAGGCGGGCCAGCGTCGCGTCCGAAATGTCCACGCTGGTCCGGCCCGGCACATTGTAGACCAGCACCGGCAGCTCGACGGCCTCGTTGATCGCCGCATAGTGGGCGTAGAGGCCTTCCTGGCTGGGGCGGTTGTAATAGGGCGTCACCACCAGAGCCGCGTCGGCGCCGATCGCCTTGGCGTGGCGCACCAGCTCAATCGCTTCCTCGGTGGAATTGGAGCCAGCGCCGGCGATCACCGGCACGCGGCCGGCGGCGGTCTGCACGCACAGCTCCACCACCCGTCGGTGCTCGTCGTGGCTCAGGGTGGCGGTTTCGCCGGTCGTGCCCACCGGGACCAGCCCGTGAACCCCCCCGGCGATCTGGCGCTCGGTCAGGGCCACAAAGGCTTTCTCGTCCACCGCTCCGTCGCGGAATGGAGTGACGAGAGCCGGCATGACGCCCCGGAACAAAGGATCGGACATGGTCGCAAAAAGCCGTGAAAGGGCGCCGCGAGGTTGCGGCTTCGGGATTTGGGCGGACAATATGGCGGCGCGGCCCCTCGCCGCAACCGATCTGGTCCCGAATTCGAGTCTGCCCGGAGAGTTCCTTTGGCGTCAAAGTTCAGCAAGGCGATCCTGGCCGCCTCCGTCGCGGCCCTGGCCTGCGGCGTCGCCGAGGCGCAGGACCAGCGCCAGGATGTGACCTACCGTCCCGCTGACCTGGTCCAGACCCCGGCCACCGCCAACCCCGCCAGCCTGTCCGACCTGGACGTGGGCCTGATGAAGAGCGGCCTGGAGGCCGCCCGCCGCGGCGACGTCGCCAACGCCCGCTCGGCCATCGCCAGCCTGGGCGACCCCATCGCCCGCAAGCTGGTGACCTGGGCCATGGTCGACGCCAACTCCGACCAACTAAGCTTCTTCGAGCTGGACCAGGCCCGCCGGGACCTGAACGGCTGGCCCCGCGCCGTACGCCGCCAGACCGCGGCGGAGAAGCTGCTGGAGACCTCCGGCCAGACGCCGCAACAGATCATCGCCTGGTTCGCCGGGGCCGAGCCCCTGACCGCTGAGGGGGCTATGGCCCTGGCCTCGGCCTATCGCGCCACCGGCCAGAGCGAGGCCGCCGCCAAGCTGATCCGCCACTTCTGGCGCAACCGAATCTTCGAGGCCGATCCGCAGCGCTCCATGCTGGCCCGCTTCGGCGATGTCCTGACCCAGGACGACCATGTCCGCCGCGCCGACGTGATCCTGTTCGGCGGCCAAGGGCCAGCGGCCCGCGACATGATTCCCCTGCTGCCCGCCGACCAGCAGCAGCTGGCCCAGGCGCGCATGGCCCTGCGCTCCAACGCCGGCAATGCGATGGGCCTGGCCAACGCCCTGCCCGCCAGCGTTGCACAGAGCCCGGGCCTGGCCTTCGAGAAGGCGATCTTCTACCGCAAGCGCGGCATGGACAGCCTGGCCCTGGCCCTGACGCCCCAGTTCCCTACAGACATCCCGTTCCAGGAGATGGCCGACCGGATCTGGGACGAGCGCTACCAGCTGACCCTGGGCGCCCTGCGCAACGGCGACTCCGCCGGCGCCTACCAGGCCGCGGCCAACACCGGCCTGACCAGCGGCGCTGACGCCGCCGAGGCCGAGTTCTACGCCGGCTGGATCGCCCTCACCCGCCTGAAGGACCCGGCCAAGGCCGACGTCCACTTCGCCAACCTGGACCGCATCGGCTCCTCGCCCATCACCCGCGGACGGGCGCTCTATTGGCGCGGCCGCACCGCCGAGGCCCAGGGCGACCAGGCCCGATCCCAGGCCTTCTACGGCGCGGCCGCCAAGTACTACACGACCTTCTATGGCCAGCTGGCCGCCGAGAAGGTCGGCGCGCGCCTGGTGATGGGCGCCGATCCCCAGATCACCCAGGCCGACCGGGCGCGGTTCGAGGCCCGCGACACGGTCCAGGCCGCCCGCACCCTGATGGAGGCCGGCAATCGGGACCTTTTCCGGGTCTTCGTCCTGGCCCTCGACGACGTCCTGCCCACCGTGGAGGAGGAGGCCCTGCTGGTGGACATGGTCCGTGGCTATGGCGACACCGACACCTCGATGAAGGTGGTCCGGGCCGCCGCCCAGCGCGGCTTCGTCCTGCCCCAGCGCGGCTATCCGGTGCGCGACCCGCCCGAGGCCTTCAACGCGCCTGAGCCCGCCCTGGTGCTGGGCATCACCCGCCAGGAAAGCGGCTTCGATCCGCTGGTGCGTTCGGGGGTCGGCGCGCGCGGCATGATGCAGCTGATGCCGGCGACGGCGGCCCACGTGGCCCGCAAGGTGGGGGTCAGCTACTCGGCCAACCTGCTGGACGATCCTGAGTACAATATGCGGCTGGGCTCGACCTATCTGGGCGACCTGGTCGGCACCTTCTCCGGCTCCTACGTGATGGCGGTGGCCGGCTACAACGCCGGCCCGGGCCGCCCGACCCAGTGGACCAGCTTCTGCGGCGACCCCCGCGGCGGGACCACGGACCCTCTCGACTTCATCGAGTGCATCCCGTTCAGCGAGACCCGCAACTACGTCATGCGGGTGCTGGAAGGCATGCAGGTCTATCGCGCCCGGCTGAACGGCGGCACGGCCCAGATCACCCTGTCCAGCGACCTGAAGCGTGGCGGCTACGCCTATGCGGCGCCGACCAGCACGGCCTCAGCCGCGCCGGTGGCGGGCGGCATGGCGCCGATTCCGAATCCCTAGAAATCTAGGCGACCAACGAGATTGCGTTGCCGAAGTTGTGCAGCAGGACCGGCAGCAGCAGGCTGCCGGTCCGCAGCCTCAGCCAGACGGCGATGAACGCCGGGCCAGCGGTCAACGCCATGGTGAGCGGATCGAACGAGAAGCCGCCCTTGTGGAAGCCGAAGGCGTGGGCGAGGCCGAACAGCAGGCATGACAGGACCGCGCCCCAGCCCCACTCCACGCCCAGGAACCGTCTGCGGCCGGCAAAGGCCCGATCCAGCGCCAGCAGCAGAAGCCCGCGATAGAAGGGCTCCTCTTCGAGACCCGGCAATGTGAGCTGGAAGGCGACCTCTTCCGGCGTCGCGGCCTGCGACGGGAAAGCCAGGGCCAGAGCGACAAAGAAGGCGCAATAGAGCAGGGCGACAGGAAGAGCGGCCTTCAGGCTCCCTGGCCGCTGCGCAAGGGCGAGACCCGCCGCGGACCAACCGAAGGCTGGGCTCGCAGCCACGGCGAGGGTCGCCGCGAGGGCGAATAGCTTGCCCTGCCAGTTCCAATCGCCGCCGATGAGGTCCGGAGCCAGACCGTAGGCTCGGGTAAGCAGCAGGTCATTGATCGCGACCAGCAGGGCCGCAACCACCAGCCAGCGCGGGGAGAACCCCTTTCGGTCCAGCAGCCCCAGGATAACGCCCGCCCCCAGGAGGAGCGCCAGCACGCCCCCCAGACTCAGCACTCCGTTCATGTGGTCACCTCTGCTCGTCCCAGGAGACGCCGGCTACCGGCCGGAACGCTTGAGGTCTCGTCAAAACGCGGCGCCTCGCTCCTCAGAACCCGGCTTTTGCGACACCGGATCAACCTGCCGAGCCGCCGCGCGGTAGGCGCTGGGCGCGCAGTCCTCGACCTGCTTGAAGGCCCGGTTGAAGCTGGCGAGCGAGGCGAAGCCGCTGTCCATCGCCACCGCGACGAGCTTGTCGTCGCAGCTTGGGTCCGCCAGACGCCGCCGCGCTTCGGCCACCCGATAGTGGTTCAGGAAGGTTCGAAAATGATCGTAGCCCAGGTCGCGGTTGATCAGGGTTCGGACGGCGCGCTCTGACGCGCCCATCCGCGCCACGAAGGCGGCGAAGGTCAGATCGGGGACGAGGAACACCCGTTCCGTCTCCATCAGGACCAACAGGCGCCGATGCAGGTCGCGATCCCACCCCTCCCCTGGCGGCGGCGCGGCGGATGGGGGCGCCCCATCTTCCGCGCCAAAGGTGAGGAGGTCAGCCTTGACGGTGAGCAGGGTCCCGGCAAGCCACAGGGCGAACCCGAGAACCATGGCGTTCTGGGTCATGGCGAAGGCCATGGGGCGCCACTCGAAGCCGAACAGGACGTCGGCGCTCAGGTCGACGAACAGCATGCCACCCAACAGGACCGCAACAATGATCCGGGCGTCGTGGCGGCGCTGGACCAGGTCATCGGCCCGCTCGCTCAACAAACGCCAGACCAGGTGGGCGACGATCCCGAGGCCCAACACAACGAGCCCCCGCGACAGACCGAGTTCTGCGAATCCCGCGCCCAACAGGCCCCGGTCGAGGGCGGCGATGACGCCCCAGGCGAGGCCCACGGCCAGTACGGGGCCCCTCAACCGGAAACGGCTATCGAAGCACGACAGGCAGAACCACCACACGAAGATGACCGCAAAGCCGCTGAGGGCATGGGCGATGCTTCCCGCAAGGCCAGCCGGGCGCAAGGCGACCAGCGGCGTGTTGCCGACGACAAAGCTCGCGACACATAGGGCAAGGGGGGCAAAGAGCGCACCAGGCAGGCCAAGCTCTCTACGCCGCCGCACCAGGAGCCAGCCTAGCATCAGCATAGCGCTCGCGGCCCCTGCCCGCAGCGCAAGGTCGAATTGGCCGATGGTCATGTCCCAGGTGGAGCCGCAACGCGGCTCGGCGTCAATCCGCCACCAGGCCGTGCAGCAACCCGTCGAGGGTGACCCCGATCAGCTCCTCCTGCGGCGCCCACTCGAAGGTGGGGCGCAGGATCAGCAGGGCGACAACGCCGTGGCAGGCGCCCCACAGAGCCTGGGCGGCGGAATCGGCGGTGCCGGTGCGCAGGCGGCCCTCGGCGGCGATCTCGCGGACCACGCCGGAGAAGATCTCATAGCAGCGCATGCTGAGCTCGGCCGTGCTCTCGGCCCAGACGTCCGAGATCGGGTTCGCGCCGGAAAACACCAGCTGATAGGCGTTGGGGTGCTCAAGCCCCCAGTGCATGTAGCTTTCCAGCATCTGCTTCACTCGCGTCACCGGATCCACCGGACGCGAGGCGAGCTCGGTGTTGCGCTCCAGGAGCTGGGTGATCGTCCGCTCGCAGATTTCGAGCAGAATGCAGGCCTTGTCGGGGAAGTGCATGTAGAGGGCGGTGGACGACACCCCCACCTCGTCGGCGATCTTGCGGATCGTCGCGCCCTCATAGCCCTCGGCCACGAAGATGCGCTCTGCGGCTTCCAGAATCTCGGCGCGGCGCAGGTGGCCGTCGCCCTTGGGCTTCCTTGCCGAGCGCCGCGTGGTCACTGCCGTGGTCACGGGGTTCCTTCCCAATGCGAACATCTTGTTTTTGTTCTCGGAGCGGAGACCAAAACAAGGACGCTGGCAAGCCCGCGAACCCATATTGCGACAATTCGGTGGCGAACGCCGCTCAACGAACCGGGTGCAGCGGGGTGAATTTCGCCGGGGGCGCGAGTTCTGCGAGACGCCGAGCCGCAGGGTGCGGACCGGCCCGCAAATCCCCTGCCCCTGGACGGCCGGCGTCCGAACCGGCTAAGGCGAGGCCATGACCGCCAAGCCTCCCGCCGTCGCCGATACGCCCGGTGTCATGCGCACCACCGGCTGGAAGGACTACGCCCTGATCGACAGTGGCGGCGGTCGCAAGCTGGAACGCTACGGCCCCTATTCCGTCGTCCGGCCCGAGCCCCAGTGCCTATGGAGCCCGAAACTCGACGTCGCGCGCTGGGACAAGGCCGACGCGGTGTTCGATCCCACTGACGAGGAAGACGCCGGCCGCTGGCGGTTCAAGGGCAAACCGCGCGAGACCTGGCCGATGGCCTGGGGCCAGGTGAAGTTCAACGCCCGCTTCACCGCCTTCCGCCACCTGGCCTTCTTCCCCGAACAGGCCGCCAACTGGGCCTGGCTGGACGAGCGCGTGCGCGGGATCGGCGGCCAGCCCAAGGTGCTGAACCTGTTCGGCTACACCGGCGTCGCCAGCCTGGTCTGCGCCGCCGCCGGCGCCGCCGTGACCCATGTGGACGCCTCCAAGAAGGCCATCGGCTGGGCCCGCGAGAACGCCGCCCTGTCCGGGCTGGAGGACCGCCCGATCCGCTGGATCTGCGAGGACGCCCGCCGATACGTCCAGCGCGAGGTGCGCCGCGGCTCGCGCTACGACGGCATCATCCTGGACCCGCCCAAGTACGGCCGAGGTCCCGACGGCGAGATCTGGAAGCTGTTCGAGAACCTGCCGGAGCTGGCCGGCCTGTGCGCCGAGCTCTTGTCCGACGACGCCTCCTTCCTGCTGCTCAACGCCTATGCGGAGCGGATCTCCGGCGCGGCCCTGGCGGGCCTCCTGTCCGAGAAGCTGGCCAAGCGCGGCGGCCGCATCGAGTGGGGCGAGCTGGCCCTCGTCCAGGACGGCGGCGACCGCGAGATCGGCATGAGCTTCTACGCCCGGTGGGCGCGATGAGCGGCCGGGTTGTCACCTCCCTGACCAATCCGACGGTCAAGGCGGTCCGCGCCCTGCACCAGCGCAAGGAGCGCGAGGAGACCGGCCTGTTCGTGGCCGAGGGCCTGAAGATCGTCACCGAGGCGGTGGAGCTGGGCCAGGCGCCCACGATCCTGATGTACGGCAAGGAGGCCGACGGCCATCCCCTGCTGCGCCAGGCCATCGCCGCCACCCAGAAGGCCAGGGGCGAGGTGATCGAGGTCACCCAGGACATCCTGGCCAAGGTCTCCCGCCGCGATAACCCGCAGGCCGTGGTCGGCGTGTTCCGCCAGGTCTTCCAGCCCCTGGCCAAGGTCGATCCCAAGGCCGCGACCTGCTGGGTCGGGCTGCACCGGGTGCGCGACCCTGGCAACCTGGGCACCATCGTCCGCACGGCGGACGCCGCCGGCTGCGGCGGGGTGATCCTGGTGGGCGAGTGCTGCGATCCCTATTCGGTGGAAGCCGTACGGCGACCATGGGCTCGATCTTCGCCGTGCCGATCATCAAGGCCGACGAGGCCGAGTTCGCCGCCTGGCGAAAGACCTGGCCGGGTTCGGTGGTCGGCACCCTGCTCACCGCCACCAGCGACCACCTGAGCGCCACCTACGCCAAGCCGGCCCTGGTGCTGATGGGCAACGAACAGCAGGGCCTGACGCCCGACCTCGCCGCCCTGTGCGATGTCAACGTCAAGATCCCCATGCGTGGCCGGGCCGACAGCCTGAACCTGTCGGTGGCCACGGGGATCATGATCTACGCCGCGACGGCCTAGAAGGCGGCGCGCACCCGCAAGGTGACCGAACGCGGGGCGCCCGGCGTGATCCAGACATTGCTGTAGGAACTCTCCAGATAGTAGGCGTCGGTCAGGTTCTCGACATCCAGGTGCAGCGAGATCCGGCGGCTCATCTGGTAGCCGAGGTTGGCGCGAACCGTCGTGTAGCCCGGAAGCTTGAAGCCGCTGTTGGCGTCGTCCCCGGCCCGCTCGCCTACATAGACGACGCCGCCGCCGAGGCTGACGGACCCCGGCTCATCCCCATTCGAGCGCCAATTCGCATAGACCGCAGCCGAGTGCAGGGGCACGTTGCTCAAGCGGCTGCCGACGAGCCCCGAGCGCGTGTCCCGAGTGATTTCGGTGTCGGTGTAGGCATAGACCGCCGTCGCACTGACGCCGGCCGGGAGAATGAGCGTCGCCTCCAGTTCGGCGCCCTGACTGCGCGCCGCTCCGACCGGGATCGAGAACCCGGCGTTGGCCGGATCGTTGACCAGGATGTTCTCCTTCTCGATCCGATAGACCGAGGCGGTCCCGCTGAAGGCCTGGCCCAGACGCCACTTCACCCCGGCCTCCCAAGCCTCGCCTTCCTCGGGCGCGAAGGCGCCGCCGGTCGCGTCGGCGCCCTGGTTGTAGCGGAAGGACCGCCCCCAGCTGGCATAGGCTGACAGGGCCTCGCTAGGCGCCCAGGTGATCGCCGCCCTTGGCGAGGCGGAAGACGGCGACTGGCGGGTCTCCAGGCCAGTTCGGTAGTTGGTGTTGGCCTGGCGGATCCAATCCTGCCGCAGGCCGACCAGGATGGTGACCTGGTCGCTCAGGCTTATCAGGTCCTGCACATAGAGGCTCTCACCCCGCAGTTCCTCCAGCAGATCCTGGTTCAAGGTCGCGGTGGGCTTGGCCTGCCCATAGACCGGCGCGTTGATGTCGATCGCATAGGGAACCGCCGCCGTCGGGCTGAACCGGTAGAAGACGCGGCGCTGATCGTAGGTGAAGGCGTCGGCGCCGACGCGCAGCTGGTGCGCCACGCCCAGGATGTCCCCGTCATAGCTCAGCTCAACCCGCCCTGAGAGATCCTGCCAGTCATAGTCGTGGATCCGAAGTTGCCTGCGAAGTTGGGTCCCCACGAGGGTCGCGTTGTGGGTGGACTGGCCCTTGAACGTGCCATCCCGGTACTGAACCCCCGCCTCCACCGCGAAGCTCGGGCTGAAGTTATAGGTGGCGGTCAGCTGATGCTGGAGGGTCTTCTGCTTGATGCGGCCATCATTCGGCTCGCCCAGGAAACGGTCGCGGGGGAGCGCCTTGCCGTTCCCGTTCACCGCCACCAACCCACGGTCGTGCACGAAGCTGACCTCATTGGCCTCCATCTGGTAGAGCAGACGGAAGTCCTTGCCCGGCGTCCATGAGAGCGATGGCGCCAACAGCTTGCGGTCGGATCCGACGTGGTCTCGCCAGCCGTCGGTGTCCTGATAGACCGCGATCAACCGCCCCTGCACATCGCCCCCGATCGGCCCGCCGACATCGCCCATGACGCGGGTCGTCGCGAAACTGCCCAGGCCCACCTCGAAGCTGGCTTGCGGCGTCGCCTGGGGCGCCTTGGTCACGATGTTGATCGAGCCCCCGGGTTCTCCCTTGCCGGACAGGGCCGAGGCCGGCCCCTTGAGCACCTGGAACAGCTCCACCGTGGCGACGTCGCGCCGGGCGTTGAAGCCGCGGTTGGCCGTGAAACGGTTCACCAAAAGGTCCGGCCCCTGGTTGATATCCCCTGAAAAGCCCCGGATGGCGTAGGCGTCCCAGGCCCCGCCAAAGCTGTTCTGGCGCGCCATGCCGCCGGCATAGTCAAAGATGTCCGAGAGATTGGCGATGCCGGTGTTGAGGATCAGGGCTTCATCCAGCACCCGAACGCTCTGCGGCAGCTTCATAGGCGCGATATCCAGGCCGTTGATGCTGGCGCTGGCGGCTCGCGAGCCCGTCACCACCACGGCCTCCACCTCCCCCGCCGCATCTTCGGCGCTCGCCGCGCCGCTCAAGCCCGCCACCGATGCGCCGGCCAGCAGGCCCGCCAAAAGGCTGATCGTCTTCATGTCACCCCCACCGCCGCTCCCGCGGCTCAAACTTGCTAGTGCGACGCATAAGCAAAGACTTGAAACAGGGTCAACAAGATTGTTATGATATAACATCACGCATCACATGATGCGCAAGGCGAAGCTTCGGGGGACCACGATGCAGGCGGATCCAGCACCCATTCAGATCCGGGACCTGGTGATTGCGTACGGCGCACGGCGGGTGGTCGACCGCCTGTCCCTGGAGGTGGCGGCGGGTGAGGTTTACGCCCTGCTGGGCGGCAATGGCGCGGGCAAGTCGACGACCCTGCAGGCCCTTCTGGGATTCATCTCACCGCAGTCGGGCGAAATTCGCATCTGCGGCAGCGACCCCGCAGCAAAGCCAGACGAGGCCCGACGTCAGATCGCCTACATCGCCGAGAACGTGGCGCTCTACGAGCATCTCTCCGCCCTGGAGAACATCGCCTACTTCCTGGACCTGGCGGCGGCGAAGCGTCCCGCCGCAGCGATGGCGGAGGCCTTCAGGACGGTGGGACTGCCCCAGGACGCCTGGAGCCGGCCGGTCTCGAAGTTCTCCAAGGGCATGCGCCAGAAGACCGCCATCGCCCTGGCCCTGCTGCGGAATTCACGCGTGCTGCTACTTGATGAACCGACCTCCGGGCTGGACCCAGGCGCGGCCGCGGACTTCCACGCCCTCGTCGGGCGGCTGCGCGCCCACGGCGCCGCTGTGCTGATGGTGACCCAGGACCTCCTGGGTGCGTCGGACGTCGCCGACCGCATCGGCTTCCTGGATCATGGCCGGATCGTCCACGAGGTGTCCGCTGGCCCCGACCGGGCCTTTGACCTTCAGGCCTTACACAGTCGCTTCCAGCGCGCACCAGCCCCAGGAGCAGCGGCGTGAAACAGGCCCTGCTGATCGCCGGCAACGACCTGCGCCACCTGCTCCGCAGCCGCGTCGCCCTGACCGGCCTGGTGCTCACCGCCCTTCTCGCCCTGGTCTCGGCCCTGATCTCAACGGCCTACGAGACGGAGAAGGCTAGCCTCCGAGACCGTCTGCAAGTCACCGCCAACGCCGAGTTCGCGAATCAGCCCAACCGGCACCCCCATCGCATGGTGCACTTCGGCCATTTCGCGGTCCGGCCCTCTGGGGGCCTGTCCCCCTTCGATCCCGGGGTCGAGGCCTATACAGGCGATCTGGTCTTCCTGGAGGGACACCGCCAGAACAGCGCCAACTTCGCCGACGCCCGACAATCCTCCCTGCTGGTCCGGTTCGGGCAGCTGTCGCCGGCCCTGGTGCTACAGGTGATCACGCCCCTGCTGCTGATCTTCATCGGCGCCACGACCATCGCCCATGAGCGCGAGCGTGGAACCCTGCGACAGGCGCTGCTGGCGGGGGCCGCAGGCCGCGACATCGTGCTCGGCAAGGCCCTCGCTCTTGGCGCCGCCGCCCTTGCCATCGCCACCCCAGGCCTGGTCCTCCTGGCCTGGCAGGCCTTGTCCGGCCAGGCGCGGCCATCCGCCGCCGGGTCGAGCGCCCTGGGCCACCTCTTGTACCTCTCCACATGGTGCCTGCTGATCGTCGCCGTATCCGCGTTCGCCTCCCGGGGCCGCAGCGCGCTGACGGCCCTGGTCGGGGCCTGGGTGGTCAGTGCGATCCTTGTTCCTCGCATCTCGCCGGAAGTGGGCCGGGCGTTGCACCCTCTCCCCACGCGGATCGAGACGGACATCGCCATCGCCCGCGACCTCCGCGCCCTGGGCGACAGCCACAATCCCGACGATCCCTATTTCGCGGCCTTCAAGCAGAAAACCCTTCGCCAGTACGGCGTAACTCGGGTGGAGGATCTGCCCTTGAACTACCGGGGCCTGCTGGCGGTGGAAGGTGAAAAGCTCACCTCCGGGCTGTTCAACCGCTACGCGGACGACGCCTTCGCAACCATGTCCGCGCAGAGCCGGCTTATGGACGAGCTCGCGATCCTCAGCCCCACCATCGCCATCCGGCGGCTTTCCATGGTCACGGCAGAGACGGATCTTGCGGCCTATACGCGCTTCCTGCGCCAGGCTGAGGCCTATCGCTATGACCTGGTCCAGCGGCTGAACTGGCTGCAGGCCCGCGCCGTGACGGCCAAGGATGACGCCTCCAAGAGTTCGGACAGCGCCGCCGAAGTTCGCAGCCGCATCTCGGCGGATCACTGGCGCGCCATGCCTGTATTCCGTCCCACCCGCCCCTCGGCCAACGAGGTGCTACGCGCCGCGACGCCCGCCCTGGTCATCCTGTGCGCCTGGCTCGCCGCCGCCGCAGGGCTTGCCGGGACCGCAGCCGCCCACCTCAATCGAGACGCCAAATGATCGCCTTGATCCGGGAGACCCGTCTTCTCTTGGGCCTGCGAGCCCCGGTGCTGGCCCTGCTCGGCCTGTTCCTACTAACCGCCGCCGCAGTTGGCGCGGGCCTGACCGAGGTGGCGCGCCAGACCGCGGTCGTTGAGCGTATCGCTGAAGCTCAGACGGGGGACGTCAAGGCCATCTCCGACTGGGTGTCCAAGGTCCAGGACGGCGGAGACGCGGCCTACTATACGCCTCACCTCACCTGGGACGCCCCCTCAGACCTCGCCTTCGCCGCCCTCGGAACGCGGGACATCGTCCCCTTCGTCCTGCGAGTGCGCGCCCTGGGTCTCGAAGCCCAGCTCTATGAAAGCGACATCGGCAACCCAGAGACAGTCCTACCTGGGCGCTTCGACTTCGCCTTTGTCCTGGTCTATCTCGCCCCCCTTTTTGTGATCGCGCTGTTCCACGATCTGCGCTCCGGGGAGCGCGAGGCCGGCCGGCTTCGGTCTCTGGAGGCGGCCTCCGGGTCCGGTGCTCGGCTTTGGGCCACACGCGCCCTGGTGCGCGGCGTCCTCATCTTCGCAGCCCTCGCCCTACCGTTCCTCGTCGGCGCAACCATCGCACACACAGCGGCCTGGAAGCAGGCGGCGGTCCTGCTCCTGGTTATGCTCTACCTGGTGTTCTGGATCAGCCTGAGCCTCGTGCTCGGCCGCGCGCAGCAAAGCTCCCTGGCCAACGCGATGACCCTGGCCGCGACCTGGCTGGTCCTCACCCTGGTCGTGCCGGCGGTGGGACACGTCGCCATCAACGCCGCCGCCCCTGTCCGCCAGGGCATGGAGTTGAGCCTTCTGCAGCGCAATGCCGTCCACCGCGCCTGGGACATCCCGAAATCCACCACCATGGACGCCTTCGTGAAGACCCATCCCGAGTGGGCCGCCAAGGCCCAGGTGACCGGCCCCTTTCACTGGAAGTGGTACTTCGCCTTCCATCAGGTGGGAGACCAGAGCGTGGCCGACATGGCCCAGGCCTACAGCCAAGGCGTCCTGCGCCGCGCGAGTTTGAGCGAAGGGGCTGGCCTCGTCGTGCCGGGCATCGGGGTTCAGCTCGCCCTGCACCGACTGGCGGACACCGACACGCGGACCCAGATGGCCTATCTGGACCAGATTCGGCTTTTCCACGCCGAGCTGCGGCGCTTCTACTATCCCTATCTGTTCAATGAGGCCCCGTTCGTAGAGGCGGACTTCGGCAAGGCGCCGGTCTTCGTCCCGCGTCGGGACAGCGCCCATCTTCCGACCGGACTGATCGCCGGCCTCGCGGTGATGGCCCTGGTCTCAGGGATCGCCGCGGCCCGGACGCTGCGGCGGAGCGACCGGACCTAGGTCCCCCGCGGCTTCGCCCGCGCGGTCGCGTCCGCATTGGCCGGGTCTTCCGGCCAGACGTGCTTGGGATAGCGGCCGCGCATGTCGGAGCGGACGTCCTTCCACGAGCCCGCCCAGAAGCCCGGCAGGTCCTTGGTGGTCTGCACCGGTCGATGGCCCGGCGACAGCAGGGACAGGGTCAGGGGGACGCCACCGTCGGATGGACCTTGAGGCCGAACACCTCCTGCACCCGCACGTCCACGCGCGGCCCGGGCTCCACGGCGTAGGGTCCCCGCCTCGGGGATGGCTCTAGTGCCTGGTGTCGCCGGCAGGCGGACATTGCCAAGGACCGACAAGGGTGGAAGGCGGACCTACAAGGAGCTAGCGTCGTCGCGCTCAAGGAGGCAACCGTGCAAGTCCGACAAACGACTAAGCTTCTATTCGCGGCCCTTCTTCTTGCAGCGGCTATTCCCGTCACTTGGTGGGTTAGTCGTCAGTTCAATGCTAATAGATGCCTGGATGCGGGCCACGTGTTCGACTGGGAAAAGGGCAAGTGCGATTTGGTCGCGATGCGCTTGCCTGGCCCCACGCGATGGTACGACCGCTTGATCTGAGACGCAGTTGCTGTCGCTTTTGGGTCGCCTCCGTCCGTTCAACTTCAGTAGCGATACCGCTCCTCGGTGAGGCCACCCAAGCCCCAGCCTCCCTCACGTCCCCCGCGGCTTCGCCCGCGCGGTCGCGTCCGCATTGGCCGGGTCTTCCGGCCAGACGTGCTTGGGATAGCGGCCGCGCATGTCGGAGCGGACGTCCTTCCACGAGCCCGCCCAGAAGCCCGGCAGGTCCTTGGTGGTCTGCACCGGCCGGTGGCCGGGCGACAGCAGGGACAGGGTCAGGGGGACGCCGCCCACAGTTGGATGGACCTTCAGGCCGAAGACCTCCTGCACCCGCACATCCACGCGGGGTCCGGCCTCGGCGGCGTAGTCGATGGAAAAGCTGTTGCCGGTGGGCGCGGTCCAGCGGGTCGGGGCGGCGGCCTCCAGCGCCCGCTGGCGGTCCCAGGGGATCAGGGTGCGGATCGCGCCGTCCAGCTGGTCCGGCTTGAGCGCGCCCAAGGAGCGCACGCCGGTCAGCATCGGCGCCAGCCAGTCGTCCAGGCGCTCGACCAAGGCGGCGTCCGAAAGGTCCGGCAAGTCCTCACCCTGGGCGCGCAGGAAGGCGACGCGGGCGCGCAGGCTCTCCACCGCCTCCCCCAGCTTCAGCACCGACAGGCCGTCACGTCGGACCCGGTCGGTCAGGGCGGCGGCGACCAATGCGGGATCGGGGTTCTCGTCGATCACCTCGCGCAGGGTCAGCCGGCCCAGGCGCACCAGCCGCTTGGCGCGCAGCCGACCGCCGCCGCTCTCCTCCAGCCGGTCCTCGGCTTCCAGTTGGTCGGCGAAGGCGCTGGCCACGTCCTCAACATCCACCGGCGCGGCCAGCAGGATGCGGTCGCGGGGGGGGGGGGGGCCCCCCCCCCCCTCCGCCCCGGCCCGGCCAGGGTGCGGGGGTGGAAACGGGCGGGGTCATCGCGGGAGGGGACGGAGCGGCGGGGCGGGAATCACAGGTTGAAGAAAATTTCCGGCG
>CAZXVO010000058.1:0-20017 GCA_964643835.1 uncultured Phenylobacterium sp. | reverse complement strand
GGACGATGTTGTCGGTGGCGTCGTGGTCGCCCCAGGTGATGAAGATCTTCTGGCCATAGAGCTTGTAGCCGCCCTGGCCGTCCGGCTCGGCGCGGGTGGTGACGGCGGCCAGGTCCGAGCCGGCCTGGGGCTCGGTCAGGTTCATGGTGCCGGTCCATTCACCGGAGACCAGCTTGGGCAGGATCAGCCGCTTCTGGCGCTCGGTGCCATGCAGGGTCAGGGCCTCGATGGCGCCCTGGGTCAACATGGGGCACAGCCCAAAGGCCATGTTGGCCGCATGGGTCATCTCGAAGACCGCCAGCTCCATGGCCTTGGTCAGGCCCTGGCCGCCGAATTCGGCGTCCGCCGACAAGGAGTTCCAGCCCTGCTCGGCGAAGGCCTTGTAGGCGGCGGCGAAGCCGGGGGCGGCCGTGACCTTGCCGTTGGCATAGGTGGCGCCGACCTGGTCGCCCGCGCGGTTCAGGGGGGCGAGCTCGCTTTCGCAGAAGGCGCCGGCGGCCTCCAGCACGGCTGTGACCGTGTCCTCGTCCAGCTCGGTGAAGGCCTGGCCGATCAGGGCCGGGTGGCCCGCGGTCTTCAGGGCCAGGGCGAGGCTTTTCAGGGGGGCGCGGTAGGTCATGGCGGCTCCAGAGGTCTGCTTGCCCTTTAGGGCAAGAGGCGTCCGGTTCCAAGAGACCGCGGGCCCCTAGGTCTCGTCATGCAAGTTTCTGGCGGCCGCCACGGCGCGGGCGGCCTTCTCTGCAGTCAGAGCCAGGTCCTGGCCGGCCTTGTAGAGTTCAGAGCCCAGGCCGAAGCCCTCGGCCCCGCAGCGCCACCAGTCCAGCATATTGTCGGGGCCGACGCCGCCGACCGCCAGCACGGCGACGTCATCCGGCAGCACGGCGCGCAGTTGCTTCAGATGGCCGGGGCCATAGGTCGAGGCGGGAAAGAGCTTCAGGTGGCGCGCGCCAGCGGCGATGGCGGCGAAGGCCTCGGTGGCGGTGGCGAAGCCGGGGGCGGAACAGAGGCCCAGCTCGACCGTGCGGCCGATCACTGTCGCATCGGTGTCCGGCGAGACGATCAGCTTGCCGCCGGCCTGGGCGACGGCGTCCACCTGGCCGGGCGCCAGCACGGTGCCGGCCCCGATCAGGGCGCGGCCGGAGAAGGCTGCAGCCAGGCGGGCGATGCTGGCCAGGGGGTCGGGGGAATTGAGCGGCACCTCGATGGCCCGCACTCCGGCCTCGAACAAGGCCTCGGCGTGGGCCACGGCCTCGTCGGGCTGGATGCCGCGCAGGATGGCGACCAGGGGGCAGGCGGACAGGGCTTGGGCGAGATTCACAGGAGGCCTCTCATCTTGGCCAGGGCCAGCAGTCCGGCGCGGACAGCCGGTTCGCCCTCATGGCGCTGGACCGTCACGCCGCGGCGGATCAAGGCCCGCTCATAGCGCTCGCAGAGGCCGGCGTCGCCCACCAGCTGGACAGGTGCGTCGGCAAGTCCCAGCAGGGCGGGCGTCGCGGCGACCTCGGCCCCGATCAGCAGGCCGGAGAGATAGTCGGCGGTGCTCTCCTGGTCCGCGCCGCGGCCGGCGACCCGGGACCGGGCGGTGTAGAGGCGGTTCAAGAGGGCGTCGCCGTCGCCGGCGGCGGCCAGGCCCTCGTCGAAGACGGCGAGGTCGCGGCCCTGGCCGCTGCTCCTCAGGATCGAGTGGGCGCTGAGTACGGCGTAGAGCTCGCCGGTGAAGGCGCTGAGGAAGCGCGTGATCCGGCCGTCCTCGGCCACCAGCCACTTGCCGTGGGTGCCGGGCTGGCAGACCAGCCAGCGGCCCTTGGCGCGCGCGGGATCAGCGGCCAGCCAGCCGAGGGCCAGGGTCTCTTCGCCCCGCAGGACATCGCAAGCGCCGTCCAGGCCCTCGCAGCGCAGGCCGGGCGCGATCCAGACCTTGTCATCGGCCTGGACGAGACCGGCGGCCACCTGGGTCAGGTCGGCGGGGCAATCCACGTATGGGACGGTGATCCAGCCGATATTGGAGCCCACCGCGCCGCACAGGACGGCGGGCAGGTCTTGCGCCTGAAGGGCCGGGCGGACCTCTTCGGCGAAGCGGCGGGCGGCCTCACCGAGAGCCAGGCGCTGCACCCCAAGCGAGAAGCTGCGCTGGGCCAGGATCGCGCCGGTCTCGTCCAGCACCCAGGCCCGCAGGTTGGTGGAGCCCCAGTCGCAGGCCAGCAGGCGTGTCACGTGCGGCCGCCGTCGATGACGTGGTTCTGGCCGGTGATCCTCCGGGCCTGGTCCGAGGCCAGGAACAGGGCGAGGTCGGCGATGTCCGAGGGCTCGATGCGGGCCTTCAGCGCCACCTGCTCCATCCAGGCCGCCTCGGCCTCCGGCGTCAGCCACAGCGCTAGCTGGCGCTCGGTGACCACCCAGCCCGGCGAGATGGCGTTGACCCGGATGTTGTCCGGCCCCCACTCGCGGGCGAGCGCCTTGGTGAGGGCGTTCACCGCGCCCTTGGCGGCCACATAGGCGGGCATGCCGGCGGGACCCAAGAGGGCGTTGATCGAAGACAGGTTCAGGATCACCCCGCCGC
Source organism: uncultured Phenylobacterium sp. (assembly GCA_964643835.1). Lineage (GTDB taxonomy): Bacteria > Pseudomonadota > Alphaproteobacteria > Caulobacterales > Caulobacteraceae > Phenylobacterium. Next base: position 17,457 of record CAZXVO010000058.1, on the reverse strand, counting down.
CCGCGGCCTTCATGCCCGGCTGGACCGCGCGGGCGGCCAGGAAGGCGGGGTCGAGATTGACCGCCAGGTGGGCGCGCCAGGCCGTCGCGTCGGTCTCGGCGGCGGCGTGGCGGGTGTCATTGGCGACGTTGTTGACCAGCACGCGGATGGGGCCGAGGGCCGAGGCTGCGGCGGCGATGGCGGCTTCAAGCGCGGTGGCGTCGGTGACGTCGCAGGGGGCGAACCAGGCGCCGGGCAGGCGGCCGGCCAGGGCCTGGCCGGCGGCGGCGTCGCGGTCGACGAAGCCGACTTTCGACCCTTGCGCGTGGAAGGCTTCCACCAGGGCTGCGCCGATGCCAGAGGCGCCGCCGGTGATGAAGACCGGTTGGCCGGCGAGGCTGGGATAGACGGCTGACATGTCGGGGCTCATCCGGCGAAGGCGGGAAGGGCGAGGCCGCGCACGCCGGGCTCCAAGGCGAACAGCGAGCCCGCCAGGGGCTGGTCAGCCCTGGCCTTGGGCGACAGGCCCTCGGCGGCGCTGGTGACATAGAGGGTGGCGAGGTCGGGGCCCGCGAAGGCGCAGCTCGAGGCCTGCTCGACCGGCATCGGGATGGTGCGCTCGACCGAGCCGTCCGGCGCATAGCGCACCAGCCGCCAGGCGCCCCACTGAGCGTTCCAGAGGAAGCCATCGGCGTCGATCGCCGAGCCGTCCGGCGCGCCGGCCTGACCGCTCATGTCGAGGAAGACGCGCCGGTCCGACAGCCGGCCATCGTCGGAGATCGCCAAGGTCCAGATCACCTGGCGGGCCGAGTCGGCCAGGTACATGAGCCGGCCGTCGGCGCTGACGCTGACGGTGTTGGCGATGTGAATGTCGTCCAGCACCTGGTGGGTGGACAGGTCCGGATCGGTGCGGAACAGGACGCCGGTCCGCTTGCCGCCATCGTCGTCCATGCTGGACCACCAGAGCCGGCCGCGTGCGTCGATCTTGCCGTCGTTGGAGCGGAAGCCGGGGCCGAGCTCCATGGGAACCACCAGCTCCGTCACGCCGGTCGCCGTATCGAGGGTCGCAATCCCCGCCTCGGTGGCCAGGATCAGCCCGCCGCGGGTGCGGGGCGCGGCGACGCTGGCGCGCCAGGGTAGGTCGAAGCGGCCGGTCGCGCCGGTCGCGTGGACCAGCCAGTTCAAGCGGCGGCCCTTGATGTCGAACCAGTAGAGGCGGCCTTCGGCGGCGGACCAGACCGGCCCCTCGCCCAGGATGTCAGCGCTTTTGGCGACGCAGCGGACTTCGCTCATCACCGGCCTCCGGTTAGCTGGCGACCTTGGCCACCGCCAGGGACAGGACCTCGCGGGCCTTCTTGATCGAAAGGCCCTGCTCCCGGCGCAGGCGCGACCAGCTCTCGAAGCTGAGCAGCAGCTCCAGGGCCTCCAGGCGGGCGGCGTCCTGCATCACCTCGGGCGGCATCTCGCGGTGCAGGATCTTGCGCAGCGCCACCACAAGGCGGGAGTTGTCGGCGTCCAAAAAGGGCGACTTGTAGCGATGGATGTCGGAGGCGCGCTTGAATGGGGTGATCTTCTCGAAGGCGTAGGCCCGTCGCTCGACCAACTCCTGCAGCTTGTCGCGCCAGTCGGTAGATTTGAACGGGGTGCGCGAGAAGGCGCCGATCTCGGCCTCCATCACGTCCGACATCTCTCGGTACAGGCTCTCCATGTCCTTGAAGTGCCGGAACACGGTGCGCAGGCCGACCTCCGCGCGAGCCGCCACGGCCTCGGCGCCGGGGGCCATGTCGCCCTCCTCGATCAGGGCCAGCATCGCCTTGACGATCCGGGCGCGGCTGTCGATGGACCGCAGCCGCCGGCCGTCCCGCTCCTCTTGAGGCGGGGTTTCGTCCGGAGTCTGTTGGGCGCGCGCCGCTCGGGCCAAGGCGATACCTTCGAGTTACAAGTTCCGGCCTCTGCTTATCGGCGCGCGGCGCGTTCCGCCAGTCCGCGCGATCAGGCGAACAGTCTGTCGCAGCCTGTATCGGCCAGCCAGCCGTCCACCCGGGCGCGGCTGTCCGCTGGAAGGGCGCCGTGACTGGCCCGCAGCCATTGCAGACACTTGGCCTGGTAGGGGAAGGGTGACTGGCTCCAGGGCAGACCCTCGACGGTGGTCTCCACTGTCTGGGCGCCGGACATCAGGGCCTGGGCGTTGGCCAGCATGACGGGGACGTAGGTGCGGCCGATCTCGGCCAGCAGGGTCTTCAGGGTGGCCGGCAGGGCGTCGGCGGCGATCCAGTCGCTGTCCGTCGGCTCCAGGCCCGACAAGTCCTCGGTCATGCCCGTCCATGCATGCACCCGCGGGGCGATCTTCAGGGTGAGGGCCATGGGGGTGGGGTCGAAGGCGGCGAGCTGGGTCAGCTGGCCATAGATCCCGAAGTCGCAGGCGCCGGGGCGGCCGCCCATCAGGAACGGGTGATGGCGCAGGTGCTCCTCAAAGGCTTCGAGGAAGCGGCGGTAGCTGGCCTCGATCACCGGGCCGGTGACGGCGTTGGAGCCGACCACATAGAGCCGGCCGATCTGGCGTTCGGAGAACATCTTGCCGCGCGCGGCCAGTTCGGCGTCGGGGACCGAGAAGCCCTGCCAGCAGGGCAGGATGGCGGCGGCCTTGTCGATGTCGTCCTGATAGGCCCAGCGATAGTGGAACATGGCCTTGGTCAGCCACTCGTCGGCGTAGTCCTCGATCAGCTCGTCGAGGAAGGCCAGGGCCGGGTCGCGGGGCAGAACCTCGCGGCCCTGGTGCTCGGCCTCGAAGCGCCGGATCAGCGGCGTGGAGTCGGTGACCGCCTGCAGCTCGCCGCGCTCATCGGGCAGGAAGAAGGTCGGCAGCAGGGAGACCTTGGGCTGAGGCAGGCCGGCCAGGGCCTCGCGGGTGCGGGGCAGGAAGCGGTAGGGCAGGCGCCGGTAGCGCAGCACCGCCAACATCTTGCGGGTGTAGGGCGAGCCGGGCGCGCCGGTCAGGGCGATGGAAGCGGTCATCGGGCGATCTCCGGTCAGCGGAAGCGGGCGAGGCGGTTGGTGCGGGTGATGGCGTCAGAGCCCACGGGCAGGGAGATGAAATCACCGTCCTGGCCAAGGCGCAGGGCTCCCGAGAAGCGCTTGGGCGCGTCGCCGAGGAACGGACCTTCCAGGCCCTTGAGCGGGACGCCCGGGACCAGGTGGTCCAGCAGCAGGTAGCGGACCCCGGCCTTCTGGGCGATGTCAGCGGCCTGCTCCGGGGTGGTGTGATAGCCGATGATGTCCTGGCTGATCTTGGCGATGTTTTCGCGGTTGGCGGCCAGGGCCGCCTGGCGCTGGAGGGCGACCAGGCGCTCGGACAGGGCCTCGTGGACCAAGAGGTCGGCGCCCTTGGCCTCGGCCTCGACGCGGGGCGAGGGGGCGGTGTCGCCGCTGATCACCACAGTGCGGCCCTTGTAGGCGAACTTGTAACCGACGGCCGGGGAAACCGGCTCGTGGTTCACGGGGAAGGCGGTGATCTTCAGGCCGCCGTCATCCACCAGCACCACATCGGGGCCATTGGCCTGGATCTGGAACGGATGGGCGGTCCCGCCGAAGCCCTGGGGCGGGACGACCGTGGGGCCATGGTGGGCGATGCGGTAGCCGCGGTCGAGCTGGTAGGCGAGTTGGAAGCCGTTCAGCACCTCCTCCAGGCCTTGGGGGCCATAGACCGGCAGGGGCGCGGTCGCCGCGCCGCCCGCCCAGTGCTGCAGCATCAGCTCGCCCAGGCCGCCCATGTGGTCGGAGTGGTAGTGGGTGAGCAGCAGGGCGTCTGCCTGGGTCGGGCTCAGGCCCATCAGGGTCAGGTTTCGGGTGGCGCCGTCGCCGATATCGATCACGTACATCCGCTGGCCGGCGATGACGGCGACGCAAGGCCCCGCCCGGTGGGGATCGGGCAGGGGCGAGCCGGAGCCGCACAGGGCCACGTGCAGGCCGTCCGGCAGCTTGGCGAAGGGATTGGCGGACAGGGCCTCCTCGGCGCCCTTGCGGTAGATCGTCGTCGCGATCTGGCCGCGCAGCATCCAGGCGGCGCCGCCGGCCACGAGCCCCAGGATCAGGACGACGGCCAGGATGTTGCGAAAGGTCCTCACGCGCGTCCTCCGGTGCGGTCGGGCGGTTGACATTCCGCCATCTAATGACACGTATATTGCCAATAGAGGTCGCCCCACGGGCGTTTGTCAATCGGAAGGACGGGCATGAAGGTCTTGAGGACGCCGGACGAGCGGTTTGAGGGTCTGGTCGACTGGCCCTTCGCGCCCCACTACCGCGAGGTGACTGACGCCGACGGCACGGTGCTGCGCATCGCCTATGTGGACGAGGGGCCGCGCGACGCCCCGCCGGTGCTGCTGATGCACGGCGAGCCGTCCTGGAGCTATCTGTACCGCAAGATCATTCCGGGCCTGGTCGCCCGCGGCCACCGGGTGGTGGCGCCGGACCTGATCGGCTTTGGCCGCTCGGACAAGCCGGCGGCGCGGACTGACTACACCTATGCCCGGCACCTGGACTGGACGAGCCAGTGGCTCACCGGCCTGGACCTGACCAATATCGTGCTGTTCTGCCAGGACTGGGGCGGGCTGATCGGCCTGCGGCTGGTGGCGGCCTATCCGGACCGGTTCGTCGGCGTCGCGGTGGCCAACACCGGTATGCCCACTGGGACCGGCATGACCGAGGGTTTCGCGGCCTGGCTGAACCTCAGCCAGAACATCCCGATCTTCGCCACCGGCGCGCTCCTGAACATGGGCTCCGGCCGCGAGCTGTCGACCGACGAGATGGCCGCCTATGATGCGCCGTTCCCGGACGAGACCTACAAGGAAGGCGCCCGCCAGTTCCCGACCCTGGTGCCGGTGACGTCGCAGCATGACCAGGCGGCGGAGAACGTCGAGGCCTGGAAGGTGCTCGGCGCCTTTGAGAAGCCGCTGGTGACCTGCTTCTCCGACGGCGACCCCGTGAGCGGCGGCGGCGATAAGGTGTTCCAGGAGCGCGTGCCGGGGGCCAAGGGCCAGCCGCACACCATCCTCAAGGGCGGCCACTTCCTGCAGGAAGATTCGCCGGCCGAGATCGTCGAGATCATCGACGCCCTGGCCAAGCGGGCGCGGGGCTAGGGGCTATCCCCATTGGCCGTTATGGCCGGGAAACGCCCGGCCATGACGTCTTGGAAGGGTGGATTCTGGGTATGCCTCAGCATTCCACGACGTTGACGGCCAGGCCGCCGAGCGAGGTCTCCTTGTAGATCTCGCTCATGTCGTCGCCGGTGCGCTTCATGGTGGCGATCACCTTGTCGAGGCTGACCGAGTGCTGGCCGTCGCCCAGCAGGGCCAGGCGGGAGGCGTCGATGGCCTTCACCGCCCCCATGGCGTTGCGCTCGATGCAGGGGATCTGGACCAGGCCGCCGATGGGGTCGCAGGTCAGGCCGAGATTGTGCTCCATGGCGATCTCGGCGGCGTTCTCGATCTGGGCGTTGGTCCCGCCCAGCGCGGCGGTGAGCCCGGCGGCGGCCATGGAGCAAGCCACGCCGACCTCGCCCTGGCAGCCGACCTCGGCCCCGGAGATCGAGGCGTTGCGCTTATAGAGCGCGCCGATGGCGGCGGCGGTGAGCAGGAAGGTGCGGCGACCCTCCGGCGTGCCGCGATAGAAGCGGTCGTAGTAGCGCAGCACCGCGGGCAACAGGCCGGCCGCGCCATTGGTGGGGGCGGTGACCACCCGGCCGCCGGCGGCGTTCTCCTCGTTCACCGAAAGCGCCCACAGATTGACCCAGTCCAGGGCGGCCAGGGGGTCGGAGATGTTGCGCTCCATCCGGTGGGTCAGCTCCTGATAGACCTGCCGGGCGCGGCGGCGGACGTTCAGGCCACCGGGCAGGCAGCCGTCCTGGCGCAGGCCCCGCTCTACGCAGGCCTCCATGGCCGCCCAGATAGCGTCGAGGCCTGCGAACACCTCGGCCTGGGACCGGACGGCGGTCTCGTTGGCCAGCATCAGCTCGGCGATGGTCACCGCCGCGGCCTCGGTCTGGGCCAGGAGTTCGGCGGCGTTGGCGAAGGGGAATGGCTCGGGGATGCGGCGCTCCGGCCCGGCGTTGGCGGCGATCTCGGCCTCGTCCAGTACGAAGCCGCCGCCGACCGAGAAATAGGTGCGCGCCTCCAGCAGGGCGCCGTCGGTGTCAAAGGCGCTCAAGGTCAGGGCGTTGGGGTGCTCGGGCTTGCGCTCGCGGCCCAGCCACAGGATGTCAGCCGCCTCGTCGAAGTTGATCTCCGGACCGGTCCCGCCCAGCACCAGGCGTCCCGTCGCGCGGATCGTGGCCAGGGCGGACTCGGCGGCGTCGGGGTCGATGGTGGCCGGCGCAAAGCCCGCCAGGCCCTGGATCACGGCGCGGTCGGTGTGGTGGCCACGGCCGGTCATGGCCAGGGAGCCGTAGAGGGTGACGGTGACGCGCCGGGTGCGCTCGGCGAGACCCAGCTCGGCCAACCGGGCGACGAACCGCTGGCCCGCGGTCATCGGCCCCATGGTATGGGAGCTCGAAGGGCCGACGCCCAGCTTGAACAGGTCGAAGACGCCAGCCATGCCCGATCCTTAGGCTATCCTTTGGGAAGGGCCAAGGGTGATGGCGGGAATTCTGGTGTAAATCCGCGCGAGTGGGACCATATCCGTGGACTATGGCTATGGATGCGTAGAGTTTCTGCGCTTTCCGGCGCTGTATGCGTGGAATTCAAACTTGGAGTTTTGGGTTCATGGCCGAGCTTTCCATCCGCCTGGCCACCGAAGCCGATTTGCCGGCCCTGACGGCGCTGATGGGCCGGGCGATCGGCGAGCTGCAGGCAGGCTTTCTGACGCCGGAGCAGTTGGCCGCCTCCTACGAGGTCATGGGGCTGGACACCCAGCTGGTGGCGGACCGGACCTATTTCGTCGTGGAGGCGGCCGGGGTCCTGGCCGGCTGTGGCGGCTGGAGCCGGCGCGCGACCCTGTTCGGCGGCGATCATTCCAAGGGTCGGGATGCGGCCCTGCTGGACCCGGCGGTGGACGCCGCGCGGATCCGGGCCATGTACACCAGCCCCGACTTCACCCGCCGCGGGGTGGGCCGCATGATCCTGGACGCCTGCGAGGCCGCGGCCCGGGCCGAGGGGTTCGGGCGCTGCGAGATGGCGGCGACCCTGGCCGGCGAGCCGCTCTACAGGGCTTGCGGCTACGCGGTGATCGAGCCCTTCGAGAGCGTCACCTCGACCGGCGTGGCGGTGCCGCTGAAGCGGATGGGCAAGGCGCTGAACTGAAAAGAGCCGGGCTTTCGCCCGGCTCCTCCCAACTCTCCAAAGTGCGTCGAACTTAGAAGGCCCAGGTCAGACGGCCGTAGTAGTAACCGCCGTTGATGCCGTAGGGCGAGAAGCCCGGATACTGGGTGACGCAACCGCCACCGCCGGCGATGCAGGCGGCCTGATAGGCGGCCGACAGCTTCTCCGGATACTTGTTGAACAGGTTGTTGGCGCCGAGGGCCACGGTGACGTCGCCCGGCAGCTTGTAGCTGACCTCCAGGTCGGTGACGGCCGCCGGCTTGATGGTGACCAGCTGCAGCGGCCCGGTGCCCGGATCGCTGTAGGACTCGGCCTTGCCGAAGAAGGTCTCGGTCAGGCTGATGGTCAGGTCGTTGAAGGTGTACAGGGCGGTCAGGCCGACCTTGTACTTGGGCGAGGCCGTCTCCAGCAGGGACTTGGCGTCCTGGGAGAACATGGTCTGGCCGGTCGGGAACGGCACGCTGGGCGTGGTCAGAGAGGTCGGCGGCTTCTTGACCTTGGTGACCTTGGTCGAGCCGAAGTTGGCCGCCAGGCTCCAGTCGATGCGACCATAGTCGCCCAGGTCGGTCGGATAGGAGACCACCAGGTCGACGCCCTTGGACTTGGTGTCGATGCCGTTCGAGAAGATGTTGATGCCGGTGCTGGTCACCGTGGCGTCGAGGACGTTGCCGTTGGCGAGGATCGCCGCCAGCACGGCCGGCGAGGCCGAGACGCCGCCGCGGGTGCCGAACAGCGAGCTGGAGCCGAAGATCCGGTCCTTAAGCTCGATCTGGTAGACGTCCAGGGTGGCGGTCATCTTCGGGATCGGGTGGGCCACGATGCCGAAGCTGTAGTTGGTCGACTCTTCCGGCTTCAGCTTGTCGATGCCGAGCAGGCGGGCGGCCGGGGAGTTCGGGGCCAGCTGCACGAAGGCCGAGGTCGGCGAGACGTTGGTGGCCGAGTAGTAGGCCTCGGCGAGGGTCGGCGCCCGGAAGCCGGTGCTGATGGTGCCGCGGACCGCGATCATGTCATTGAAGTCGTAGCGGCTGGTCAGCTTGGCGACGGTGGTTTCGCCGAAGTCGCTGAAGTGCTCGTAGCGGACCGCGGCGTCGACGACCCAGGCTTCCACCGGGGTGGCGGCCAGGTCGGCGTAGATGGCCCAGCTGTCGCGGCTGTGCTTGCCGGCGTCGGTCAGCGAGAAGCCCGGATAGGACTGCGAGCCTTCCTTGTAGCGCGAGGCAGGATCGCCGGCGCCGATCTCATAGGTCTCGTGGCGCTGTTCGGCGCCCAGGGCGACGTTCAGAGGCTCGGCCATGCCGACTTCGAAGCCCTTGCGGACATCGAGGTTGTAGGTGGTCTGGCTCGAGGTCCAGGTCCCTGCGTGGAATGAGGTCGGGGTGAAGCCCTTGGTCGTGAGCGTGGAGGTGTCGCGGTACAGGCTGGCGTTGGCCGAGTCCTCGACGCGGACCTCGATGTCGTCCAGGCCGTAGGTGGCCGAGAAGTCGACGTCCCACCCGCCCAGTTCGCCGCTCAGGCCGGCGGTGACGGCGTAGTCGTCCTCGATGATCCGCTCACGCGGGCTGAAGCCCAGCGGGAAGGGGCGGTCGGCGGCGCCCTGGACGCCCTGGACGCGGCTGTAGCGACGGTAGTTCTCGTAGGCCGAGGCGTCCTTGTGGCCGTAGGAGCCGAAGGAGTAGAGCTCGAAGCCGCCCGGCAGGTCGAAGCCGGAATTGTACATGAAGTTGGAGACCCGATACTCGGCGTCGCCGGAGATCAGGTTCAGGTTCGGGTAGCCCGGGATCAGCTTCTCTACGGCGTTGTTGGCGGCCGAGTAGGACGGGCTGGCCGGGTTGTAGACGCGCTGGTCGGGCAGGCCGCGGTTGGAGAAGCCGTGGTACTTGGTCTGGGCCGTCAGGTTCAGATAGCTGCCTTCGAAGGGCGAGGTCCCGATGTTGACGGTCATGTCGGCGGTCTTGCCGCCTTCGTCCATGTACTCGCCGCCGGTGGCGGAGATCATGCCGCCTTCACCGTCCTTCTTCAGGATGATGTTGACCACGCCGGCGATGGCGTCAGTGCCGTACTGGGCGGCCGCGCCGTCGGTCAGCACTTCGATGTGGCCCACCGCGCCGGTCGGGATGAAGGACAGGTCGGCGGCGGCCGCGCCCTGATAGGCGCCCGAAAGCACGGCCAGGTTCGAGGTGGTGTGGCGGCGCTTGCCGTTGATCAGCACCAGGGCGTGGTTGGGCGACAGGCCGCGCAGGCGGGCCGACAGGGTCAGGTTGGCCGTGTCGCCACCGAAGGCCTGCGCGTTGAAGGACGGCACCACATTGGCGAGGCCAAGGCGCAGGTCGGTCTGGCCGGTTCGGGCCAGGGCGGCGGTGTCGACCACCTGCACCGGCGCCGGGCTGTCTTCGACCTTCAGACCGGTCTGGCGCGTGCCGGTGACGATGACTTCCTCGACCGCGACGCCCGCGGCCGCGTCGTCCGCCGACGCGCTGGAGGCGACGGCGGCGACCAGGCTGGCCAGGGAGACTCCTGCGAGCCAGCCGATGCGCTGTGTTCTTGTCATGATTTATTGCCCCTCATTCCTTGGCGGCCCCACCGGCCGCGTCTGCTCAGCCGCCCTTGAGTTGGGCGAGTGATCCGAAGACTTCGGCGGACCCGGCGGCGGACGTCGCGCCAGCGTCTTTCGAAGTGTTGTTGTTGATTTGCGTGTATTCGATGGTGTTGAGCGATTGAGGAGCGGGTATCGGGCAGAATCCGACCGCTCTCGCAAAATGAAATTTGCTAATAGTTTGCATCAGCACGCGATCTCGTAACTCTCACTTGAGAGCCCGACCCGTGTGTTTCCCCACCGACTCGTATTCTCGGCGCTTGAGCGCCTTATGATCGACGCGAATTTGAAACGGACGCGTCGTCTTGAGTTAAAGGCTCGTCACGAATCCTTAAGGGTGTCAATTGAGCTAAGCCGGACTGAGGCGGAGGCGCCAAAAAGGAGTCCAATTGGGCTATCTGTGCTCATGAAATGGGCGGAAGCCGTCGGAGTGTGGCGGTCACAGGGGCATGATACTCTCAGTTTGGGGATGGCGACCGAGAGCTATTCAATCAATATTTGATGAGTATTTCGGCTTATGGCGCCCGAAACTTGATCACTTCGTCCGCTGGCTGAGCATGTTCAACCATTGTGAGGGGGCGGTGCGCGTTGGAGAAAATGGGTCAATTCCCAGGCGCCCGGGGCGCCCGGCGCCTAAGCAAAGCGCTTGCCGGTCAAGCATCTGGGGCCTCCGGCGGGGGCTGGAGCCAAGCGCGCTTGCCCGGAGCGCCGGGCCGGGTTCCATCACAGCCAGCCTCTTTCGCGGCGCCGCCGCGTGTGGGCTCATAGCCGACGACGAGATTCAAAGCCGCCGAGAGCGCGGCCTTAAGCCCTGATGGAGACCCCGATGCGCAAACTTGTTCTGGCCGCCCTTCTGCCCCTGATGGCCGCCGCGGCGCCCGCCGCCGCCCAGGTGGTGCATGTGGGCGCGCCCACCGCGGCCATCGCGTCGGCCACGGTGGTGCCGCCGGGCTATACGACGGTCTATGTCTCGGGCCAGACTCCGCCGGTGCTGAACGCGGGCGCTCCGGCCGGAACCGCGCCCGAGTTCGGCGACACCAAGACCCAGACCATCGGGATCATGAAGAAGATCCAGGACATCCTGACCGCCCAGGGGCTGACCATGGGCGACGTGGTGATGATGCGGGTTTACCTGGTCGGCGACCCGGCCATGGGCGGCAAGATGGACTTCGCCGGGATGATGGCGGGCTACACCCAGTTCTTCGGCACCAAGGAACAGCCCAACAAGCCGGCGCGGGTGACGGCCCAGGTGGCGGCCCTGGTGGCGCCGGGCATGCTGGCGGAGATTGAGGTCCAGGCGGTCAAGAAGCCCTGACCCGACATCTGGGGCGGCGGCGGAGAGCATTTTCCGATAAGTGTGAAGCGGTTATCGGATCAGAAGGGCTCAGGCTGTCGCCTCTTCGCCCTCCAGGACCTGCTGGATGGCGATGAGCAGGCGCTCGAGCTGCAGGGGTTTTGGCACCAGGACGTCCATGCCCGCCGACAGGTATTCCTCGTGGTGATGCGCCATGGCGTTGGCGGTCAGGGCGATGATCGGGGTGCGCGCGCGCCCGGTCTCCTGCTCCAGCCGGCGGATCTCGCGGGTGGCGTCCGGACCGTCCATCACCGGCATCTGGACGTCCATGAGCACGGCGTCCCAGGCGTCTGAGGCCCAGGCCTCCACCGCCTGGCGGCCGTCGGCCACGCAGGTGACCTCCAGGCCCAGCTGGGCCAGCAGGGTCTTGAGGACCAGCTGGTTCATCGGATTGTCTTCGGCGGCCAGGATGCGCAGCCCGGCTGGCGCCGGTGAGAGCGCCATGTCGTCGGCCAGCGCCTCGCTGGCGAGCAGGCTGTCCGGAGCGCGCTCCAGGGGCAGGCGAACGGTGAACACCGAGCCCACGCCCTCCTGGCTCTGCGCCTCGATCTCTCCGCCCATCATTTCGGTCAGCTCCCGGCAGATGGACAATCCCAACCCGGAGCCGCCATAGCGCCGCGTGGTCGAGGTGTCGACCTGCACGAACTTCTCGAACAGCAGGCTCATGCGATCGCTGGGGATGCCCGGCCCGGTGTCCGCCACCTCCAGGATCAGGTGCGGCTCCTCGCGGCGCACTCGCACCTGGACCGATCCGCGGGCGGTGAACTTCACGGCGTTGGAGACCAGATTGTACAGGATCTGGCGCACACGGGTCGGGTCGCCCCGCCACTGCCCCTCAGCCTCCGGCGCCACCTCGATGGTCAGGGAGACGTCCTTGTCGGCCGCCAGGGTGGTGAAGGTCGCCTGCGCCCCGGCCACGAACCTGTGAATGTCGAGGACGCCGTCCTCCAGCTCCAACCGGCCTGATTCGATGCGCGACAGGTCGAGCAAATCGTTCAGCAGGGCCAGCAAGGTCTCGCCGGCCTGGCGCACGACCCCCAGCCGTTCGCGCTGGTTGTCGGAAAGCGCATCCGCCGCCATCACCTGGGCCATGCCCAGCACCCCGTTCATCGGCGTGCGGATCTCGTGGCTCATGGTGGCCAGGAAGGCGGACTTGGCGGCGCTGGCCGAATTGGCCTCGTCGCGGGCGCGCTTGAGCCGCTGGTTCATCTCCATCAGCCGCCGTTCCTGGCGCTTCAGGTCCTCGATGCTCTGGGTGATGACGACGCAGCGCACGGGGCCGTCGCCGTCGAAACGCGAGGCGGTGCAACGGAACCATTCCCCGTTTCTGGAGGTGTAGGCCCGGCTGAAGTTCGGCCGCTCGCCGGCCAGGACCGCGCGGATGCCCTTGGTCAGGGCGGCGCCGTGGCGGCCCGGCAGGGCGGACAGGATCGAAAACAGATTCCGGCGCATAGGGTAGGCGTCCCCCCTCGCCAATTCCGCCGCCGCGGTTCGGAACGCCTTGTTGGCCTCGACGATCACACCGTCGGCGTCGATGACCATGATGAAGGCGCTGATGCCGTCGAACACGCCCCGGGCGAACCGCTCCGAGGCCTTGAGGTCGGCGTTGGCCTGCACCAGGCTGGTGATGTCCTGGCTGGCGCCGCGCACCGCCACGCAGCGCCCGCCGACCATTTCCGGCTGGCCGATGACCCGCAGCCAGATCTCCTGGCCGTCGCCGGTGAGCGCTCTGGCCTCGAATTCCAGGCGTTCTCCAGTCGAGATCGCGGCGCCGATGAGGGCGCCCACCCGCTCGCGCTCGTCCTCGACATAGAGGTCTAGGGCGCCGTCGATGGGCTCAACCAGGCGCGGGCGTCCAAGGATCGCATTGAGTTCGACGCTCAGCCGGACTTCGCCGCGGCGGAGATCAACCTCCCAGCCGCCCAGGCGGGCGAGTTCAGCGGCCGAGGACAGGGATGTGGCCGCCGACTTGAGCTGTTCCTGCAGGCGATGGGTCTCGGAGCTCTCAATCAGAAGGCCGGTGAAGCCCTCAATCTGGCCATCCTCGCCCCGAAGCGGCCGGACATGCAGGTCGCTCCAATAGGCCTGCCCCTCGGGGTCGCGGAGCTCAAGCTCCAGGCGGAAGCCGGCGCCGGCCGCGATCTGCTCGCCATAGGCCGCATCGGCGCACACCTCTACGCCGGCAGGTTGCAGAAGTTCGGGCGGCGTTCGACCAAGAGCCTCGGCCTCGCCGAAGCCCGTGGCGCGGGCGAAGCCGTCATTGATCCAGACGATGCGCCCCTGGAGGTCGAGCAGCATGCGCGAATGCGTGCTGGCGCGCGACAACTCATGCAGGCGGGCGGCGATGTCGGGTTCGACGATGTTACGCGTCGATACGAGACCGACCATTGGGCGACTCCAGGCCCGGATTTGATCCCACCATTATCATAAACAAGAGGTTAGCGCGTCGGACGCAAGTCAGTCTGCGCCCGCGCGCCTCAATCCGCCCGATAGGCCGCCTTGCCCTTGTCGATCGCGAACGCCTCTTCCGGCGAAAGCACCAGCCGGTGGCGGCCGACCAGGGCGAAGTAGGCGACCCCGACCGCGAACCAGGCGGCCACACCCAGCACCCCAGCCCGGTAGATGGGGTCTTTCAGCTGGTAGAAGATGGTGACCAGGGAGATCAGCACAGTCGCCGCGGCGCCGGGGACCCCAAGCGGGCTGCGGTAGGGGCGCTCCAGGTTCGGCATGCGCCGGCGCAGGAGGATGAAGGCCAGACCCTGCATGACGTAGGAGAACATCGCCCCGAAGACAGCCATGTTCAGCAGCGTGCCGCCGATGGCGGCGGCGCCCTTCTCGGCGCCAAGGATGAACCAGACCGCCAGCATGACCACGAGGCCAATAAGCGAGCCGGTGATAAGGGCCATGTCCGGCGTCTTGCGCGCGCCGTGGGTCACCGACAGGGTGCGGGGGAAGTAGCCGGCGCGAGACAGGGAATAGACCTGCCGGCCGTAGGCGAAGATCACGGCGTGGAAGCTGGCGACCAGGCCGGCGACAGCCACTGCGGACAGCACCTTGGCCAGGCCGCCGCCGTACAGGGCGGTGAAGCCGTCCAGGATTGGCTGACCCGACTGGGCCAGCTGGAACGCCCCTGGCGCGATGGAGGCGTTCAGCCACAGGACAAGCAGGGCCGAAATGATCAGGGTGAAGACACCCAGCAGAATGCCCTTGGGCAGATCGCGCTGGGGCGTGTGGCTTTCCTCCGCCGCCAGGGGCAATTGCTCGATGGCCAGAAACAGCCAGACCGCGAAGGGGAGCTGGGCGAGCGCCCCGCCCAGGCCAGCCGGCAGGAAGGGGCCGTGCCCGCCGGGCAGCTCGGTCCCGCCTGGCCCGACGTTCATGGCGTATTTGAAGAAGTCGGCGTGGGGCAGGGCGCTGGCCCAGAACACGGCCAGGCAGCCCAGGGCGAGCAGGGTGACCACCACGGTCACCTGGAAGGAGAGTGCGACGCCGGCGATGTTGACGCCCACGAATAGCAGGTAGGCGCCGATCCAGTAGACCGGCTGGAACTCGGGCGGAGTCTCGAAGATCGCGCCCAGGTATGAGCCGATGAAGAAGCAGACCACGGCGGCCGTCAGCACATACTCGACGTTTTCGCACAGGCCGGTGATGAAGCCGCCCCAGGGCCCCATGGCGGCGCGGGCGAAGGAGTAGGCGCCGCCGGTGTGGGGCTGGGCCGCCGCCATCTCGGCGATGGAAAAGGTCAGCCCCAGGTACATGACGGTAATGATCAGGGTGGCGACCAGCATGCCGCCCCAGCCGCCAGCGGCCATGCCCAGGTTCCAGCCCGAAAACTGGCCGCTGATCACCGCGCCGACCCCCAGGGCCCACAGGGAGAAGACCCCCGCGTACCGCTTCAGGCCTCGCTTCTCGAAATATTCTGATCCGACGGTCTCATAACGGACCCCGGCTTCCGACGGCTCGCTCATCACCACCCCCAGGCAAATGCTTTCCGCGAGAACAGTGTGATGCGATGGCGGGGCTGGCAAACCCAGACTTGCAGACCGGGCGAGGACTCGCCTCGGCGATCAGACCGGCGGCAGGGACGCCGCGCTTCCAGGCGCCAGGCGGGCCAGATCGCTCTCGTCCTTCAGGGCGACCCCGGTCAGGGCCAGGCGGCGGGCCTCGCTGATCAGCCAGGCGATCTTGAAGGCGGCCTCGTCGTAGGAAAGGCCCTGGGGCCGGATATTGGAGACGCAGTTGCGCTCGGCGTCGGTGCGACCGCGCCGAGGGTCGAAGGTCAAGTAGGCGCCCAGACTGTCCGGCGACGACAGGCCGGGCCGCTCGCCGATCAGGATCAGGGCCATCCGTGCGCCTAGAGCCTCGCCCACCTCGTCGGCCAGGGCCACGCGGGCCTGGCGGGCGACGGCGACTGGTCCCAGGTGCAGGCCGGCGAGCCTGGGCAGGAGTTCGGCGATCAGTGGGGCGGCGTGGGCGTGGACGGCGGCGCTGGAGAGGCCGTCGGCGACCACCAGGGCCAGGTCGCAGCCGTCCCTCGGCGGCGACAGGCGCGCCCGCGACGCCTCGGACAGCCGCCGGCCCAGGTCTGGTCGACGCAGATAAGTGGCTCTGTCGGCGGCGGCGCTGTCCACCAGCACGGCGGGCAGGCCCAGGGCTTCGATCGCCTGTGCGGTCGTCGCGGCCTGAAAGGGCGTGTGGACCGCGTCGCGGGCCTGGGCGTGGGACAGGGCGAAGTCGAGGACGGCGCGGGTCGGCTGGCCGGAGCCTGCGCGGCCCAGGGCGATGCGGGCCGGGGTGAAGGCCGAAAGATGCGTCCAGGGATCTCGGGCGGGGGGCTTGGACATCAGACGGCCGCCAGCAGCGGGTGGCCGGCGCTGCGGGGTAACAGGGCGCCGCCCTCGCCGGTGACGCCGATCCGGGCCAGCCAGGCCTCGAACTCCGGGGCGCGCTTCAGGCCGAAAACCTCGCGGACATAGAGGGCGTCGTGAAACGAGGTGGACTGGTAGTTCAGCATCACGTCGTCGGCCCCTGGCACCCCCATGATGAAGTTCACCCCCGCCGCCGCCAGTAGGGTCAGGAGGTTGTCCATGTCGTCCTGGTCGGCCTCGGCATGGTTCGTATAGCAGACGTCGCAACCCATCGAGACGCCGAGCAGCTTGCCGCAGAAGTGGTCCTCGAGCCCGGCGCGAATGATCTCCTTGCCGTCGTAGAGGTATTCCGGACCGATGAAGCCCACGACCGTGTTGACCAACAGCGGGTCAAAGGCGCGGGCCACCGCATAGGCGCGGGCCTCGATCGTCTGCTGGTCGACGCCGTGATGGGCGTCTGACGACAGGGCCGAGCCCTGACCGGTCTCGAAGTACATGACATTGTCGCCGACCGTGCCGCGCTTCAGGGACAGGGCGGCGTCGCGGCCCTCGCGCAGCAGGTCCAGGGTGACGCCGAACCCGGCGTTGGCGGCCTCAGTGCCCGCGATGGACTGGAAGACCAGGTCAACGGGCGCGCCTCGGCCGATCAGCTCGATGGCGCTGGTGACGTGGGTCAGCACGCAGGTCTGGGTGGGGATCTCGTAGCGGCGGACGAGGTCGTCGGTCAGGCGCAGCAGGCCGTCCACCGCCCCCAGGCTGTCGCTGGCCGGGTTGATGCCGATGACCGCGTCGCCGCAGCCGTACATCAGGCCGTCGAGGATTGCGGCGGTGACCCCGGCCGGATCGTCGGTCGGGTGGTTGGGCTGCAGGCGCACGGCCATGACGCCGGCCTGGCCCAGGGTGTTGCGGAACCGTGTGACCACCCGGATCTTGCGGGCGACGGCGATCAGGTCCTGGTTGCGCATGATCTTGCAGACGGCGGCGGCCATCTCCGGGGTGATCCCGGGCGCGAGGCGGGCCAGGACCTCCCCGGTGGTGGTCTCGGCCAGCAGGAACTCGCGGAACTCGCCGACAGTCATGGCGGAGACGGGGGCGAAGGCCTGCGCATCGTGGGTGTCGCAGATCAGCCGGGTGACCTCGTCGGTCTCGTAGGGGACGAGGGGTTCGGCCAGCAGGGTCTTGAGCGGCAGGTCGGCCAGGACCTGCTTGGCCGCGACGTTCTCCTCGGCGGTCTCGGCGGCCAGGCCCGCCAGTGCGTCGCCGGACCGGGGCGGCGTGGCCTTGGCCATCACCGTCTTCAGGTCGGGAAAGACAAAGCGCCGGGCGCCCGCGGTCCAGGAATAGGCCATGGGG
>CAZXVO010000057.1:4717-20074 GCA_964643835.1 uncultured Phenylobacterium sp. | reverse complement strand
CCTTGCCGGTGATCTTGGCGCTGTCCTGCGGCCGCACGGTCGAAAGCCCGCAGTGGAAGCCGACCACGGCCTTGAGGTCGGCGCCCGTCCGCGCCAGCTCCGTCACCGCCGTGCCGCCATAGCAGAAGCCCACCGCCGCCAGCCTTGAGGCGTCGGTGCGCGGATGGGCCTTCACCGCCTCCAGCGCTGCGCCCAGCCGGGCCTGGATGTGGGCCGGGTCGGCCATGAACATCGCAAAGCGTCGCATCATCTCCGGCCGGTCGGTCACCACCGCGCCGCCGCCCTGGTAGTCGGTGGCCAGGGCCACGAACCCCAGACCCGCCAGCCGGCGCGCCGCCGCCAGGGTGTGCTCGGTCACGCCGGGCGATTCATGGGCCACGATCACCCCGGGCGCGGGGCCGGACCCTGCCGGCTCAAACAGCCGCCCCACGAACTCGATGCCCTCGGCGGTGTAGGTGACGCGCGCGCCGTCCATGTCGTGTCTCTCCCTGTTGCGGCTAAGCTTAGGGGAGGGCGCTGCGAGAGGAACCACGAAAAACACGAAAAACGCGAACGGGCCGAGCCAACCCTCCCACCCGCTCATCCCGGCGAAGGCCGGGTCCCCCCCGCTTCCCCCCGCCCCCCAGGCCGGGCGCCTTCTCCCTGGGCCCCGGCCGGGCGCGGGTTGGGGGGGTGGAGGGTGCGGCTGCGGTTCGTGTTTTTCGTGTGGTTCGTGGTCCAAAGCCTTCCTCTGGGCCAGCCCAACAGCACCCGGCGAGAAGATAATACAACGATTGTATCAAAAGCCCGCATCCCCTAGAACCGACCCAGGTTCAAGGGAGACGCACATGGACGCGATCGGGCGCGACGGCCGCAAACTCAATGTCCTGATGATCATCACCGACCAGGAGCAGAGCCTGGCGAGCTGGCCCAAGGGGCTGCTGGAAAAGCTGCCGGCCCACAAGAAGCTCCTGGAGCGTGGCCTGCTGGTGGAGAACTACCATGTGCAGACGACCCCCTGCAGTCCGTCGCGCTCGACCATCTTCTGCGGCCGCCACACCCAGGAGACTGGGGTCTATCTGAACACCGACACCCCGCCGAACCCCGTCCTGGCCGACACCCTGCCGACCCTTGGAACCATGCTGCAGGCGGCGGGCTACTACACGAGCTACAAGGGCAAGTGGCACCTGGCCCAGATCAACCGCGAGCGGGACTGGAACCAGGTTCCCGGCGGGCTCTACAAGAACACCCGCGACGCCATGGAGAAGTACGGCTTCCACGACTACGGCTTCGACGGCGAGGCCGTGGGCCTGACCTGGGACGGCTTCCGCTCCGACGTGTTCACGGCTGGCGACGCGGCCCGCTCCATCCTCGACTACGCCCGCACGGACAAGGCCGGCGGCAAGCCCTGGTTCCAGGTCGTCGGGCTGATCAATCCGCACGACATCATGTTCTATGACGCGACCGGAGAGCAGTCGAAGCGCCGCCTACACCCCGAGCTGCTGGCGCCTCTGCGGCGTGAGCCCGGTGATCCGATCTACGAGACCGACAACGGCTTCGACCTGCCGCAGAGCTTCTACCGCGACGACCTGTCGACCAAGCCGGAAGCCCATTCGGGCATCGTGCGGCACAGCGACATGTTCTACGGACCGATACCTAAGGACGACCTCGCCTCTTGGAAGCGGCTGGTGAACTACTATTACAACTGCATCCGCGACGTGGATCGACGGGTCGCCGACGTCCTCTGGGCCCTCGAGGAGAGCGGTCAGATGGACGACACCATCATCATCTACACCTCCGATCACGGCGAGCGCGCCGCCGCCCACGGCATGCACCAGAAGGCCGGGACCATCTATCGGGAGGAAACCAACGTCCCGATGATCATCGTGCATCCGGACCTGCCGGGCGGGCGGCGGACCTCGCGGCTGATGAGCGCCATCGACATCGCCCCGACCCTCATGGGCCTGGTGGGCGTGCCCGAAGAGATCGCCGCAACCGTCTCGCCGGGCCTGCCGGGCGTCGACCTGTCGGGCATGGTCGCTAATCCCACCGCACAGACCGAACGGGACAGGCGCGGCCATCTCTTCAACTACGCCGTCGCCTACATGTGGGAGAACCGGATGGAAGGCCGGCTGTCCGGGGCCAAGGACTACGACAAGATCTACGACCTGTCGAAGCGGCGGCTGCACCGCGGGGTCCATGACGGCCGCTGGAAGTTCGCCCGCTATTTCGCGCCGGCCGACCACCATACGCCGACCGACTGGGAGACCCTGGCGGGCCGCAACGACCTGGAACTCTACGACACTGAAGCGGACCCCAACGAGATCACCAACCTGGCCTACCAGCCGGGCCAGCGGGAGACCGTCCTGCGGCTCAATGCGATGATCAACGCGCTGATCGCCCTGGAGGTCGGGCGCGACGACGGCTCGGAGTATCCGGGCGGACCGGAGCTCTATAACCTGGACGCCTAGCCCGCAGGACGCTTGGGGGCGGGAGGCAGCGGGATCTCCGCGGGCTCGCCCCAGTCGGCGTCCAGGCCCTGGCCCAGCTTCCCATAGGTCTCGGCCCCGATCCGCGCCTCAAGCAAGGCCTCCAGCCCGCTGACGGCGGCGTGGGCGGCCTTGCGCAGATCCTGGGAGTCAAAGGCGTACTCGACCACACGGCCCCGGGCGTCGCCGGGATCGACCGCCAGGGTGATGAGGCCGCGCCGGGTTAGCTCGGCGATGATGTGGCTCACCGCCTGGCGGCTGACGCCCAGCAGCCCCGCCAGCCGCGAGGGCCGGTTCTCGCCCGCGGCCAGGCACATCAGGAACATCGACTGCGAGCGGGTCAGCGGCTCGTATCCCGCGGCCGCCAGGCTCGCCTGCAGCGACTCATCGAACCAGAACAGCAGGCCCGAGAGCCGGACCATGAGGGCGGGGGACGTGGCCATGGCCCTTCTGTAGCAGCCCCGGTCGGCATCACAATCGCCTCGGCGATCCGGCCCTTGCGCGGTAAACTCCAGCCGTCGCCCTGAGAGGCCTTGCCCCGTCCGGCGATGCGTCGAAGGCCCTGGTCCGAAGCGGTTCGTCCACGCCGGAAACCCGTTCGTCCATGTTGACGTCAAACCGCTTGCCGTAACGGCCATCCTTCCCGGCCCGGCCCCTCTGGGCTAGCCAAGGCGCCGGAACAGACACGTCAGGAGCCCCGCCCATGTACGACCTTCTGAAAGGCCTTCGCGTCGTCGAGGGCGCGGCTTTCGTCGCCGGGCCGACCTGCGGGCTCTACCTGGCTCAGATGGGCGCCGAGGTGATCCGCTTCGACAACATCGGCGGCGGGCCGGACTTCAACCGTTGGCCCCTGAGCCACGAGGGCAAGAGCCTCTATTGGGAGGGGTTGAACAAGTCCAAGAAGTCGGTGGCCATCGACCTGACCAGCCAGGCGGGCCGCGAACTGGCCCAGCGCCTGGCCGCCTCCCCGGGCGAGGACGGCGGCCTGTTCGTCACCAACTTCCCGGTCGACGGCTTCCTGTCCTACGACAAGCTCTCGGCCCTGCGGTCCGACCTGATCTGCGTCCGCGTCATGGGCTGGGCCGATGGCTCGCAAGGGATGGACTACACCATCAACTCGGCCATCGGCCTGCCGCTGATGACCGGGCCTGTGGGCGACGACCGGCCGGTGAACCATGTGCTGGCGGCCTGGGACCTGCTCACCGGCGCCTACTGCTCCTTCGCCCTGGTCTCAGCCCTGCTGGCGCGGATGCGGGGTCGGGGCGGGCGCGAGATCCGCGCGCCCCTGTCCGACATCGGCGCGGCGACCATGGCCAATCTCGGCTTCGTGGCCGAGACCCTGCAGACCGGCCACCAGCGGCCCCGCATGGGCAATGACATCTTCGGCGCTTTCGGCCGCGACTTCACGACCAAGGACGGGGTGAAGCTGATGCTGCTGGCCATCACGCCCAAGCAGTGGAGCAAGGCCCTGGAAGCCCTGTCCATCGCGCCTGCGGTCGCCGCGGTCGAGGCCGAGCTGGGCGTCTCCTTCGCCACTGACGAGGGCCTGCGCTTCACCCATCGCGCCCGGCTATATCCGCTGTTCGAAAGGGCCTTCGCGGCCCGTACGGCGGCCGAACTGACGCCGGCCTTCGACGCCGGCGGCGTGACCTGGGGGGCGTATCAGACCCTGGAGGCGGCGCTGCAGGACACCCGGCTGTTCAAGGACAACCCGTTGTTCGAAGATATCCGCCACCCGAGCGGCCTGACCTATCCTGCGCCCGGCGCCATGGGCACGATCCCGCAGGACCAGCGCCTGGCCGTTCAGCCCGCGCCCAAGCTCGGCCAGCATACCGACGAGGTGCTGGCCGACGTGCTCGGTATGAGCTCCGGCGAGATCGGCAAGCTGCACGACGCCGGCGTGGTGGCCGGCCCGAAGGCCTGAGCCTTAGCTCGCTTTCAGCTGGCCGCAGACAAAAGCGTCCTCGCCGGCGGCCAGCAGGCCTTCCAGCACGTCCGGCGCGTCTTCCGGGGCGACAATCAGGATCAGGCCGACCCCGCAGTTGAAGGTGCGGCGCAACTCGTGGTCGGCGACCCCGCCTTGCTCCTGCAGCCAGGCGAAGACCGGGGGCAGGGGCCAGGCGTTCCAGTCGAACTCGGCTTCCAAGCCGTCTGCGATGGCCCGCGGCGGGTTCTCGATCAGGCCGCCGCCGGTGATGTGGGCGCAGCCCTTGATCCGGCCGGCCTTGATCTGCGGCAGGACCGACTTGATGTAGATCCGCGTGGGGGCCATCAGCGCCTGGGCCAGGGTCTTGCCCTCGGCGAACGGCGCCGGCGCGTCCCAGCCAAGCCCCGAGCGCTCGACGATGCGGCGGACCAGGGAATAGCCGTTGGAGTGCGGGCCAGACGACCCCAGGCCGATGATCAGGTCGCCCTCAGCCTGGTCGCCCAGGCGGGGCAGGACCGCGCCGCGCTCGACCGCGCCGACCGAGAAGCCGGCCAGGTCGTAGTCGCCTTCCTTGTACATGCCCGGCATCTCGGCCGTCTCGCCCCCGACCAGGGCGCATCCGGCCAGCGAGCAGCCCTCGGCGATCCCGGCCACGACACGGGCGGCCTCATCGACGTTCAGCTTGCCGGTGGCGAAGTAGTCGAGGAACAGCAGGGGCTCGGCGCCCTGGGCCAGCAGGTCGTTGACGCACATGCCCACCAGATCGATGCCCACGGTGTCATGCAGGCCGGTGTCGATGGCGACCTTCAGCTTGGTCCCGACCCCATCGGTAGTGGACACGAGCAAGGGATCGGCGTAGCCCGCCGCCTTAAGGTCGAACAGTGCGCCAAAGCCGCCCAGAGCCGCATCGGCGCCAAGACGGCGGGTAGCCTTGGCGTACGGCTTGATCTTCTCGATGAGGGCGTTGCCGGCGTCGATATCCACGCCGGCCTGGGCGTAGGTGAGACCGTTCGGACGATCGCTCATGGGACGTAAAACCTCAAGAAAATCGCCGCCGGGGTTGCAGACTCGGGTGTGCGCGGGGCTATAGCTAATTGATGACGCCGATTACAACCACCGCCGAACTCGCGGCGTTCTGTGACAAGCTGAAAGGCCAGCCTTTCGTCGCCGTGGACACCGAGTTCATGCGCGAGACGACCTACTGGCCCAAGCTGTGCCTGATCCAGGCCGCCGCGCCCAATGCCGAGGCGGTGATCGACCCCTTGGCCGAGGGCATGGACCTCGAGCCGTTCCTGGAAATCATGCGCGATGAGTCGATCGACAAGGTCTTCCACGCCGCCCGCCAGGACGTCGAAATCTTCAACAATCTGAAGGCGATGCCCAAGCCGTTGTTCGACACCCAGGTCGCCGGCATGGCGGCGGGCTATGGCGAACAGATCGCCTATGACGCCCTGGTGCGGCAGATGCTGAAGATCGAACTCGACAAGTCGAGCCGCTTCACGGACTGGGCCCGACGCCCTCTGACTGAGGCCCAACTGACCTACGCCCTGGCCGATGTGACCCACCTGGCCAAGCTCTATCCGATGCTGAAAGCGCGGTTGGAAAAAGAAGGCCGGCTCGCCTGGGTCATGGACGAGATGGGCAATCTCTGCGACCCGGCGAACTATGACGTCGATCCGGAGAACGCCTGGCGCCGGCTCAAGCCGCGCAAGCACACGGCCAAGTATCTGGCGGTCTATCGCGCCGTCGCCGCTTGGCGCGAGCGCACCGCCCAGCTGCGCGACCAGCCTCGCGGTCGCATCCTCAAGGACGAGGCGATCGACGAATTGGCTACTCAGGCGCCGACCGACGCCGCGGCGCTGGATCGCCTGCGCTCGGTGCCCAAGGGCTTCTCGGGCTCCCGCTTTGGCCCCGACCTGCTAGCCGCCGTGCGCGAGGCCCTGAAGGACCCGGAAGCCTACGCCCCCGTGATCGAACGCAGCCGCCAGGCCCCGTCGCCGGCGGCGGGCGCAGTGGTCGAGCTGCTCAAGGTGCTGTTGAAGGCGCGGGCCGAGGACGCCGGCGTGGCCTCCAAGCTGATCGCCACGGTCTCCGACCTTGAGCAGATCGCCAATGACGACGACGCCAAGACCCCGGCCCTGACTGGCTGGCGGCGCGAGGCGTTCGGCGAGGACGCCCTGAAGCTCAAGCGTGGCGAACTGGCCCTGGTGCTCGACGGCACGCGGGTGCGCGTGGTCGAGGTCCGCCGGGCGCCCAAGGCCGACGCGGCGGAATAGGCGTGCGTCTGCTCCTGAACCTTCTGTGGTTCGTCCTGGGCGGCTGGGCCTCCCTGCTGCTCTGGCTACTGTCCGGGGTCCTGCTGGCCATCACGGTCGTGGGCCTGCCCTGGTCCATGGCGGCGTTCCGGATCGCCGGCTTCAGCGCCTGGCCCTTCGGACGCCAGGTGGTCTCAAAGCCCGACGGGGAGCTCGGCACAGGACCCTTCGGCTTCCTGCTGAATGTGATCTGGTTCCTGCTGGGGGGCTGGTACCTGGCGGCCAGTCACCTGATCATGGGCGTGGGCCTGATGCTGACCATCATCGGCATCCCGTTTGGCCTGCAGCACATCAAGCTGGCGGTGATCTCCCTGGCGCCGGTCGGCAAGCAGGTTGTGGATATCTAGCCGCTATCCACCGACGGTCCCGGCCTGATCCCCAGTCTACCCCCTGCTTATCCACAGGTTCTCTACAGGCCGACCTCGCTGGGGTGGGCCTCGTTGAGCAGCGCCTCGCCCTTCAGGAAACGCTCAAGGTTGGCGACGAACAGGTCGTCGCCCCGGCCCAACGTGCCCTGGCCGGAGTTGGAAGTGTGGGCGCTGACTCGGACCTTGGGATGCTCCCAGATCCAGCTGTCCTGCGGCAGGGGCTCGACCGCGAAGACGTCAAGCACAGCGCGGCCGGGCTGGTCCTTCTCAAGCCCGACCCGCAGGGCCTCCTCGTCCACCAGGCCGCCACGGCCGATATTGATCAGGATCGCGCCGGGCTTCAGGGCGCTGAAGAAGGCCGCATCGGCCATGCCGCGGGTTTCGTCGGTCAGGGCGCAGGCCAGAACCACCACATCGGCCTGGGGCAACAGGGCAGGCAAGGCGTCCATGGTCGCGACGCTGTCGGCGTACTCATCCGCCCCCGACGCACGCCGGACCACATTAAGGGTCGCGCCGAAGGCCTTCGCGCGCTTGGCGATTTCGCGGCCGATTGAGCCATAGCCGATCAGGCACCAGCGGGTCTGGCTGACCTCCCGATAGGGCGTCATCTTCCAGGTCTTCTGCGTCTGGGCATCCCGCTGCTCGTCGATGGGCAGGATCAGGCTGACCGCATGGCCGACCACGTATTCGGCGATGGCGACCGCCTGGGCGTTGCTCTTCGAGATGCGCACGCCCTTGGCCATGATCGACTTGAAGATCGGCGCGTCCAGACCGGCGTTGAACGTCTGCAGCCATTGCATCCGCGTCCCCTTCAGGATGCGGCCGATCAGGGCGCCCATCTGGCCGCCGGCATAGGCGTCCAGGGTGGTCCAGGCCAGGTCAGGGTCGACCTCTTCAGGCGGGATCACCACGCCGTCGCGGGCGAAGCTGTCTGGGCCGGTGACGGTCACGATGTCCAGGCCACCGGCGAAGGGGGCGATCCTGTCTTTCACGCGATCCAGGGCGGCGGCGGAGAGCAGGAGCTGCATGGGGAACCTCAGCCGAGCTGGAGTTTGAGTTTCAGGGCCTGGGCCAAGGTGTTGGCGCGCTTGGGCGTCTGCTCGCCCAGCAGCATGTCACGCCAGCCGGGCTCGGCGGACAGCCTCAGGCGGCCGTCCTCCTGGGTGAGCCTGGCGCGGGGCAGGAGCTTTGGATTGCGACCCGCCAGATCGCAGCCCAGACGGATCGCCGCCCCCAGGGCCCGCGCCCTCTGACGCCGCTCGACGGTCAGCACGCGGGCTACCGTGGTGGTGTCCGGCGGGTTGGGCGCCGATGAGTGCCTGGCGAAGGCTACGGAGGCCAGGAAGGCGCGTTCCGCATGGGTCATGCCGGCGATGGGGGCTCTCAGCACCTGGTCGAAGGCGAGGTCCGCCCTATGGTCCGGGTGGAGGCGTGCGCCCAGCTCGGCCAGCCGGCAGGCGGCGGCGACCAGGGTCGGATCTCGGTCGCCAAAGAGCGGCTCAAGGCTCGAGAACACCGGGGTCAGCCAGGCCTCGACGGAGTGGCCGAGTTCGCTGCTGAACCCGCGGACCCCGGCCAGGGATTCGCAGCCTTCGATCAGCGGATTCTTCGCCCGATCCTCGGCGTCCATGCCTTCCAGCAGCAGGCCCTCGCGGACCCCGAACGCTGATATGATGATCCGCTCGACGCCGAGGCGCTCAATCAACGCCTCCAACACGACGGCGGAATAGGGCAGGGTGTCATAGCGCTTCTTGGACAGCCCCTCGATGCGCTCCAGCGAGGTGCGCGACTGGCGCGCCACGAAGCGGGCCAGGTCGATGGCCTCACCCCGGCTGATCTCGTACTGGTGGGCGACGTGCAGGGGGTAGTCGGCCATGCGCATATGCAGCAGGCCGAGATTGCGCCAGCCGCCGCCGACGGCATGGAACTCGCGGCTGGCGAACCGCGCCGACACAGGCTTCAGAACCTGATCCACCGCCTTGCGGGTGCGGTCCATGTCCAGCGGGGCCGGCGCGCCCAGGGCGAAGGGGCCAAGCGGCAAGGTGGCGCCGTCCTGGGCGTCTGGCAGGCGAATCAATTCGAGGCTGGAGCCGCCCAGGTCGCCGACGACGCCTTGGGCGTCCGGCTGGCCGGCCAGCACACCAAGAGCGGCGTAGCGCGCTTCCTCCTCACCGGAGAGCACCCGAACCATCAGGCCGGTTTCATCGTGGATCCGCTGGACAAAGGCCGGGCCGTCCGTGGCCTCGCGCACCGCTGCGGTGGCGACCACAAACAGGTCCTCGGCCGGCCAGCCGTCGAGCACGGCGCGGAAGCGGCGGATGGCGGCCAGTGCGGTCTCGCCGCCGTCCAGGGACAGGCGACCGGTCTTGGTCAGGTCTCGGCCAAGGCCCGCCAGCGCCTTCTCGTTGAAGACGGTCCAGATCGCCCGGCCTTCCAGGCGATAGATGACCAGGCGGACGGAATTCGACCCGATGTCGATGACGGCGGCCTGCCGGCCCGGGTTACTGTCCGCGCGAAGCCACATGATCAATCGCGCGCGGCATGTCCTTCACCTTCTGTCCCCGTCCGGAGAGGCTGGGATTGGTCATGAAGTACTCGTGCGCGGAGAAGGCACCCGGATGGTTCCATGACGGGTCGCGGGTATAGCGGCCGTCGGCGTCCAGCGTCCAGCTTTGCGCTTCGTCCTTCAGGTTCGCGACCATGATCTGTTGCAGGACCTGCTGGTGAACCGTGGGGTTTTCCACCGGCGTCAGGGCCTCGACCCGGCGATCCAGGTTACGGGGCATCCAGTCGGCCGAGGAGATAAACACCCGCGCCTCGGACGAAGGCATGGGCGCGCCGTTGGAGAAGGCGACGATCCGCGCATGCTCCAGGAACCGGCCGACAATGGACTTGACCCGGATGTTCTCCGACAGGCCAGGCACCCCGGGTCGCAGACAGCAGATGCCGCGGATCACCAGGTCGATGGCGACGCCGGCCTGGCTGGCGGCGTAGAGGGCGTCGATGATAACCGGGTCCACCAGGGCGTTCAGCTTGGCCCAGATGGCCGCCGGCTTGCCGGCCTTGGCGTTGTCGGCCTCGCGACCGATCAGCTCCAGCAGGTCATGCTTCATGGTCACTGGCGAGAAGGACAGCTTCTCCAACTTGTCCGGCTTCGCATAGCCCGTGATGTAGTTGAAAAGCCTCGCAGAATCTCGGGTCAGCGCCGGGTCGGCGGTGAACAGCGACAGGTCGGTATAGATGCGCGCCGTTACCGGGTGATAGTTGCCGGTCCCGAAGTGGCAGTAGGTGCGAAGCGCGTCGCCCTCCTTGCGGACCACCATCGAGAGCTTGGCGTGGGTCTTGTACTCCACAAAGCCGAAGACCACGTGGACACCGGCGCGTTCCAGGTCGCGCGCCCACTTCAGATTGGCCTCCTCGTCGAACCGCGCCTTGATCTCCACCAGGGCGGTGACGTTCTTGCCGTTCTCGGCGGCTTCGATCAGGGCGGCAACGATGGGGCTGTTGGAAGAGGTGCGGTAAAGGGTCTGCTTGATCGCCAGCACGTTCGGATCGCGGGCGGCCTGGCGCAGGAACTGGACCACCACGTCGAAGCTCTCGAACGGATGGTGGACCAGGATGTCCTTCTCGCGGATGGCGGCGAAGCAGTCACCGGCATGGTCGCGGATGCGTTCCGGGAAGCGCGGCTCAAAGGCCTTGAACTTGAGGTCCGGGCGGTCCGACGGGATCAGCTGAGCGAGTTCGTCCAGGCCCAACAGGCCGTCGATCATGATCACGTCCTCGTCCTGGGCGTGAAGATTCTCGCAGATGAAGTCGCGAAGTTCGACCGGCATGGCCGCCTCGATCTCGACGCGGACGACCGAGCCCAGGCGGCGCTGCTTCAGCCGCATCTCGAACTCACGGACCAGGTCTTCGGCCTCTTCCTCCATTTCCACGTCGGAATCGCGGATCAGGCGGAACACGCCCTGGCCCTCGATCTCGCAGCCCGGGAACAGGCGGTCGAGGAACAGGGCGACCAGGCTCTCCAGGGGCAGGAAGCGCCGCTCGGACTTCCGCCGGCGCCCGGCGGTCGGGATCTCCCAGAAGCGGGCCACCTGAGCCGGAATCGGCACCAGGGCGTAAAGCACCCGACCATCTGACTGACGGCGGATCTTCAGGACCAGGGAGAAGGCGAGGTTCGGAATGAAGGGAAACGGGTGGGCCGGGTCGATGGCCAGGGGTGTCAGCACCGGAAACACCCGCGACAGGAAGGTCTCCTCCAGCGCCAGGCGCTCGGTCGGGGTCACCTGGTCGCCGGTGACCACGCGCAGGCCTTCCTCGGCCAGTTCAGTCGCCAGGTCCAGCCAGCGGGTCTGCTGCTCGCCCATCAGGTTGGCGGCCTCGGCGTTCACCTGCTCCAGCTGCTGGGCGGCGGTCAGGCCCTCCTGGCTCACCACCCGGACACCTTCGCGAACCTGGGCCTTCAGGCCGGCGACGCGGACCATGTAGAATTCATCGAGATTGTTCGCGCAGATCGACAGGAAGCGCAGGCGCTCCAAGAGCGGATGCCGCGGGTTCTTGCTCTCGTCGAGGACGCGCTCGTTGAAAGCCAGCCACGAGAGTTCGCGATTGAAGAACCGGCGGGGCGACTTGGCCAGCTCCGGATCCAGCACCAGATTGGTGGCGATGGCGGCTTCCGTGGCGACGGGCGCGGCGAGGGTCATGGAGGCTCTTCTTCGCTACTTGGGTCCGGTTCCTGCTGGTCTTGGACCCGGCACGTGACAGCAACAAGTCAGCCATCAAAAAGGTCAAGATTTTCCGTATCGTCGTCGAAGAAGCGACGGGCCAGCGCGCGTGAAATGGGCCGTTGTTCGGCGTCGGCGGCCTCGTCCAGCTTTTCCACCAGGTCCCGCGCGACGGGAATCGAACGCTCCATCCGCCGCAACAGGTAGGGCAGGACCTCATGGGGCGGCCGAATATTGCGCTCGCGGAAGAACTTCCGCAGCACTCCTTCCAGCACCTCGTCATCGGGGGCCTCGATCAGGGCCACGGGCAGGGCGTTCAGGCGGGAGCGCAGATCCGGCAGGCGGGCGGTCCAGGCGGCGGGAGGGGTCTGGGCGGTGATCAGCAGGCCGCCGCCCTCGCGCCCAGCCATGTTTATCAAATGGAACAGCGCCTCATCATCGAAGCCCTGGTCGACGTCCTCCACCAGCACGGGGCGGCCGTGGGCCTGATTAAGCTCCGGCGCCTGGGCTTGAAGGAGGATGGCGTTGGCGGAAACGGCCCAATCCTTCGCCAGGTGGCTCTTGCCGCAGCCCTTGGGGCCGACCAGGGCCAGGCAGCCGCCATGCCAGGCCGGCCAGGCGTCCAGGGCGACGACGGCTTGCGCGTTGGAGGGGCCGACCACGAAATCCTGGCGGGCATGGGACGCGGGCCGGTTGAGGTCCAGCCTCAGTTGACGCGACATGACAGAAATCCGGCGGCGCTGCTCACGGCTGCGGTTTACCAAGCCCGGCGTTCAGGGTCGACGGCGGCGAGGCGCTCAGCCTGGGGATGAGCGGCGTCCAGCTGTTGAGAAGCGACCTCAGTCCTGGCCGGACGGGCGCATGTCCCGCGCCGACATCAGTGTCCAGCCCTCGGGGCGCAGCAGCTCGATGGGCGAATAGCGAACCTTGTAGTCCATCTTCTCCGAGCCTCGGACCCAATAGCCCAGATAGACGTAAGGCATGCCGGTCAGGTTGGCCTGGACCAGGTGATCGAGAATGATGAAGGAGCCCAGGCTGCGCCGAGCCGCGGTCGGATCATAGAAGCTGTAGACCAGGGAGAGGCCGTCGCCCATCAGGTCCACCAGAGCGCAGGCGACCAGGTCACCGGGGCCGCCGTCTGTGGACTTCGTGCGGTATTCGATGATGTGGGTGCGGACGGCGGTGTCCTCGACCATCGCGACGTAGTCGGGCCAGGCCATCTCGGCCATGCCGCCGTCGGCGTGTCGGGTCAGCAGGTAGCGCCGCAGGAGCTCGAACTGCTCCATGGTCGCTTCCGCCTCAACGAGGTGGCGTTCCAGGTCCGTGTTGCGGGCCAGCACCTTCCGCTCTGAGCGGGA
Organism: uncultured Phenylobacterium sp.; assembly: GCA_964643835.1. Classification (GTDB taxonomy): domain Bacteria; phylum Pseudomonadota; class Alphaproteobacteria; order Caulobacterales; family Caulobacteraceae; genus Phenylobacterium. The sequence goes on along the minus strand of CAZXVO010000057.1, from coordinate 6,914 downwards.
GAAGACATAGTCGCCCGCCGGGATGCGGGCCGAAACGCACGCGGCGCAAGCTTCGCACGCCGGGCGGTAGGCGATGTTCTGGGACCGGCGGAACCCCACCAGGGTCAGGCTGTCATTGACGGTCGCGCCATCCGACAGCGGCAGATGGGCGAACACCTTCCGCTCGAAGCGGTCCGGCAGGTAGGGGCAGGGTGAGGGCGCGGTCAGGAAGAACCTGAGCTGTCGCGTCGGAAAATGCTGCGTCACGGAATTGCGATCGCCTTTAAAGCCCTGCGCCTGAAGGGGATTAGGGCGCATGCCGGGCCAGGACGCAAGTGCGTGCAACTGCGAATGCGCCCGGGGTGGGGCGGCAAATCGCCTCCACGCCTAGCGATCACGTCGAATTGCTTGCTTGAGCGGACCCTGGCCGAGGTCTGGATCAAAACTCGTGGTTCGGCGGCAGCACGGGCGCCTCGCGCAGCAGCACGATGGCGATGCGGCGATTACCGGGCAGGGTGGGATCGTCCGGATAGAGCGGCTCGGAATTGGCCTTGCCGGAGACCTGGTAGACCCGGTCGGGCGCGACGCCCGCCGACTGCAGCACCTTGCGGGAATTGTCCGCTCGCGCCGAGGACATGGACCAGTCGCCGTCCGCCTGGGCGCCATTGAGGTTCGCCGAGGTGTGGCCGGACACGGTGATCCGGTTGGGCAGCTGGTTGATGATCTTGGCCACGGCGCGCAGCAGCACCTTGGCCCGGTCATTGGGTTGCACGGCGCCCTGGTTGAACAGGGCGCGGCCCTCCTGGTCGACCAGCTGGATGCGCAGGCCTTCGGGGGTCTGGTCGACGATGATGTTCTTCGACAGCTCTGCCAGTTCCGGCATGTCCTGCAGCGCCTGGCGCAAGGACTGAGCGGCGGAGGCGAAGGCGGCGTCCTCGCGCTTTTCCATGGCTTCACGCATGGACTGGTCGGAGGGCTGGGCGTCGGAGGCGGACTTGGCGGCGTCCTTCGAGCGGCCGTCGTCGGGGTTCCGGGATTCGGGGGCCAGCTCCTGGATCACCGAGGCTGAGCCGGCATGGGCCGCGCCGTCTTCGCCCAGCGCCGTGCCGCCCAGGATGCCGCCGGAGCCGGAGGTCGTTTCAGACACGCTGGCCGGGGCGAAATAGTTGGCGATGCCCTGCTTTTGCTCGGGACTGGAGGTGGACAGCAGCCACAGGAGCAGGAAGAAGGCCATCATCGCGGTCACGAAGTCCGCATAGGCCACCTTCCAGGCGCCGCCGTGGTGCCCGTGGCCCGAGACTTTCTTGACCTTTTTGATCAGAACGGGCGCTTCGCCGACCGCCATGACTCACCCCAGAACGCCAGATTGGCGCCAAGGTGGGCGTCGGTCGTTAAGATGCGGTTTAGCTTATGGAGCAGGGCATGAAGGTCGCTTTCATCGGTCTGGGCGTCATGGGGTTCCCCATGGCCGGGCATCTGGCCCGCGCCGGCCACGAGGTAGCGGTCTTCAACCGCAGTCCGGAGAAGGCCGCGCGTTGGGCCGAGACCCACAAGGGCCGCGCGGCGGCCACCGTGGCCGAGGTCGCCTCTGGGGCGGAGTTCGTCTTCCTTTGCGTCGGCAATGACGACGACGTCCGCGGCGTCGTGGCGCAGGCCCTGCCGGCCATGGCTGAGGGCGGCGTCATCGTCGACCATACCACCACCTCGGCCAAGGTGGCCCGCGAGATGGCCGAAGCCGCCCGCGCTGTGGGCCGGGCCTTTATCGATGCGCCCGTGTCTGGGGGCCAGGCCGGCGCGGAGAACGGCCAGCTGACCGTGATGTGCGGCGGCGACCGGGCGGCCTATGACCGGGCCGAGCCGGTGATCGCGGCCTTCGCCAAGGCCGTGCGCTGGATGGGGGAGGCCGGCTCTGGCCAATTGACCAAGATGGTCAACCAGATTTGCATCGCCGGCCTGGTTCAGGGCCTGGCCGAAGGCATGCACTTCGCCAAGCGCGCGGGCCTGGATACGACCGAGGTCTTTGAGGCGATCTCCAAGGGCGCGGCTCAGTCCTGGCAGATGGACAATCGCTGGAAAACCATGGCCGAGGGCAAGTTCGACTTCGGCTTCGCGGTCGACTGGATGCGCAAGGACCTGGGCCTGGTGCTGGACGAGGCCAAGCGCAACGGCGCGCGCGTACCGGTGACGGCGCTGGTGGACCAGTTCTACGGCGATGTGC
>CAZXVO010000057.1:3300-4707 GCA_964643835.1 uncultured Phenylobacterium sp. | reverse complement strand
CGCAACTTGATGTGACCGCCATCATCGACGCCTTCTACGGCGATGTTCAGCAACTGGGCGGCCGCCGTTGGGACACCTCCAGCCTGGTTACCCGGCTGGAGCCGCCGACAAGCTAGATCAGCTCAAAGCCAAACCCGGCGGCGATCAGGCCCAGCCCGATCAGGCCCAGGATGAACAGGCCATCGGCGACCTGCTCAAGCCGGTGATGCAGGCCGCCGCGCTCATCCGTCCGCAGGGACAGGTAGGCGAACAGGGCGGCGAGCAGGAAGGCCAGGGCCGCTCCGCCGGCCAGTTCATCCACGCGACTGGGACCCTGGCCGTGTTCCACGACCTTCACCAGGCCGATCAGGGTGGCGCAGGCCCCGACCATGGTTCCGCTGTTGGAGATGATGCGTTCCGGCAACCGGCCGGAGGGAATGGGCTTGTCGGTCATCTCGGCCTTCCTGGCGCCGCGGCGCGGGTCGTGAGAGCCTGGGGTTAGGTCGAGTCTCGCGCTGAGCGAGGTTGTGGAAGGGGAGGCAAGGCGCGTGGTGTTCAGCCTGGAGACCGAGCGGCTGCGGCTGCGGGAACTGGAGGTCGGGCGGGACGAGGCCTTTGTGCTCAAGCTGCTGAACGAGGACGGGTTCCTGCGGAACATCGGCGACCGCGGCGTGCGCGATCTCGACGGCGCGGCCCGCTATATCCTCGAGGGGCCAGGCGCCAGCTACGCCCAGAACGGCTTTGGCCTGTGGGCGGTGGAGGATAAGGTGACGGCCGGGCCGGTTGGCCTGAGCGGCCTGATCAAGCGCGACGTGCTGGAGCACGTGGACATCGGCTACGCCTTCCTGGAATCCGCGGCAGGCCGAGGCTACGCGACGGAGGCGGGCGCCGCCGTCATGACCTATGGGCGGGAGGTGGTGGGCCTGACGACCATCGTGGCGATCACCACGCCGGACAATGACGCCTCCGGACGCGTGCTGGAAAAACTGGGCCTGACCTTCGAGGGCATGATCCAGCTGCCCACCCATGAGACGGAGAGCCGCTACTACGTGTCTCGGGCTTAGGTCAGCCGCGGCAGGACCTGGGTCAGGAGCAGCGGCGCCAGCCGCACGGCCGGTGGCCGCGCAACATCGATCCAGAGCATCCCTTCGATCTCGGCCTGGATGGCGATCTCACCTTCCACCTCGACGTGGAAGGCGGTGGAGCGCACCACGGCGTCCGGCTCATTGGCGGCGGGCGCTTCGAATCGGCCAAGCAGGCGAGCTCCGACGAGCCGCACCCCCAATTCCTCGCAAAGTTCGCGGGCCAGGGCGGCCTCTTCAGCCTCGCCGGCCTCCGGCTTGCCGCCTGGCAGCATGAAGGTCTGGGTTCCGGCCTTGCGAACGGTCAGCAGCCGGCCCTCCGCATCGCGGATCAGGCCGGCGACGC
>CAZXVO010000057.1:0-3290 GCA_964643835.1 uncultured Phenylobacterium sp. | reverse complement strand
GTGGGGGGGCGGGCTTTGCTTTGGGGCCCCGCCGGGCCCCCGCGCTGGGGTTTGCGGGGGGCGACGACGGTGATGACGCGTCCGCTCAAGCGCCCAGCAGGCGCGCGGCCACCGGCGCGAAATAGGTGATGATCCCAGCCGCGCCGGCCCGCTTGAAGGCCCCCAGGCTCTCCAGGATGGCGCGATCCTCGTCCAGCCAGCCATTGCCGGTGGCGGCCTTGATCATCGCGTACTCGCCAGACACCTGGAACGCGAAGGTCGGGACGCGGAAGGTCTCAGCTACGCGCTGGACGATATCCAGATAGGGCATGCCCGGCTTGACCATGACCATGTCCGCGCCCTCGGCGATGTCGAGGGCGACCTCGCGCAGGGCCTCTTCGGTGTTGGCGTGGTCCATCTGGTAGGTCTTCTTGTCGCCCGGATTGCCGACCGAACCCGTGCCCAGCTTGCCGGACCCGATGGCCTCCCGGTACGGGCCGTAGAAGGCCGAGGCGTACTTGGCGGCGTAGGACATGATCATCACATCCTGGTGGCCCGCGCCCTCCAGCGCCTGGCGCAGGACCCCGACGCGGCCGTCCATCATGTCGGAGGGGGCCAGGATGTCGGCGCCGGCCTCGGCCTGGATCAGGCCCTGGGCGACCAGCTTCTCGATGGTGGCGTCGTTGAGGATCCGGCCGTTCTCGATCACGCCGTCATGGCCGTGGTCGGTGAAGGGATCCAAGGCCACGTCGCACATGATGCCGACCTCGGGCGCGGCGTCCTTCATGGCCTTGACCGCGCGGATGATCACGCCGTTCGGGTCGAGGGCCAGGCTGCCCGTCGCATCCTTCCGCGCGCCGTCGATGTGCGGAAAGATGGCGATTGCCGGAATGCCCAGCTTGCGCGCCTCGACCGCGGCCTCGGCGGCCTTCTTCACCGACAGGCGCGACACGCCCGGCATGGAGGACACCGGAATCTCGCCCTCGCCCTCATGCACCACCATCGACCAGATCAGGTCGGACGGGGTCAGAACGGTCTCGCGCACCAGGCGTCGCACCCAGTCGGCCTGCCGCAGGCGGCGCAGGCGCAGGGCGGGATAGGCGGCGAGGGGGGCGGGGGACATGGGAACGCTCCGAAATCAGCTGGTCGGGCTCTCGCCGATCCCCCGCTCTGACGCAAGCCTGATGAAGCCGATGGCCGGCGCCGCGATCAGCCACAGGCCGGTCAGGATCGACAGGATCACGCCCAGGACGATCAGGCCCACAATCCGCCCATCAAGGCTCATCTGCGAGACATCGATGCTCAGGTTGTGCTGCTCCCACCCATTCATCCGCGTATAGGCGATCAGCTCCGACAGGCCGCTGACCAGGGCGGTCAGGAAGGCGACGCCCGCCGCCAGGGTGAGGGCGAAGGCGACCCAGAAGATTCGGATCTGGAAGTCGTGGTGGCTGCGAATCCGCGCCGGAGCCTCGTCACGCTGTACATAGGCGATGATCACCGCGATCAGGGCGGGAACGCCCGCGAAGAAGATCGCCGCGAACAGCAGGCCATAGTTGACCAGGGCCAGGTTGCGGGCGGTCTCGCCCTGGCGCGCGCGCCCTGCGTCTTCCAGCATTGAACCCACTGACCCTCCGTCACCTCGTTGACAGGTTGCGCCAGCGGAGCCAGTTGCTCAACCCAACGAATTCGAGGGTGTCATGGACTTCAACCTGACAGAGGATCAGCGGGCCATCGAGGAGGCGGCGCGCAGCTTCGCCGCCGAAGAGTTGGCGCCTCATTCCGCGCGCTGGGACGAGGAAAAGCACTTCCCCGTCGACGTGCTGCGCAAGGCCGCCGGGCTCGGGTTCGCCGGCCTCTATGTGCGCGAGGATGTCGGTGGCTCGGCCCTGGGCCGCCTGGACGCCTCCATCGTGTTCGAGCAGCTGAGCTATGGGGATGTGGCCTCGGCGGCCTTCATCTCGATTCACAACATGGTCTCGTGGATGATCGACCGGTTCGCCTCGGACGACCTGCGTCACCGCTACCTGCCGCGCCTGACCAGCATGGAGCTGATCGCCAGCTACTGCCTGACCGAGCCGGGCTCTGGCTCGGATGCGGCGGCGATGAAGACCGTCGCGGTCAAGGACGGCGACGACTATGTGCTGACCGGCTCCAAGGCCTTCATCTCGGGTGCGGGTGTGTCGGACGTCTATCTGGTCATGGCCCGCACCGGCGGGCCTGGGGCCAAGGGCGTGTCGGCCTTCGTGGTCGAGCGCGACTGGCCGGGCGTCTCCTTCGGGGCCAATGAGCGCAAGATGGGCTGGAACGCCCAGCCGACGGCGCAGGTGAACCTGGACGGCGTGCGGGTCCCGGCCGCCAATCGCCTGGGCGGGGAGGGCGAGGGCTTTCGCTTCGCCATGGCCGGTCTGGACGGGGGGCGTATCAACATCGCTTCCTGCTCTTTGGGCGGGGCGCAACTCGCCCTCGACACCGCGCGGGCCTATCTCCTGGAGCGCCAGCAGTTCGGTCAGCGCCTGGCCGACTTTCAGGCCCTGCAGTTCCGGCTGGCCGACATGGCGACTGAGCTGGACGCCGCGCGCCTGATGGTGCGCCGCGCCGCCGATGCGCTGGACAAGAAGGACCCGAGCGCCACCCGCTACTGCGCCATGGCCAAGCGCTACGCCACGGACGCGGGCTTCGAGGTCGCCAACCAGGCCCTGCAGCTGCACGGCGGCTACGGCTATCTGCGCGACTATCCGCTGGAGCGGATCGTCCGCGACCTGCGCGTCCACCAGATCCTGGAGGGCACCAACGAAATCATGCGGGTGATCATCGCCCGGGAGCTGCTACGCCAATGACCGACGACGTCCTGATCCGTACCGAAGGCAAGGTCGGCCGCATCACCCTCAACCGACCCCAGGCCCTGCACGCCCTTAACACCGGCATGTGCCGGGCGATGACCGAGGCGCTACTGACCTGGAAAGATGATCCGGCCGTGGAGCTGGTGCTGCTGGACCATTCCGGCGAGCGCGGCTTCTGCGCCGGCGGCGACATCCGCATGCTGGCCGACAGCGGGGCGGGCGATGGTCGCGAGGCCTGCGAGTTCTTCTTCATCGAGTACCGGCTGAACCACCTGCTGTTCGAGTATCCGAAGCCGGTCGTCACCATCATGGATGGCGTCACCATGGGCGGCGGCGTCGGCCTGGCGGCCCCATCGCGCTATAGCGTGGCGACGGAGCGGACCCCCTACGCCATGCCCCAGACCGGCATCGGCCTGGTCCCGGACGTCGGCGGCGGCTGGTTCCTGTCACGCATGCCCGGTCATATCGGGC
>CAZXVO010000056.1:1053-20181 GCA_964643835.1 uncultured Phenylobacterium sp. | reverse complement strand
ATCCTTGTTGGCCAGCATCCCCGTGATCAGGGCCAGCGGCATGGGCGCGCGCGCCCGGCGCGGCGCCACAAACAACCCCCCCCCCCCCCCCGCCCGCGGGGGGGCGGCCCCCGCCCCCCCCCCCCCCCCCCCACGACCCGTCAGGACCGGGTCCAGATCAGGCTGAAGCGATCGCCGGCCGCGTCCTCGACGAGGGTCGCGAACAGCGGGGCGGCGAAGGCCGGATCGTCGATCCTCACCGACAGATAGTCCCGCTGCTGGGCGCTGGTCTTGCGCCAGGCGGCGCCGAGCTCGGCGTCCGTCCCGTCCGGTCCCCGGCCCGTGCCGGTGGCGAAGATGCGGTAGTCCGGCGCATTGTCGCTGGCCTTGTCCGCCTTGCGGATATCCAGCTCGACGTCGAGGCTGAGGGTGCGGATCGCGCCGCGGAGGGTGTCGCTGCGGCGGGTGAAGGTTCCGATGGTGGCCATGGTCATGCTCCTGTCTGATCTCGACCGCGCCGATCGCGATCTCGATGGCGCTCAGGAGGCCGGCGCGGAGCGGGGCCGCACCCGCCAGGGCGTCAGACGCCGGCGGCGGCTTTGTTGCTGCGCGAGGAGGCGCCTGCCGCCGGGGAAGAAAGCCTAGCCGCCGCGCGTTGCGGCGCCGGACGAGGCTGAAAGCCGGCGCCGGCCAGAACGCCAAACCGAGAGACCGCCTGTCGGACGGGCTTCAGACTGGGGCGTCCCCAGGGCCGTCGCGGCCATCGCCAGCCGGCATTTTCAGGGGGTGCGACAGGTGACTTCCTGGCTAAAAAGGGCCATGACTTATCCGGTGCTGCGGCACGCCTGACGAGGGGTCGCCGCTCCCGGCCTGCCCGAACGCCGGTCCTCGTGTGGACCGGACGCTCCAGGAGGCACGATGGACGGCCCGACGTCGACGACCCGCCGCGCCCGGTTCGGGCGCATCTGGCGACGTGCCCGCGAGCTGTTGCTGGCCGTGCCGATCCTGATGGTCGGCGTGACCGTCGTCGACATCCTGGGCCGATCCCGAGCGGCCAGGCCCTCTGACCTGGTGGGCGTTGGGCGCGGCCGGCGCCGCGATCGCGCTCTACCTGGCCTTCCCATCCAGGGACTAGGCGCGGAATCTAGAGCACTGGCCGAAAGGTTGGGGAAGGGCGGCGGGGGGCGAACAGAGGAGCGTCGCAGACGCCGAGGAGCCGAGACCATGCCGAGATCTGCGCAACCCCCGCGGCCGGAGGGCGCCCGATGTCCTTGAAGTCCATCGTCGAGGTTCTGGGCGGCGACCTCTACGACGGCGGCCGGCGCGCCAATATCCCGGCGCCCGGCCACAGCCGCGCCGACCGTTCGGTGTCGCTGCTGTTGAAGGACGATCGGGTGATCGTCCACACCTTCGGCGACGGCGACTGGCAGGCGGTGCTCGACGACCTGCGCGCCAAGCGCCTGATCGACGCCCACAATGCGCCGCGGTCTGTGTCGTTCGGGCCTGGCATAGATCAGGCGGTCGCGCCCAAGCCCGATGTCCGCCGGCTCGACGCGGCGCGGCGCCTGTGGGAGGCCGGCCGGCCGGTCACCGGCGCCCTGGCCGAGCGGCATTGCCGGCTGCGCCACATCAATCGCGCCCTGCCGGGGCCGCAGGTCCTGCGGCACGGCGGCGAGACGCCGGTCTCCGCCTATGCGGAGAGCCGCTATCGCCGCCCTGCCCTGCTGGTGGCGATCAGCGCCGCCGACGGGGCGTTCAGCGCCGTGGAGGTGACTTACCTGGCCGCCAACGGCCAGCGGGCGCTTGATCTGCGGCTGCCGCGCAAGACCGTGGGCCTGGTCCCGCCCGGCAGCGCCGTGCGGCTCGATCCGGCCGGGGCGGAGATGCTGGTGGCCGAAGGGGTGTTCACCACTCTGTCGGCGACGGAACGCTTCGGCCTGCCCGGCTGGGCCCTGCAGTCGACGCGGAACCTGAAGAGCTGGTCCGCGCCGCAGGGCGTGCGGTCCGTGCTGATCGCCGCGGACCGGGGCAAGGACGGCGAGGCCTCGGCCGAGATCCTGGCGGCGCGGCTGCGCCGGCAGGGCGTGGCGGCGACCATTGCCTTGCCGCCCGAGCCGCATGGGGACTGGAACGAGACGGCGCGGCCCGCCTGAGAGGCTGGTGCTGGCCTCAGCCGTTAAAGGCCGGAGGAAGGGCCGGGTTGGGCGCGCCCAGGGGCAGGATGACCCTCGCCCAGGCGCTGGAGCCTGACCCCCATGACCGACATCCAGACCGCTTCCGTCACCCCGATGGACGAGATCACCGTCCGCCTCGGCGACCTCGGCCTTGCGCCGGAGAACCTACGCTTCCAGGAACCGGCCGACGACGGCGTGCCGCAACTCGCCGAGACCGTGCTCGCCGCCGGCGTCCTGATCCCGCCGATCGTGCGGGCGGGTCGCAGGGGCGAACAGCCGTTCATGGCCCTCGACGGCCGCCGCCGCCGCTTCGCCCTGCTGGCCCTGCGCGATCGCGGCGACATCGACGACGACTATCCGGTCGTCTGCAAGCTGGCGGTGAGCCGGGGCCAGCAGGCCGCCGCCATCGTCCTGCCCAACGCCGAAGTGGCGCCGGTGCATATCGCCGACATCATCGGCGCCATCGGCAAGCTGCGCAAAGCCAAGATGGACACCGCCGGCATCGCCCGGGCCCTGGGCTACGCCGAGCTGGAGATCAAGCGGCTGGAGGCCCTGGCGGCCGTCCATCCCAGCGTGCTGAAGGCCCTGCGCCAGGGACGGCTGACCCTGAAGCAGGTGCGGCTGTTCGCGCGCCTGCCCGACAAGAAGCAGCAGGCCGAGATCGCCCAGACCGCGCTCGACGGCCATTTCCACGACTATCAGCTGCGCAACGTGGTGGAGGGCGACCGGGCGACGGTTCAGGACGACCGCTTCGTCCTGGTCGGCATGGACCGTTATGTCGCCGCCGGCGGACGCGTGTCGACCGACCTGTTCGGCGAGCTTCCCGACAGCCTGCTCGATCCCGAGATCCTGCAAACCACCTGGCGGGCGCGCATCGAGCCGATCGTGGAGCACCTCAAGGCGGCGGGCCTGGCCGTCTATGTCGGCCGTGAGGGCGGCTACCGCGCGCCGGACGGCTTCTTCAACCTGCCCTATGTCTACAGCCGCGACCTGACCGAAGCCCAAGCCGAGGCGCTGGCGGCGGCCCGGGCGGAGGTGGCCCGCATCGCCGGCGAGCTGCAGGACGTCGACGCCCTCTCCGAGGCGGCGCCGGCGGCCCTCTGCCCGCTGTTCGCCGCCCAGATGGCGGTCGATGCGGCGCCCCTGACCCGCAGCCGGCTGGGGGCGGTGCTGTTGACCCCCGCCGACGGCTATGGCGTGTCGGCGACCTTCTATTCGGTCCCGATCCCGGCGGAGGAGCTGCCCGATGAGATCGAGGGCGAGGAGGACGACGATGACGAGGCCACGTCGCCGGGCGGCTACGGCCGCGCCTCCAACGACGTCGAGGTCCCGCGCGCCGATGTCGAGGTGGAAGGCTCCAGCCACGTTTTCCATGAGACCCGGACCGACGTCGCCACCCGCGGCCTGATCCGCGACCTGGCCGACGACCCCGGGGCGGCCCTGACCGTGCTGGTGGCGCAGCTGTTCAAGAACCTGGCGCTGCATGGCTCGGGCAGCATCGAGGACTCGGCGGCGGCCATCACCGCCACCGGCTATCGCCGCGGCTCGACGCCGGCGATCCCGGCCTTGGACGGCGAGGTCCGCGCCCGGCTGGAGGCGCGCCGCGCCGCCTACAAGGCCAGCGGCCTGCGGCCGATCCCCTGGGTCGAGACCCTGGCCCACGGGGACAAGATGGCGCTGATGGCCGAACTGACGGCCATCTCGTTGAACGTCCGGGAGGGCCGCACCACCTCGCTGCGGCATGCCGCCCGCGCCGAGGCCGCCGAGATCGCCGCCCTCTGCGGCGCCGACATCTCGGCGCACTGGACCCCGGACGAGGCCTACCTCGCCGTCCACTCCAAGAAGCAGCTCCTGGGGCTGCTGGGCGAGATGGAGGTCGAGGACGATCGGGCCAAGAGCCTGAAGAAGGACGAGCTCGTCACCTTCGTCGCCGAGGCCGCGGCCGAGCGCCAATGGGCGCCGGCGGCCCTGGCCTGGGACCGTCTGCCCGATGAGGCGGTCGACGACGTCGAGGCCGAGGAGGAAGGCGGCGCCGAACCTGGCCCCGGTCCGGAGGCGTCGGCGACGACGGCCGATCAGATCGCGGCCTGACCCACTGGGGCCCTCGCCTTCGGGCGGGGGCTCTTGCTCTGCCCCCGATCGGCGCTACGGATATCATGCACGTGGAGGACGCGATGGACGAAGAGACCAAGATCGCGCTGGCGCGCCTCGTCACGCTGGCCAGCGAGGACACCAGCGGCAGCCGGGTGGCGGCCAACTTCCTGCTCGCCTGGTGGAACGCCGCCGAACTCGGCGGCTTCGACCCGACCGAGATGTGGCTGCTGGACGAGCTCGCCGTGCGCGACCTGTTGCAGGTCGCCGGCTTCGTCGGCCGCAACAACATCTATCCCGACGCACTGATCGGACGCGAGGCGATCCTGGGACTGATCGCACGCTGGCGCGGCCGCGTGACCGCCGACTGAATACCGCTCGCGTCAATCAAAGATGTGAGTTATATGTATAACTCGTCAAACTGGGAGGCGAGCATGCGCATCTCGACCGCGGACTTCATCAAGAACTTCGGTTCGCTCGCGGACCAGGCCCTGGCCGAGCCGGTCCGCATCACCAAGCATGGACGCGACCGGTTGGTAATGATCTCGGCGGCGGAATACGACCGGCTGAAGCGTCGTGATCGGCAGGTCTTCCGGTCGGAGGATCTGCCGGATGAGGTGCTGGAGCTGATCGCCACGGCCGAGTACCCCGCCGAGTTCGCCCACCTCGATGATGAGCTCAAAGACTGGAAGCCATGAGCTGGCCGACCCCGCGGGCCGGCCTTGTCATCCGCTATTCCTACCTTTGGCGCAGTGAGGCCGCCGCTGGGCGCGAGGAGGGCGTCAAGGATCGGCCCTGCGCCGTGGTCCTCGCCGTCGAGACTGATGGCGGGGACAAGGTCGTCTACGTCCTGCCCGTCACCCATAGCCCGCCCAAGGACCCCGACGACGCCATCGAGCTGCCCCAGGCCACGAAAATCCGCCTGGGTCTCGACAGCGAGCGGTCCTGGATCGTCGTCAGCGAGGGCAACAGCTTTGTCTGGCCCGGCCCTGATCTTCGTCGGGTGGGCGACAGGGGTCCCGAAAGCGCAGCCTACGGCTTTCTGCCGCCGGCTCTGTTCAACGCTGTCCGCGCGCGGTTCATGACGCGCGTCCGAGATCGTCGCGCCGGCGTGGTCGCGCGGACGGAGTAGACGCCGACCCCTAAAGGCCTTCGCTCAAAGCGGCGCCGCAAACCTTCTTCGATCTCGAGACGCATTAGCGCGTCGCGTCTCGCCTCACCGGGACACGACGGTCTTCCGATGACGCGCAAACGCCGCCGTCAGCCTGTCCGTCGGCGCCGGAGGCTGATCCAGCGCCCCGAAGAAGGCCGCGTGGTCGACGGGCCGCAGCGCCGTGCGTTCGGCGCTGGGTTCGTCGATCGCCTTGATGGGGTCCTGGCCAGCCGGCATGGGCGCTGCTCCTCCCCGACACCTGTACGTCCCATGGACGTGCTGGTCCAGAATCGGCGGCGCTGATTGAGGTGCGTCAGCACCCGCAGGCCAAAGGGAAAAGACAGGGGGCGGACGGGCGAGCCCGTCGGGACTGGAGGGAGGCGCCCTCCGCTGCGGGTGATCCGGACCCGCTCCATGAACGCCATGCTTCCCCTGTTCGCCGCGTCGACCGACGGCGCCGACCACAAGGCCGCCAACATCCTGGCCGCCGCCCGGGCGCTTTGCCCGCAGCTCAACCGCTCGCGGGCCCTGGACCGCCGCCTCGTCGCCAGCGTGATGACCACGACCTTCGGGGGATCGGACACCGAGGGGGCCTGGATCTGGCGCGACGCCTATGACGCCGTCGAGGCGGCGCTAGTGCTGCAGATCCGGCGTCTCGGCCCGCAGATCGGCCGGCTCGAGGACGCGCCCGCGGAGATCGCGGCTCTGCTCGCCAACCTGGCGGACCTCGGCCTCACCCACACGCGCCGCAGCGAAGAGCAGGTGGCGCTCGATCAGTTCTCCACCCCGCCGCAGCTGGGCGCCCTGGCGGTGCTGGCCGCCCAGGTCCGGCCCGGCGACCAGGTGCTGGAGCCCTCGGCCGGCACCGGCATGCTCGCGGTCCTGGCCGAGGCCTGCGGCGCGGCCCTGACCCTCAACGAGCTGGCCGCCGGCCGCGCGGGCCTTCTCGAGGGGCTGTTCCCGACCGCCGCGCGATCTGCGCACGACGCCCAGCACCTGCGCGACATCCTGCCGGGCTCGGGCGGGTTCCACGCCGTCGTCGCCAACCCGCCGTTCCAGCACCTGGAGGCGCACCTGCACGCCGCCCTCGACTGCCTGGCCGAGGGTGGGCGTCTGGCGGCGGTCGTCCCGGCCCGCCTGTTCGAGGACGCGCCGGCTCTGCGCCGCCTCGCCGAGCGCGGGCAGGTCGTCCAGCGGCTCGCCTTCCCAACCCGGGCCTACGCCAAGCACGGAACCTCTGTCGAGACCGGCCTGCTGGTCATCGACCGCGGCGTTGCGGACGCGGCGTTGGCGCCGGTGATCGCGGCGGAGACCCTGGCCGATGCGGCCCGCGCAGCCGCCGGCGTCGTCGCCCGGCCGACGGCCCAGCCGCGCCAGTTCCGGGCGCTGTCGCAGGTCGCCGTGCTCGCGCCGCGGGCCCGATCCCTGGCCTCGCCGTCGACGCGGCTGGCCTTCCTCAACACCGCCGCCCCGCTCGCCTATGAGACCAAGCCCTGGTCGGGCGAGGGCCACGACGTCGGCCTATACCAGGCCTATGCGCTCGGCCGCATCGCGTTCCCGCAGGTGCAGCCCCACCCCTCGCCGCTCGTGGAATCCGGCCCCATGGCTTCGGTCTCGCCGCCAGCGCCGACCTACCGGCCGCAGCTGCCGACGAAGGTCGCCGCCGAGGGCTTGGTGTCGGACGCGCAGATGGAGACGGTGATCTACGCCGGCGAAGCGCACGCCCAAGTCCTGCCTGGCGCCTGGATCCTCGGCGAGGCGCCGCACCAGGTGGTGCTGGTCAGGGACGACCATCCTGGCGCCGTATCGTTCCGCAAGGGCTTCTTCCTCGGCGACGGCACGGGCTGCGGCAAGGGCCGGGAGATCGCCGGGGTGATCGCCGACAACATCGCGCAGGGCCGGCAGCGGGCCGTCTGGTTGTCCAAGAACGACGCCCTCCTGGAGGACGCCCGGCGCGACTGGGGCGCGATCGGCGGCGCCGCCTCCGACATCACCCCGCAGTCGTCGTGGAAACAGGCCGACGCCATCCGGCTCGACCGGGGCATCCTCTACACCACCTACGCCACGCTGCGGCAGCCGGCCCGCGGCGACCGCCCCTCGCGGCTGGACCAGATCGTCAGCTGGCTCGGCGCCGACTTCGACGGCGTCGTCGTCTTCGACGAGGCGCACGCCATGGCCAACGCCGCCGGCGGGGGCAAGGGCGGCCGAGGCCCGAAGAAGGCCTCGCAACAGGGCATGGCGGGGCTCGCCCTGCAGAACCGCCTGCCCAACGCGCGCATCCTCTATGTCTCGGCAACGGGCGCCACGACACCGGAGAACCTGGCCTACGCCGCCCGGCTCGGCCTGTGGGGCGGGCCCGAAGCCCCCTTCCCTACCCGGGAAGCCTTCATGGACGCCGTCGAAACCGGCGGCGTGGCGGTGATGGAGCTGATCGCCCGGGAGCTGAAGGCGATGGGCCTCTACATCGCCCGCTCGCTGTCGTTCGACGGCGTCGAATACGACGCCCTGCGCCATCCGCTCACCGAGGACGACATCGCCATCTGGGACGCCTGGGCGGACGCCTACCAGCTGATCCACCAGAACCTGCGCGCCGCCCTGGAGGCGGTCGGCATCAGCGAGGACGGCAAGCCCAAGTCCGGCCAGGCCGCTTCCGCCGTCATGTCGGCGTTCGAGGGCTCCAAGCTGCGCTTCTTCGGTCACCTGTTGGCCGGTCTGAAGTCCCCCTCCCTCGTGGCCTCGATCCGAGGTGATCTCGGCGAGGGGCGCAGCGCCGTGGTGCAGGTCGTCTCGACCAATGAGGCGGTGATGGAGCGCCGCCTGGCGGAGATCCCGGCCGAGGAGTGGAACAACCTCGCCGTCGACCTGACGCCCAAGGACCAGGTGCTCGACTACCTGATGGGCGCCTTCCCGATCATGGCCATGGACGCCGTGGAGGACGAGGACGGCAATGTCACCATGGTCCCGGTGATGGTCGACGGCGCCCCCGTGGTCAGCCAGGAGGCGCTGCGGCTGCGTGAGGAACTGGTCACCCACCTGGCCTGCCTGCCCGCCGTCCCGGGCGTTCTGGACGCGGTCCTCGATGCCCTCGGGACCGAGATGGTGGCGGAGATCACCGGCCGCAGCCGTCGGGTGGTCCGGCGCGACGGCCGCCGCGTCGTCGAGCGGCGCAGCGCCTCGGCCGCAAAGGCCGAGACCGACGCCTTCATGGCGGCCAAGAAGCGGGTGCTGGTGTTCTCCGACGCCGGCGGCACGGGCCGCAGCTACCACGCCGACCTCAGCGTCCAGAACCAGCAGCGCCGGGTCCACTACCTGGTGGAGCCCGGCTGGCGGGCCGACGCCGCCATCCAGGGGCTGGGCCGCTCGCATCGCACCAACCAGGCCTGCGCGCCGCTGTTCCGGCCGGTGACTACCGACATCCACGGCGAGAAGCGGTTCACCTCGACCATCGCCCGGCGGCTCGACAGCCTGGGCGCCCTGACCCGGGGCGAGCGTCGCACGGCCGGCAACGGCCTCTTCCGCGCCGAGGACAACCTGGAGAGCCCGTGGGCGCACCGGGCGCTGCAGGCCTTCTACGTCGCTCTGCACTTCGGCAACGTCGAGGCCATGGACCGGGAGACCTTCGAGGCCAAGACCGGCCTGCGGCTGCTCGACCATGTCGGCGGCCTCAAGAAGTCCGACGACATGCCGCCGATGAATACCTTCCTGAACCGGCTGCTCGCCTTGCGGATCACCGCCCAGAACAGCCTGTTCGCCGCATTCGACGCGATCCTCACCTCGATCCTGGAGGGGGCCCAGGGGTCCGGCGCCCGGGACCGGGGCATGGAAGACATCGTGGCAGACGACGTGGTGATCTTGAACGAGGAGGTGATCCGCACCGACGCGGTCACCGGCGCTGAGACCAAGCTGCTCAGCTTCCAGGTCCGCACGCGCCGGTCCCTGCTCGCCGCCGACGACGCCCTGGCCGGCCTCGATCCGGAGGCGACGGTGTTCGCCGTCAACGCCAAGTCCGGGCGCGCGGCGCTGGTTATCCAGGGCCTGACCACCACCAACGACGACGACCGACTGATCCCGGCCGTCCGCCTGATCCGCCCGGAGAAGCGCACCATCGCCTCGCTGAAGGGCTTCGAGGAATCGGCTTGGGAGGCCTGCGAGGAGGCGATCTGGCGCGCCGCTTGGGACGCCGAGATCGCCCAGGCCGATCCCTGGGTCACCCGCGAGCTGGTGCTGGTCACCGGCCTATTGCTGCCGATCTGGGCGAGCCTGCCGCACAAGGGGACTTCGGTGCGCCGGCTCAAGGCGCCGGACGGGCGACGCTGGCTCGGGCGGGTGCTTGACCCCGCCCAGGTCGTTCCGCTCAAGATCGCCTTGGGGCTGACGGATACGGCCAGCGCGGTCGGTGATGGCGACGCCGCCAGTCGCCTGGTGCTCGGCGAAGGCGCCTCGGTCGCCCTGGCCGGTGGCCTCTGGCTGCGGCGCGCCAAGGTGATGGATCGCCAGCGCCTCGAGATCGTCGGCGCAGCCTCGCAGCGCTCGGTGTTCACGGCGCTGGGCTGCTTTGTGGAGATCATCAGCTACACGCCGCGGGTGTTCGTGCCGACCGACCGGCCGGACGTGCTGACCGCCATCCTGGCCAAGTGGCCGGCGCAGAACATCCTGCCAGCGGCGGCGTAGAGGCGATCGACAGCGCGAGGAGCCGCCGGCCCGACCCGGCGGCTCTTTTCGTGCTGGCGCGGCCGGCGCCATCGGAGGGGAAAGGAAGGGACGGAGCGGGCAAGCGCTCCGGAATGGGTCCGGGGCCGCGCTCCCGAGGTTCCCATGTCCACGCCCCTAGACGACCTGATGGCCGACATCATCGCCCGCATCGAGGCGGGCACGCCGCCGTGGCGCCCAACCAGGAGCCCCGCCCGCCCCCCCCCCCCTCCCCCCCTTTTGGCCCCAAAACCCCCCCCCCCGGGGGGGGGCCACGCCGCCGTGGCGCCAAGCCTGGAGCCAGGCCGGCGCCGACCCCGCCCTCCCGCTGCGGGCCAACGGCGAACCCTTCACCGGCAGCAATTCGTGGCTGCTGTCCTTCGCCGGCGCCCTGCGCGGCTACGGCTCGCCCTACTGGTTCACCTTCCGCCAGGCCCTGGCGATCGGCGCGCCGGTGGCCAAGGGCGCCAAGGGCTCGCTCGCCATCCTCTACAAGACCCGCGTCGTCGAGGATGGCTGCGGCGGCGAGGCGGGCGATCCCGTCGGCGAGGACGCCGACCCCAAGGTGATGCGCTACCTGAAGACCTACGCGGTCTTCAACGCCGACCAGCTGACCGACTGCCCGGAGCGCTTCCGCGCCGCCCCGGCCGTCGATCCGGCTGTCCGCGCGGCGGCCCACAACGCCATCCTCGACGCCATCCCGGCTCAGATCGATTATGGCGGCGGCCAGCCCTGCTATATTCCCTCGCGGGATCTGATCCGCCTGCCGGCGCCCGAGGCCTTCCATTCGGTCGACGACTTCCTGGCGACCAAGGCCCACGAGCAACTGCATTGGTCGGGCGCGGCGCTTCGGCTGAACCGCGAGTTCGGCCGCCGTTTCGGCGACGCGGCCTACGCCTTCGAGGAGCTCTGCGCCGAGATCGGCGCCGCGGCCCTGGGGCTGCGCATCGGCCTCAGACCGCAGCTGCGCGACAGCCACGCCGCCTACCTCGCCCACTGGGCCAGGATCCTGAAGGACCGGCCGGGCGCCCTTCTGGAAGCCTCGGGCCACGCCCAGCGCGCGGTCGATTTCCTGCTGGCCTTCAGCCAGCCGGCGGACGCGGCGGCCTCCCTGGCCGCCTGATCACCCTCGAACCGTTCAACGACAAAGGAGCACGCCGCCATGGGCTGGCTGTTCATGCGATCGCTCGGGGGCCATCCGACCCCGAAGGCCTATCTCGACGGCCAATTCACCTATGAGCGGCCCGAGGGCCGCTCGCGCGTCCTGGCGTCGCGGCTGGTGGGTCTGAGTACCTACTACGCCGCCGTCGAGCACGTGGCGGCAACGACCGGCGGCACGGAGGTGTGGGGGCTGGTCTGCCTGGTGCGCTACAACCCCCGCGACCGGGAGGGCTACGTCTTCGGATACAAGGACATGTCGGAATCGATGGGCCCGGTGGAGGACGCCTGCCCGGCGGAGGTTCTCGACCTCCTGACCAGGCCTTCGCCCTGAATTGGCGCGCCCGCTGCCGGGCCCGGCTGGCCGAGCGCCGGGCGATCCGGGCCAGGCCCACCCCGCGGCCGGGGCAGCTGGTGGTGTTCGCCGCGCCGATCCAGTTCCGCAATGGGCGCAGTTTCACCCAGCTGCGGGCGGTCCGGCTCCCGGGCCGCCGAGGCCTGGTCTTCCAGGCAGAGGATGGCGGCCTCTACCGCATCCCCGGGTTCAAGGCGCTGGACTACGCCATTGCGCCGGCCCCGCCGGCCCGTTGCGGCGTGAGGGCTGCGGCGAGGCGTGGGGGAAAGGAGAAAGGCAGGGAGGGGCCGGGTGCGCTCGAAGGGAGCGCGTCTGGAGGATTTTCCCGATGTCCCAGCTCGGTTGGAGTGAAGACCGCGTCGAGCGCCTGAAGGTCTTGTGGGCCGATGGGCTCAGCGGCTCCCAGGTCGCCAAGCAGCTCGGCGGCATCACCCGCAACGCGGTGATCGGCAAGGTCCATCGGCTGGGGCGGCCGTTCGGGGCGCCTTGATGGAGACCACCTCGATGCTGGCCCAGCTGGTGGTCTCGCTCGGCGAGGCCGGCGAATACCCCGATGAGCTCGATCAGTTGGCGGCAAACCTGCGGCTGCTCGGGCAAGGCGACGCCGTAACCATGGACCTGGCGGCCGCGCGCCACACGACCCCGCCCGAGGCCTGGGCGGAGCAGGTGATGGTGTGGAGCTTCGAGCAACCGCCGGCGCCTGTGGCGGCCCGATGAGCCCGTCGCGGAGCGCACGCCGGGAGGTCGGCAATCCGGTTCTGGGTCTGCCGGCCGTGACGGCTCTACGCCGCCTCGACCCGGCGGTGACGGCAGCCTTAGCGGCGGTGCTCGGCGACCTCGCCGCCGACGCGCGGCGCCGGGCCCAGATCAGCTGGGCCCAGAACAAGGGGGTGATGGCGGCCTACTGGAAGGCGGTGGGCGCCTACGCGACCCATATCCGCCGCGCCTTGCGCTCGTAGTCCCTCGCGAACTGCGACCCGCCGGCCCCCGCCGGCGGGTCTTTGCGCGCGCGCCCGCGGCCGTCCCCGGATGGGAGAAGAAAGGCGGGGCGGCGTGGGGCGAGGGATCGGTCCCTCAAGGAGGAACCCATGCAACTCGATCTTCCCTTCGTGGCCCAGCGCTGGCGCGAGCGCCGGCAATCTTACCGCCCGCAACGCGAACCGCTGGACCCCAGGCGCTACGGCGTGGTGCGCTTGAGCGGCACGGCCGAGGCGCGCGGCTTCATCGTCCGGCACCACTATTCCGGCTCCTACCCTGTGGCGATCGCCGCCTACGGCCTGATGGAAGCGCGCCGCAACCGATCGGCCGAGCTGGTCGGGGTGGCGGTGTTCAGCGTGCCGGTGCAGCCCCGCGCCGCCGACGCCTACGGCGCGTCGGGTGCGCGGTCCTGCGACCTCGGCCGCTTCCTGCTGCTCGACCATGTGCCGGGTAACGCCGAGACCTGGTTCCTGCGCCGGGCCCTGGCGGGCCTTGGGCAGGACAAGACCGGTAACGACGGCCGCCCGCTTTACTCGGTCTGCCTGGCCTATTCCGACCCGGTCCCGCGCGTGGATCGGGACGGCCACGTGACCTTCGCGGGCCACTACGGCGGCATCTACGCGGCCTCGTCGGCCCTCTATCTCGGCCGCGCGACGGCCCGCACCCTGTGGCTGGCCGACGACGCCACAGTGATCAGCTCGCGGGCGCTGATGAAGCTCAAGCCCGGCGACAGCGGCGCCCGCGACGCTTACGAGACCCTGCGCCCGCACGGCGCCCCGCCCCTGGCTGCTGGCGAGACCGGCGGCGCCTACATCGAGCGCGCGCTGCGCGACGGCCCATTCCGACGCCTGCGCCATCGCGGCAACCACGTCTACGCCTTCCCCTGCGGATCCACGACTACCCGTCGCGCGGTTCGGAGCCGGATGGGGACCGCCCTCCCCTACCCGGTCCGGACCGATGCGCCGCGGCCATAGGGCCTGCGGCGGGAGGTCAAAGGGAGGGCGGCGCCGGACGAGCCGGGCGCAGGCAGGGGCCTTCGCCGGCGCAGCTCCGGAGGCCGCCATGAACCATCCCCACATCGATGTTCCGGTGATCGTCGCCTGGGGCGCCGGCGTGGATTCCACCGCCATGCTCATCGAGCTGCTCGAGCGCGGCGAGCGCATCGACATGGTGCTGTTCGCCGACACGGGCGCGGAGAAGCCCGAGACCTATCTGTTCATCCCGATCTTCCGGGCCTGGCTGGCCGATCGGGGCGTGCCCTCCGAAATCGTCCGCTATGTTCCGCGCCGCTTCAAGAACTGGCCTGCCTACCGGACTCTGACCGAGAATCTGATCACCAACGGCACCTTGCCGAGCATCGCCTTCGGCCGCGGGACCTGCTCCCTCAAATGGAAGGTCGCGCCCCAGCATGCCTGGGCCCAGAGCTGGCCGCCGGCCATCGCGACCTGGGCGCGGGGCGACAGGGTCGTCAAGCTGATCGGCTATGACTGCGGCCCCGCCGATGATCGCCGCTACGCCGAGGTACGAGACCTCGACGATCCGCTTTACCGCCATCGCTATCCCTTGCGGGAGTGGGGCTGGAGCCGGGCGGACTGCATCGCCCGCATCGAGCGCGCCGGCCTGCCGGTCCCGCCGAAATCGGCCTGCTTCTTCTGCACGGCGGCCAAGCCGGACGAGGTCCGATCGTTGCCGCGCGCCCAGCTGCGGCAGATCGTGCTGATTGAAGCCCGCGCCCAGCCCCGGCTTCGGACCGTCGAAGGCCTCTGGCGCAAGACCGTGCTCGGCCGCCGAGGCGCCCAGCCGCGACCCGGCTCGATGACCGCCTTCATCCGCGCCGAAGGGCTGCTAGATTCGGCCGAGATCGACGCGATCATCGCCACGGCGCCGCGCAGCCTCACCCGCTGGCAGGCGGCCGTGGCCGAAGAGGTGGCGGCCGAGGGCATGCGGCCGGCAATGGCCCGCTGGATGACCGTCTTCGACGCCTTCGCCGGCACGCCCGATCGGATCGATGGCGCGCCAGGCCTCTTCGCCGGCCTTCGCCGGCCGCACTGAGCGTCGCCTCGCGCGGCGCATCTCGCCCCCTAACCCAGGAGACCCCGATGTTGATCAAGATCGACGCGCGCCAGCTCGGCGCGCTGCTGGCGGGCCTGCGCCTGCTGCAAGCCCACGCCGCCGATGGCTACGAGAGCCCGGAAATCCTCGACGTGTTCGCGGACGGCCGAGCCGCCGACCCGCTGAAGGGGGCCGAGGTCGAAGCGCTCTGCGACGGCCTCGACGGCGGCGGCCTCGTGGTCGACGAGGCTGACGTCTCGGCGATCGAGGCTGGTTGGCGCGATCGAGTGGCCGTCCAGGGCTACGTCGGAGAGCGACGCCAGAACCTCGCCGTCGAGTTCTTCACCGGGGCGATGACCGCTCGCCACCTCGCCGGCATGGAGGCCTGGTGTCCGCCGGCCTGGTCCGTCGCCATGCTCTGCGGCGAGGCGATCGGCGAGCCGGGCGATGGATAGGGCGTCCGCCTGCCTTGCCGGTCCGGTCCCGGACCTAGCGGCCTACGACCGCGTCCTGCTGGCGTTCAGCGGCGGGAAGGATTCGCTGGCCTGCCTGCTGCACCTCTTGGAGGCCGGCGTCCCCGCATCGCGCATCGAGCTGCATCACCACGATGTCGATGGCGACCAGCCGTTCATCGACTGGCCCTGCACCCTCCCCTACTGCCGCGCTGTCGCCGGCTATTTCGGCGTGCCGCTCTACCGGTCCTGGCGGGCCGGCGGCTTTCTCGGCGAGATGGACCGCCAGGGCGACCCGACCGGCGCCGTTCTCTTCGAGCTGCCCGACGGCGGCCTCGGCCGCGCCGGCGGCGCCGGGCCGCCCGGCTGGCGCGGGCGCTTTCCCCAGGTCAGCGCCGACCTTCGGGTGAGATGGTGCTCGAGCGTGCTGAAGATCGAGGTCCTCGCCGCCGCGATCCGCGGCCAGGCGCGCTTCTTCGACGGCCGCACCCTGGTGGTTACCGGCGAGCGCGCCGAGGAGAGCCCCGGACGGGCTCGCTATCTGACCTTCGAGGCGCATCGCACGGCCACAGGCGGCGGCCGCGCGCCGGCGCGACGGGTGGATCACTGGCGGCCGATCCACCGCTGGCCGGAGGCCGAGGTCTGGCGGCTCATCGAGCGCTTCGGGGTCACGCCGCATCTGGCCTACCAGCTTGGCTGGGGCCGCCTCAGTTGCCGGGCCTGCATCTTCGGCTCGCCCAACCAGTGGGCGACGATCCGCGCGGTCTTCCCCGATCAGTTCCGCCACATCGCCGCGCGTGAGGCGGCGTCGGGCCTCACGATCCAGCGGTGTGCCAGCGTGGTCGCTTTGGCCGACCGGGGCCGCCCTCACCCCGCCGCCCTCGCCCGGCCCGACCTGGTCGCCCAGGCGGAGGCGGCGGACTGGCGCCTGCCGGTGATCAGCCGGCCCTGGAGCCTGCCGGCGGGGGCCTTCGGCGAGGCCTCTGGCCCGGTGTGAGGCCCAGGGAAAAGCCAAAGGGAGGGCGGATTCGGGCGTACCCGAATCAGGAGGCTCCCATGGCCGACCACTACACCAAGCTCAGTTTCGAGCTCGACTGCGCCGAGGCGGAGGCGGATCGCTTGATCTCCGCATTCGGCCTGACTGGCTACGAGGCGGCCTTGCCGGCGGCTCTCGCGCCGTACTTCCCCGCGTCCGATCCCGACGACCCCCTCTCCGGTGTCGCCGCCCTCTACGCCGACTCCAATGCGTTCGATATCGGCGCGCGCATCTATCGCCGCGCTGGCGGCGTGTGGATCCATGGCGATGGCGACCCCCAGGTCATCGCCATCGCCGAGCTCATCCGCCGCCTCGCGCCCTCGGCCCTGCCGACCGGCTTCACCTGGGCCAATGACTGCTCGCGCAGCCGGCCCGGCGCGTTCGGCGGCGGCTATGCCCTGATCACCCACGCCGACTACGATGTCGCCGACGTCACGGCGCTCCTCGATGAAGCGCTGGAGGCCGCCCGTGGGTAATCGCGTAAGCGCCAGCATCGTCATCGGCGGATCGGCGCCCGCCCATATTCTCGACGCCTTGTGTGAGGCGATCGAGGACGAACGGCTCGGCCCAGACTGGGGCGACAGCTTCGGCAGCCGCGACGAGCTCGTCGCCTACCTGAGCGCGGGGATCGACGGGGTCGATCTCTACGGGACCGAGGTCAACAGCGGCGAGTTCGAGACGCTGCAGACGTTCTGCGCCGATCATGGCCTGGCCTATCGGCTGAGCTATGACGGCTATGGCGGCGAGTGGGGCCCGGCGACACGGCTGCATCACGCCGACGGGGCCGAGGAGACCTGCAGCCTCGATAGCGGCGGCGGCGCCGCCTGCGTCAGCCGCGACGATCTTGCGATCCTCGCCTTCACCACCCTCGCGGAGCTGCAGGCTTATTTAGAGCGGTTCGACCGCTTTCGGCCCGGGCGTCTGGTGATCGGCGCCACTGCGCCGGCGTCGGCATAGAACGATGCGCTTCTTCGTCGGCGTGCATCGACCCCGCATGGGATGGCCGCTCAGCTTGCGCGGGCATCCCGTTTGCATTTCGGCCAACGTCCTGGCCGGCCGAACGGGCAACATCGCCTTCGTCGGTCAGGCCGACGGCTGGATGCTCGATTCGGGAGCCTTTACCCAGATCGCCCTGCGAGGTCGGTTCGACCAGTCGCCGGAGGACTATGCCGCCCTGGTGCGCCAGTTCGGGGACTGGCCTTGCTCCGGCCTGGAGGTCGCCGTCTCCCAGGACTGGATGTGCGAACCCGAGGTGATCGCCGCGACGGGTTTGTCGGTACGGGAACATCAGCACCTGACCCTCGAGCGCTTCGACTCGATCGCCGCGGCGGGCACGGGCCGCACCCCGCTGATGGCGGTCCTGCAGGGCTGGCACGCGGCTGATTACCGCCGACACCTCGACGCCTACGGTGACCGTCTCGGCAAGGGCGCATGGGTCGGGGTGGGCTCGG
Source organism: uncultured Phenylobacterium sp. (assembly GCA_964643835.1). Lineage (GTDB taxonomy): Bacteria > Pseudomonadota > Alphaproteobacteria > Caulobacterales > Caulobacteraceae > Phenylobacterium. Next base: position 2,613 of record CAZXVO010000056.1, on the reverse strand, counting down.
TCTGCAAACGCCAGGGCGATCCGCGGGCGATCGGCGTCATCCTGGAGACGATCTTGCGGGTCCGGCCGGATCTGCGGCTGCACGGGTTCGGCGTGAAACTCACCGCTCTACGGAGCCCGGCCGTCCGCTCGATGCTCTTCTCCGCCGACTCCATGGCCTGGTCCTACGCCGCCCGTCGAGGCGGGCGCGACCAGAACGACTGGATGGAGGCCTATCTGTTCGCCGAGCGGATCGCGGGCCGGAGCCGGCCGGTGGCCGACGTGTCACAGCCCTCCTTGTTCTAGCCGCCTTCGCGCGAATTGCGATCTGACGAGGTTGTGGCGCGGCCCACGAGAGCGCCGGGGCAGCGGGGAGCCGATCGCGGCCGGGTGGTCCGGCCGCAGGCGCGCGCGGCAGTCCCCAGGGGCGGCCGTCAAATCCCTTTGGCTCCTGTGACCTCGCCACCGTCCGGCGCCCCCCACAAGGGACGCTGCGCTCAAAGCCCTTGTGGGGGCCGCCGGGCCCTCGGCGCGGGGCGGTCACGAGCCGACGGGCTCCGACATCCACTACAGACAGGGACTTCATCCCATGCAGCTTCACGCCCTTCCCCCCACTTCCGACCATCTCACACCCTTCGAAGCCCAGGCGCTGGTTCTCGAAGACCCGAGGCCCTACCCGCCCGAGGACGCCCTCCACCAGCTCAGCCAGGGGCTGATGAACGAGGTGCTCGACGTGATCAGCGACACCGCCCTCGAGGACGTCCAGGCGATCATCACCGAAACCCTGATCGGCGCCTTCCACTCGGCCGCGCAGCGCATCGAGCGCGATGCGGACAAGGCCAGGGACACGCTGAACGGCTTGGTCCGAGACTTCGACGGGTCGGAGATCCTTGACGTTGAGATCCAGGAGGCCACCCGCAAGGCCCGCGCCGCCGATGTCGCCACCTTGGCGATGGAGATCGTCCGGGATGCCGCCGCGGCCACCTACACCACGGCGACCGGCGAGGTCTGGAGCCCCTGGAAGGGCACGGTGCGCGCCTCCCGCACGACTGCCGCCCAGATCGAGGCGCGTGACGCGATCAGGGCCAGCAAGGCCCGCAAGCACGCCGCCGTCAGCCCGGGCGCCACGGTCGTCGCCTTCCGCGCAGCGCCGCAGGCGGATACAGCTGATGACGCCAACCGCATCTTCGACGCCCTGAACTGGGCGCTGACGCAATGGCCGGACATGGCGCTGGCCACGACGGGCGCCAAGGGTGGCGAAAAGCTCGCCATCAAGTGGGCCAAGCAGAAGTCGGTGACGCTGGTCTTGGCCAAGGCCGATTTCGACAGGAACGGGCGCGCCGCTCCGTTCCGGGCCAATGACGAGCTGATCGCGCTCGAGCCGGTGTGCGTGCTGACGCTTCCTAACACGCTGAACCTCGAACGGGGCGCCCAGCTGCAGCCTTTCGGGCCGGCCCTCAATCTCGGTCAGAAGGCCGCCGAACGTGGCATCCGCCACCAGCCGGTGAAGTCGCGGGCCTGATCCGCAGGGCGCGGCGGCGTAGGCCCCCCCCCCCGTAACGGTGTCACCCCCTGGCCCGCG
>CAZXVO010000056.1:0-1043 GCA_964643835.1 uncultured Phenylobacterium sp. | reverse complement strand
GGCATTATGCCGGCGTAAGTTGCATTCCGCCACATGGGGTTTATGTCGGGGGCTTTATCCGCTGGGGGGGGGGGCTTGGGCCGCCGCGCCTTTCTCTGTGTCAGCCCTTGGCCGGCGTGCCGATGACGGAAGACAAGCCCGCAAAGCCGGTCGGCGCCGAGAGCGCCGCCGCCTTCGGATCGACGTAGGAGGCCGCATAGGCATAGGCGGCCGTCAGCCCGGCAGTCGCCAGGGCGGCTGTGACCTGGCCCGACTGACTTCTAGGTTTCAGCGCAGAGAGCAGCAGGTTCGACGCTTGCAATACGCCCCAGACGCCAAGGGCGCGGGACCGCTCGTGGCTCGCTGGGGCGTTCCAGACGCGCAGCGCGGCCAGGGTGGTGACGGAGAACAGCGACGGCCATATCGCCTTCACCAAAGGATGGCGCGATGGCTTCGCGCCCTGGGCCGGCGCTTGGCGCCCCGACACCGACAGCGCCGCGGTCACGGCGATCAAGGCCAGGCAGCCGCGCGCGCCGATCGCGACATGGCCGAGACTGCGGTGCTCGGCGTTGATCGCCTCAGCGATCTTGTCGTTGCGGCGCTCGCCAGGGTCATGAGGATCTCCGAGCAGCTCTAGCTTCAAAGGCCGCGAGGGCCGTTCCGTTCCGGCGCTGCGCGGTGCGCGGGCGACGACGGGGGGTATCCGCAGGCCTTCGGGGCGGCCAATCCTGATTCGTGCCTGAAACCCAAGATGTGGTGACCGCGAGCGGTCGCATGCGTCGGACCGTCTCCCGGATGGAAGCTGCTGGAGGGGGCTCGTCCGCGATCGAGTTCACGACCCTAGGACGGGTCGGTCATGGGCCAAGGCGACCTCGCCGGTGGCGAGGCGTCGCCGACGGACCCTCGCGGCCTTCGCTGCGCTGCAGGCCGGTTTCCATCGGCGCCGTCCTTGGCCCCTGCCCTTTCCCCGCCCTTGCCGGGCGCGAGATCGCGGGAACGAGCCCGCAGGTCCGGCAGCAAAGCGGGAGACGACAATGACGACGATGGCGATGGCGCAAGCGGTT
>CAZXVO010000055.1:0-20259 GCA_964643835.1 uncultured Phenylobacterium sp. | reverse complement strand
ATCCTGCGGATTCCAGTCGATACCTTCGCCGCACCATTTTGATCCGGCGACGCCACCGATGGCGGCGCGCCATTTGAAGCGAAGAAGAGCATTCCATGGGCCACAAGCGTCTGGGCAAGAGCGCCATCGTCGTCTCTGACATCTGCATGGGCACGATGACCTTCGGGTCCTCCGCGGACGAGGCGACCTCGTTCCGCATCCTCGACCGGGCGTTCGACGCCGGCATCAATTTTTATGACACCGCCGAGAACTATCCCGTCCCGCCGGATCCGAAGTGGGCGGGCCGCACCGAGGAGATCCTTGGCAAGTGGATGAAGACCAAGAGCCGCGACGCCCTGATCATCGCCACCAAGGTCTCCGGCCCCAGCCACGGCTGGATCAAGTCGGCCCAGCGCTCGGCCATGACAGCCCTCGACCGCCACAACATCGTCACCGCCGTGGAAGCCAGCCTGAAGCGCCTGGGCACCGACTATATCGACCTCTACCAGACCCACTGGCCGGACCATGGCGTCGCCTATGACGAGACCATGCTGGCCCTCGACGAGCTGATCCAGGCCGGCAAGGTGCGGATCATCGGCTGCTCCAACGAAACCACCTGGGGCCTGACCAAGTCGGTGGCCGTGGCCGAGCGGCTGGGCACCGCCCGCTACCAGACGATCCAGAACAACTTCAGCCTCAACAACCGCCGCTTCGAGGATGAGCTGGCCCAGGCCTGCCGCCAGGAAGGCGTGAGCCTGATCCCCTATTCGCCCCTGGGCGGTGGCGTGCTGTCGGGCAAATACCAGGGCGGCGCCACGCCGGAGGGCGCGCGCTTCTCCAGCTATATCAAGCTGGGCGGCCGCCAGGCGGTCATGGCCCGCCGGTTCGTCAACGAGAAGAGCCTGACGGCCACCGAACGCTACATGGCCATCGCCGCCGAGGCCGGCATGGCGCCGGTGACCCTGGCCACCGCATGGTCGAAGCAGCACGACTTCGTGGCCTCCACCATCGTCGGCGCCACGCGCGAGGACCAGATGGACGACATCCTGGCGGCCATGGACCTGACGCTCAGCCAGGACGTGCTGGACGCCATCAACAAGGTCTCCAAGGATATCCTCTACCCCATGGGCTGAGACTCATAGGTTTTTACGATCCAAATCGATGAAACAATCGATTTTATCTCAAAGTCCTCCAGGGATAACCATTGCGGAGCTTCGGAGCTTCGCGGTGGCCCTCCCGCCCGACCCGAAGGCGGTCCCTGGAGGATGAGATGGACGGAAACAAAGGAACGCCCGCCGGCAAATGCCCGGTGATGCACGGCGGAAACACCACCGCCGGCGCCAGCGTCACGGCCTGGTGGCCCAAGACGCTCAACCTCGACATTCTCAGCCAGCACGACACCAAGACCAATCCGCTGCCGGGCGTCAGCTATCGCGAGGCGCTGAAGACCCTGGACGTCGAGGCCCTGAAGGCTGACGTCCGCGCCCTGATGACCGACAGCCAGGACTGGTGGCCGGCGGACTGGGGGCACTACGGCGGCCTGATGATCCGCATGGCCTGGCACTCGGCCGGCTCCTACCGCACGGCGGACGGCCGCGGCGGCGCGGGCACGGGCAATATCCGCTTCGCGCCCCTGAACTCCTGGCCGGACAACGGCAATATCGACAAGGCGCGGCGCCTGCTGTGGCCGATCAAGAAGAAGTACGGGAACAAGATCAGCTGGGCCGACCTGATGATCCTGGCCGGCACCCTCGCCTATGAGACCATGGGCCTGAAGACCTTCGGCTTCTCCTTCGGCCGCGAGGACATCTGGCATCCGGAAAAGGACGTCTACTGGGGCGCCGAGCAGGAATGGGTCGGTCCTTCCGACAGCCGCTACGAGGACGTCTCCAAGCCGCAGACCCTGGAGAACCCGCTGGCCGCGGTGCAGATGGGCCTGATCTATGTGAACCCCGAAGGTGTGAACGGCCGGCCCGACCCGCTGAAGACCGCCGCCCAGATGCGCGAGACCTTCGCGCGCATGGCCATGAATGACGAGGAGACCGTCGCCCTCACCGCCGGCGGCCACACGGTCGGCAAGGCGCACGGGGCCGGCGACGCCTCGCGCCTGGGTCCGGCTCCGGAAGGCGCCGGCATCGAGGAACAGGGCCTGGGCTGGATCAACAATGTCAGCCGCGGGATCGGCCGCGACGCCGTGACCTCCGGCGTCGAGGGCGCCTGGACCACGCATCCGACGCGCTGGGACAACGGCTACTTCCAGCTGCTGTTCGGCTACGACTGGGAGCTGACCACCTCGCCGGCCGGCGCGCACCAGTACCGGCCCATCGGCATCAAGCCGGAGGATATGCCCGTCGACGTGGAGGATCCGTCCATCCGCTGCATGCCGGTGATGACTGACGCCGACATGGCCCTGAAGGTCGATCCGGCCTACCGCGCCATCTCGGAGCGGTTCGCCAAGGACCAAGCCTATTTCTCGGAGACCTTCGCCCGGGCCTGGTTCAAGCTGACCCACCGCGACATGGGCCCCAAGGCCCGCTACTTCGGTCCGGACGTACCGGCGGAAGACCTGATCTGGCAGGACCCGATCCCGGCCGCGCGCAGCGACTACGACGTCGCCGCCGCCAAGGCGAAGATCGCGGCCTCTGGCCTGGCGGTCGCCGACATGGTCGCCACGGCCTGGGATAGCGCGCGCACCTATCGCCAGTCCGACCATCGGGGCGGCGCGAACGGCGCCCGCATCCGTCTGGCGCCCCAGAACGCCTGGGTCGGCAACGAGCCCGAGCGCCTGGCCCGGGTGCTGTCGGTGCTGGAGCCCATCGCCGCCCAGACCGGCGCCAGCGTCGCCGACCTGATCGTCCTGGCCGGCAATCTGGGCGTCGAGCAGGCGGCCCGCGCCGCTGGCGTCGAGGTCGAGGTTCTCTTCCTGCCGGGCCGCGGCGACGCGACGGCGGAGATGACCGACGCCGAGAGCTTCTCGGTGCTGGAGCCGCTGGCCGACGGGTTCCGCAACTGGCTGAAGGCCGACTACGCCGTCCAGCCGGAGGAGCTGCTGCTCGACCGCGCCCAGCTGATGGGCCTGACCGCGCCGCAGATGACCGCCCTGGTCGGCGGGCTGCGGGTGATCGGCGCCAATCACGGCGGCGCGTCGCACGGCGTCTTCACCGACAAGGTGGGCGCGCTGAGCCCGGACTTCTTCGTCGCCCTGACCGACATGGCCTATCGCTGGGTCCCGAAGGGCCGGAACCTGTACGAGATCGTCGATCGCAAGACCGGCGCGGTGCGGTGGACGGCGACGCGGGTGGACCTGGTGTTCGGCTCCAATTCGATCCTGCGGGCCTATGCCGAGGTCTACGCCCAGGACGACGCCTCTGAGCGCTTCGTCCGCGACTTCGTCGCCGCCTGGACGAAAGTGATGAACGCCGACCGCTTCTAGGCTTGGACGTTCACCGCGAAGGAAGCCCTGCGGAGCGCTCTCCCGCAGGGCTTCTGGCCGTTCAGGGTGGCGAAGGGCGCCGGATAGCCTAGGCTGGGGAGACCTGATCCCCGGAGAGTCCGATGCGCCCCGCCCTGCTCGCCCTCAGCCTAGCGGCCGCCTTGGCGGCCACCGCCGCCCAGGCCCAGCCGACCACCGTGGTGGTCCGGGCCCGCGCCCTCGACGCCAAGTTCATTGGGACCCACGTCGGCGGCGCCCAGGTGACCCTGACCGACGCCCGCACCGGCAAGACCCTGGCGAGCGGCAAGATCGAGGGCACCACCGGCGACACGCCCAAGCTGATGGTCCAGCCCGCGGCGCGCAACGCGCCCCTGGCGGACGCTGACACCGCCAAGTTCACCGCTCAACTCGACATCACCGAGCCTACCCTGGTTCGCGCAGTCGTCCGCGCGCCGGTGGGCATGGAGGCGAGCTCAACCCTCTGGGTCCTGCCCGGCCGCAATATCGAGGGCGATGGCTGGGTGCTGAGCTTCCCCGGCCTGATCGTCGAGCCGTCAGCTGTCGTGGGCGATGACCGCAAGGCCACCGTCCACGCCAAGGTCGCGCTGATGTGCGGCTGCCCCATCGAACCCAAGGGTCTGTGGGACGCCGCCAACTACACGGTCAGCGCCGAGCTGACCCGCAAGGGCGTCGAGCCGGTGCGTTTCCCCCTGGCCTATGCCGGGACCAAGAGCGAGTTCGCGGCCCAGACGCCCACGCCGCTCGCGCCGGGCGCCTACAGGCTGCGGATCATCGCCACGGATGCTACGACCCCGAACGCCGGGGTCGCCGACACCGATCTGGTGGTGAAGTAGGGCTCAGCGGCGGCCCTGGCCGTCGTCGACCTTGATCACCGTGCCGGTCACCGCCACCGAGGCCGGCGAGACCAGGAACAGCAGGGTCGAGTCTAGCATGGCCGGGTCGCAGATCCGCTGGCGCGGCATGCCCTTGGAGATATCACCGACCCGCTCGAGCATCCCGTCCATCATCTCCGACTGGAAGGCGCCGGGCGCGATGCCGGTGACGTTGATGTTGTTGCGCGCCCACTCCACGGCCAGAGCTTCGGTGGCGCGGACCACCGCGGCCTTGGTCACCGAATAGAGCGCCGCCCCGCCGCCGGCATAGTCATAGGCCGCCACGGAGGCGATGTTGACGATCCTGCCGGGGGACTTTTCCTCGATCAGCCGGCGAGCGACCTCGCAGGACAGGATGAAAGGCGCGCGGACATTGATGTCCAGCACCTGGTCGATCAGTTCGACCGACATCTTCACCGCCCGCTGGGCGTCGGGAATGCCGGCGTTGTTGACCAGGATGGTGACCAGGCCCAGCTCAGCCTCGACCTTCGACACCACGGTCTTCAGCTGCTCGGTGTTGGTGACGTCCAAGTCCACGGGGAAGGCGACGCCGCCCTCGGCGCGGATCTCGGCGGCCAGGGCCTCCAGGCGCTCCACCCGGCGGGCGGCGATGGCGACCTTGGCGCCGCACTTGGCCAGCACCTTGGCGAAGCGCAGGCCCAGGCCCGAAGAGGCGCCGGTGACCAGGGCCACCTGGCCCGTCAGGTCGGTGGAAACATTGGGCAGGGGGAAGGTCATGGGGCGTCTCCTCGATAGGTTTTCGCCACTTCGGCCAATTGGGGGCGTGAGATCAATCGTGACGCCACGGCGCCCCACGCCGGACTTGCGTGACGTGGGGATGGACCTCTAGGAGCCGTTGCGTCGCCACGACGGCGACCTGGGTCGGGGTTGGAATTTTGGGCGACGGGTTCGGGACGGTCTCAACGACCGCCTTCTTCATCGAGGACGGCGACCGCTTCGTGCCGACCGAGGCGGCGGGCGGCTATTGGCGGCCCAACACCCTGGGCGGCCGGTTCGTGGGCGGCCTCCTGGGCCTGGGCCTGGAGCGGGCCTATGGCGCCTCTGACCTCGTACCGGCCCGGCTCTGCGTCGACCTGATCAAGATGGCCCCCAAGGCGCCGTTGCAGGTCGCCACCCAGATCATCCGCCGGGGCCGTCGACTGCTGCTGGCCGAGGCCCAGCTGATCGCAGACGGCGACGTGGTGGCCCGCGCCAACTGTCTGTACCTGCGCGAGACCGAGAACCCGGACAGCCCCACCCCACAGTCGCCGAGCTGGCGGGTCCCCTCGCCCCACGACCTCCTGCCGCAACCGGACCGCGGCCACTGGGAGATCCGGCCGATCCCCGCCGACCGCCGCGAAGCTCAGGACACGCCGCGCCGGCGCCTGGCCGGCGAGGGCGATGCGCCGTCTTCCGCCGCCAACCCGCCGGTGCTGGGACCGCTCTCGCCCTTCGAGGCCCGCCAGGCCTGGGTGCGCGAAACCCGCCCCCTGGTCGAGGGCCAGGAGCACACCCCTTTCACCCGCGTGGCGCTCGCCGCCGACTACGCCAGCCCCATGGCCCATTCCAGCCTGGGCAGCATCGACTATGTGAACACCGACTTCACGGTCTACATGCATCGCCTGCCGGCCACCGAGTGGCTGGGCTTCGACATGGTCCGTCATCACGCCCTGGCCGGCGTCGCCGTGGGCGAGTGCTGGCTGCATGACGAGATGGGGCCGGTGGGAACAATCAACGTGGCCGCTGTGGCGCAACGCCAGGCCTGACAACAACACTCTAGGGGAGGACGGCATGCAGTACGACGAGGTGATCAAGGGCCGGCGCAGCATTCGCGGCTACAAGCCCGATCCCGTGCCGCGCAAGCTGATCGAGGAGATCATCGAGCTGGCCATGCGCGCGCCGTCCTCGATGAACACCCAGCCCTGGAACTTCTATGTGGTCACCGGCGAACCGCTGGACCGCATCCGGGCCGGCAACACCGAACGCAACCTGGCCGGCGTGCCGCAATCGCGCGAGTTCCGCACCGGCGGCGCCTTCGAGGGCAAGCACCGCGACCGCCAGGTGGGCGTCGCCAAGCAGCTGTTCGGCGCCATGGGTATCGAGCGCGACGACAAGGCCGGCCGCCAGGACTGGGTGCTGCGCGGCTTCCGCCAGTTCGACGCGCCGGTGTGCGTGATCATCACCTATGATCGGGTGCTGGACGGCTCCGATGACACGCCCTTCGACTGCGGCGCGGTCACCACCGCCCTGGTCAACGCCGCCTGGTCGCGGGGCCTGGGCTGCGTGATCAACAGCCAGGGGATCATGCAGTCCCCGGTGGTGCGCGAGCACGCCGGCATCGCCGAGGACCAGGTGATCATGAAGGCCGTCGCCCTCGGCTGGCCAGACGACAGCTTCCCGGCCAACGCCGTGGTCTCCGAACGCAAGTCGGTGGAAGAAGCCTCGGTATTCGTCGGCTTCGACGACTAGTCCAGGAGCGTGATAGCCGAAAGTGGACGCCGGTTTCGGCGGCCATCACGCTCCAAGCTCTAGGTCGGATCCTCGGCGATGCGAACCAGCATCTTGCCGAAGTTGCCGCCCTTCAGCATCTCGGCGAAGGCCTGGGGGATGGTCTCCAGGCCTTCCCGGATATCCTCCAGGTAAGTCACCCGCCCGTCCGCCACTGCGGGGCCGAGTTCGGCCAGCATGGCGTCGTGGTGGCTGTCCACATAGTCGCCGACGAACAGGTCGGTGACCGTGACGCCGCGCTCGCCAGCGCGGCGCGCCTCCATGGCCCGCGGGTCTTCGCCCGGCGCATCGCCATAGGTGCTGATCAGGCCGCAGATGGTCATTCGCGCCCCCGGCTTGAACAGCGGCAGCACCGCCTCGAAGGACGGGCCGCCGACATTCTCGAAATAGACGTCCACCCCGTCCGGACAGGCCGCCGCCAGGTCCTGGGCCAGCGTCGGCGACAGGTGCGAGACGCAGGCGTCAAAGCCCAGGGTCTCGGTGACGAATCGACACTTGTCCGGCTTGCCGGCGATCCCCACCACCCGCGCGCCGCGCAGCTTGGCCAGCTGGCCCGCGATCTGGCCCACCCCACCCGAAGCCGCCGTCACCACCACCGTGTCGCCGGCCTTGGCCCCGCACTGAACCACCATGCCGGCATAGGCCGTCAGGCCCAGCATCCCCAAGACGCCCACGGCTTGAGAGATCTTGCCCTTGGCCGGGTCGAGCTTGCGCGGAACCATGTAGCCGGGGCGCGGCACGCCCTCGCCCATCAGGGCGTATTCCGACCAGCCATTGGTATTGAACACGAAGTCGCCAGGGCTGAGCCCCAGAATGCGGCTCTCGACGACCTGCGCGACCGTCCGCGCATGGCAAGGCGCGCCCGGCGCCTCGGTCCCGCGCCGCTTGTAGGCCCACTGGTAGGGGTCGAGGGAGACATAGATCGTCCGGGTCAGAGCCTGGCCTTCCGCTGGAACCGGGATCGCACCCTCGCACAGCTCGAAAGTATCGGCCTCCGGCCAGCCGCCGATCGGCTTGCCCGACAGGGTCCAGTAGCGATTGACGGCGGCCATGCGATCCTCCCGATCTCTTTGATCGCCAGGGGCCACGGGCTGCACGTTGCGTCAATGCTTCCGGCGCGCTCGCCCGCCCGCTAGGGTCCGGACAACGACCGCTCCAGACGGCGGCGCATCAGGGAGAGCGACATGGCGGGACGGGTCGAGGGCAAGGTGGCCCTGGTGACAGGGGCAGGGTCTGGCCTGGGCGCGGAATCGGCCCGACGGCTGGCGCGCGAGGGCGCGGCCGTGGTGCTGACCGACATCTCGGCCGACGCCGGCCAGGCAGTTGCTGACGGGATCGCCGATGCGGGCGGCAAGGCCCTGTTCCTGACCCAGAACGTCGCCGACCAGGCCCGCTGGGCCGAGGTGACAGCCGAAACCCTCAAGGCCTTCGGGCGGCTCGACGTGCTGGTCAACAATGCGGGCGTCGCCGGCGGTGGCCCGCTGCTGGAGACCACCTTCGAGGCCTGGCGCCAGCTCATGGACATCAACCTGGACGGCGTTTTCCTGGGCATGAAGGCCGCCGCCCCGGTGATGGTCGAGGCCGGCCGGGGCTCGATCATCAACCTGTCCTCGATCCTGGGGAAGGTCGGCTCCCCAGGCGCGCCCGCCTATTGCGCCTCCAAGGGCGGGGTCGCCCTCTTGACCAAGGCCACAGCCCTGGAGCTCGCGCCCTTCGGCGTGCGGGTGAACTCGGTGCACCCCGGCTTCATCGAGACGCCCATGGTCGCCGGCGCCCTGCGCGACGTCGAGAACGCCAACGAGATGCGCGACATCATCATCTCGCGCCATGCGCTGGGCCGGCTGGGCGTGCCGCGCGAGATCGCCGACGGGATCGTGTTCCTGGCCTCGGACGAGTCGAGCTTCATGACCGGGGCGGAACTGGTGATCGACGGCGGCTACACCGCCGCCTGATCCCGCTTCCATGTCGCCACGGAACGGCTGTTACGCCTTCAGAAAACGGGAGGACGGCCATGCGTGGCGAGAAGATCTATGAATACGAAGTCGAGATCACCGGGGCGACCGACTTCGGCGTAACCTTGGAGGCGATCCTGACTGGCCAAGCGGCCATCCCGCCGTCCGACGCGCGCTTTGACTTCGGCTTCGCTGGCCGCGCCGAGGGCCGGCTGTCCGGCAAGCTGACGGGGACGGACTATTACCGCCTGCGCCCCGACGGCCGGGGCGAGCTGAACATCCGCGGCGTGATCGAGACCGACGACGGCGCCCGCATCTCCATGGAGGCGACCGGCGTCGCGACGCCCACCGCCACCGGCATGGACCTGGTGGAGAACGTGCAGCTCACCACCGCCAGCCCGGACTACGCCTGGGTCAACACCCGCCAGATCTGGGCCGAGGGCGCGAGCGCCGACGGCAAGATCCGCATCACGGGCTGGCTGCAGTAACCGCTCAGATCTTGAACGGCGCGCCGGTCAGCTGCTCGCCGATGGCCCACAGGCGCTCAGCGCTCTGGGCGTCGGCGGAATGGGCGGCGCGGTCCTTCTCGGCCCGCGCGGGCGGCCCGGTGAAGCGATCCGCCGGCCCGTAATAGGCCCCGCGCTCGATCTCGGCCGTGGCCGCGTAGACCTCCGGCAGGGCGCCCTTGGCGGCGCTGTGCGACTTTGGCCCGATGCCGAGCGCCACCATGGGCTTCAGCAGCCACAGCCAGCGGCCCAGGATGCTGTTGTTGGCCAGGTTGGTGATGGCGACGCCAGGATGCGCCGCCACCGCGGTGATCCCGCTGCCGGCCTTGGCCAGGCGCTCAGTCAGGCCCAGGTTGAACAGCAGGTTGGCGGTCTTCGACTGCCCGTAGGACGCCGACGGATTATAGGCCGTCGTCCACTGCGGATCGTCCCAGCGGATATCGCCGCGCCGGTCGGCGATGGAGGCGACGTTCACGATCCGGCCATTGGCCGCGATCAGCGGGAACAGGGTGCGGGTCAGGGCGAAGTGGCCCAGGAAATTGGAGCCGAACTGCAGCTCGAAGCCCTGCTTCGTGGTCAGCCGCTTGGGCGGCATCATCACCCCGGCGTTGTTGATCAGCACATCGATGCGGCTGACGCCCAGGGCCTTCACCCGGTCCGCGACGCTCGCCACGCTGTCCAGGTCGGCCAGATCCAGGGCGATCACATCCATGCGCCCGGTCGGCCAACCTTTGCGGATCTCGGCCACCGCCAGGTCCGCCTTGGCGGCGTCGCGGCAGGCCATGATGACATGGGCGCCCTTGCCGGCCAACATGCGCGTGGCCTCAAAGCCCAGGCCGCTGTTGGCGCCGGTGATCAGGATCACCTTGCCGGTCTGGTCCGGAATGTCGGCCTCGCCCCAATTCGCCTTGATGGTCTGCGCCATGCGTCGTCCTCCCGTCTGGTGGAGGGATTAAGCCCGCGAGCCGGCCATAAGTAAACTGGTGAGTTTACCCTTCAGGACCATAGTGGGAGAGGAACAGGGCCACCGCCTCGGCCTCGATCACCGCCATCTTGTCAGTCGGCACGACCTCGCCGCGCACCAGGTGCGGCCAGAAGCCTTCAGCCTTCAGAAGCGCCTTGAAATGGCTGGAGGCCCGGCGTGGGTCGGCCTTTCGCAGGACCCCCGCGGCCATGGCGTCGGCCATGAAGCCGGCCAGGGCGTCGGAATCATCCTGGAACCGCGGCACGCGCGCGGCCAGGTCCGGGTCGCGATAGGTCTCGGCCCACAGCACCGCGCCCAGGCGCATGAACCGCTCGGAGGTGAACAGCGCGCCTTCGGTCCGGGCGATGGCCGCCAGCTGGTCGTGGATCGGACGCCCCGGCGCGAAGCCTGTCTCATAGGCCGCCTTGAACTGAGCGAAGGCCTGGTGAGCGATGGCCTCGAACAGGTCGGCCTTGCTGGCGAAGTGGCGATAGACCGTGCGCTTGGACACGCCCGCCCGACGCGCCACTTCGTCCATGGAGGTCGCCGCATAGCCGGTCTCCAGGAAGGCCGCGATGGCCCCCTGGAGGATCAGCTCGTGCTTCTCGTCGGAGAGCGCCAAGGCGCCTATTCCGAGCCGCCGCCCGCGGTCGGCGCCTTGCGGTAGTCCAGGGCCGGCGGCCGGTCGCCCAGCATGGCCTGGTACTTGAAGTCCGGCCCGCGCCGCTCGGCCAGCTCGGCCTTGGCCTTCTTCAGCACGTCCGGGCTCTGGAACAGCTCAGCGGCGGTGAGCGCCAGGGTCTTGGCCGCGTTGACCGCGCCCTTGGTCCCGATGGTGGTGCCCGCGGCCGCCACGTTCTGCCAGCTATGGCCGGCGGAGCCCGGCACGAAGGTCGCGGTGCGCAGGCCCACGGTCGGCGTCACCCAGCTGATGTCGGAGACGTCGGTCGATCCGCCGCTGCCGTCCATCTCGATCTTGTAGGGTTCGATCTTCTGCACCGAGGCCACATCGGGCGCGCTGGTCAGCGACTTCTGCAGGGTCTTGGCGAACGCCGTCTCCTCTGCCGTCCAGGTAATACCGCCCACCTTGCGCAGGTTGGCGTCCATCACCTTGCCCAGGGTGTCGTTGGGCAGCAGGGCGTAGACCCCGCCAGTGACTTCCATCTTGTAGGTGGTGCCGGTGGCGATCGCGGCGCCCTGGGCGGCCTTCTCCACGCGCGACCAGACGTCCTTGACCACCGCCGGATCGGGATGGCGGACGTAATAATAGACCTCGGCGAAGTCCGGCACGACGTTGGGGGCGCCGCCGCCGCTGGTCACCACATAGTGGATGCGGGTCTTTTCCGGCACGTGTTCGCGCAGGTAGTTGGTGGCGACGTCCATGATCTCGACGCCGTCGAGGGCCGAGCGGCCTTTGTCCGGGTTGGCGGCGGCGTGGGCCGAAGCGCCGTAGAAGCGGAACTTGCCGCTGATATTGGCCAGGCTCACGCCCTGGACGGCGGTATTCTCCGTGCCCGGATGCCAGTGGATGGCGGCGTCGACGTCGTCGAACAGGCCGGCGCGGACCAGGTAGACCTTGCCCGAACCGCCCTCTTCCGCCGGGCTGCCATAGACCCGCAGCTCGCCCTGGACCTTGTTCTTGACCATCCAGTCCTTGATGGCGACGGCGGCGCCCACCGAGGCTGCGCCGAACAGGTTATGGCCGCAGCCATGGCCGGCCGCGCGGCCCGCCACCGGGGTCTTGGTCGGCTCGGCCGCCTGGCCCAGGCCTGGCAGGGCGTCGTACTCGGCCAGAATCCCGATCACCGGGCCCTTGCCGTTCTTGTAGCTGGCGACAAAGGCGGTGGGCATGCCGGCCACGCCCGCCTTCACCTCGAACCCGGCGGCCTTCAGCTGCTCCTGCAGCAGGGCCGAGCTCTTGGTCTCCTGATAGCCGACCTCGGCGAAGTTCCAGATCTTCAGCGCGGCGTCGGAAATCTGGCCGGCGTCGTCATCCACGGCCTTCAGGATCATCGCGCGCTGCGGCGCGGACAGGGGCTTAGCGACGGCGGCGAGCGGGCCGAACGCCACGGTGGAGGCGAGCGCCGTCGAGACGAGCGCGGCGCCGAGGCGGGAAAGCGTCATGGGGATACTCCGAACAGTCCTTGAGACACCCTAGTCAGGCGCCGCTTGCGAGCCTAGAGGCGCCTTGCCAATCCCGGCGATCCGGTCGAGGTTCCGCCCGCAAGATAAGCGGAAGGCAGACACCATGAACGTCCAGGGCAAGATTGTCGTCGTCACCGGTGGGGCGGATGGCATCGGGGCCGCCATGTGCCGCCGCTTCGCCAAGGAAGGCGCCGCCAAGGTCATCGTCGTCGACCGCAACGGCGAGGGCGCCGCCAAGGTGGCCGCTGAGATCGGCGGCGAGGCCGTTACGCTGGACGTCACCGACGGCGAGGCGACCGCCAAGATGGTCGCCGATATCGAGGCCCGCCACGGCGGGATCGATCTGTTCTGCGCCAACGCCGGCGTCGGCGACGGCGATCCGGACCGCAACAACGCCGCCTCGTCGCCGGACGACGTCTGGCATCGGGCCTGGAACGTCAACGTCATGGCCCATGTCCACGCCGCGCGGGCGGTGATCCCAGGCATGGTGAAGCGCGGCGGGGGCTACATCCTGAACACCGTCTCCGCCGCGGGCCTGCTCTCCCAGATCGGCGGGGCGGTCTATTCCACCACCAAGCACGCGGCCATCGGCTTCGCCGAGTCGCTGTCGATCACCCACGGCGACCAGGGGATCACGGTCTCGGTGCTGTGCCCGCAAGGCGTGGACACGGCCATGCTGCGGGCCGGCGGCTCGGGCTCGCCCCAGAGCCTGGACGGCGTCCTGACCCCCGACGAAGCCGCCGAGGCGGTGATCGCCGGCCTGGCCGAAGAGAAGTTCCTGATCCTGCCGCACCCGGTCGTCCTGACCTACATGCAGCGCAAGACCGCCGACTACGACCGCTGGATCGGCGGCATGCGCCGCCTGCGCGCCAAGACGATGGGCGGCTAACCAGAGGCCGAAGCGAGCTCGCCCTACAGCGGGCTCGCTAGGTGCCCGCCGTCGACCTCCAGCACGCTGCCGGTCATGTAGCGCGAGGCGTCCGACGCCAGCAGCAGCAGGGGGCCATCGAGGTCCGAGATCTCGCCGAACCGGCGCTGCGGAATGCGCAGCCGCATCTGCTCACCGTGGGCCGACTGCAGGAACTCGCGGTTCAGGTCGGTCTCGATATAGCCGGGCGTGATGGCGTTCACCCGCACCCCGAACCGCGCCCATTCCATGGCGAGCGTCTTGGTCATGTGGATCACCGCGGCCTTGGACGGCGCGTAGGCCGAGGCCGCCAGGGCCGTGCGCAGGCCGGTGATCGAGGCGATGTTGATGATCGAGCCGCCGGTCTCAGCCTTGCGCATGATCCGCGCCGCCTCCCGGGCGACGAAGAAGGCGCCGTTGACGTTGACGTCGAACACGCCGCGCCATTCCGCGGCCTCCATGTCGATGGCCTTGGTGGGCGAGGCGACGCCGGCGTTGTTGATGGCGATGTCCAGGCGTTCCAGCCCGCTGAGCGCCCCAATCACCTGGTCCTGGTCAGCGACGTCCAGGCGCAGGGCGCGGGCCTTGCCGCCCGCCGCCGTGATCTCGGCGACCAGGCTGTCCAACAGGTCCGTGCGACGGGCGGCGGCGATCACCTCGGCGCCGGAGCGGGCCAGCAACTGGCAGAAGTGGCGGCCGAAGCCACTGGAGGCGCCGGTCACCAGGGCGGTGCGTCCGGTCAGGTCGACGTGCATGGTTTCCCCCGCGAGCTTGTCTTTGCGGAAGGGATGCACGCCGCGCGCTGCGGAAGGCAAGCCGGGCCTGCACGGAAACTATCGACACAATCCATGTCATTAGACTAGGCTCGTCCAATCCCGCGAAAGACGGGGCCTGGGAGGACAGGATGAGCCAGGTGCTGACCACGGATCAGGGCGTCCAGTTCCTTCGGACGCCGGAGGCGGCCTTTGAGGGCCTGCCGGACTTCGACCATGCCCCCGCCTACATCACGTTCGAGGGCCTGCGGCTCGCCTATGTCGATGTCGGCCCCCGCGACGGTCCTGTCGCCCTGCTCATGCACGGCATGCCGACCTGGGGGTTCCTGAACCGCCACATCCTCAAGCGGCTGGTCGCCGAGGGCTATCGCTGCATCGCCGCCGACCACATCGGCTTCGGCCGCTCGGACAAGCCGGTCGATGATGGCTGGTACTCGATTCTGCGCCACGTGGCCGCCCATCGCGCCTTGATCCAGGCCCTGGACCTGAAGGACATCACCCTGTTCTGCCAGGACTGGGGCGGCCCCATCAGCCTGGCCCAGGTGGCCGAGGCGCCGGAGCGGTTCGCCCGGCTGGTGATCATGAACACCTGGCTGCACCACGAGGCCTACGCCTATACCGACGCCCTGCGCCGCTGGAACGCCCAGTGGCAGGCCGACGGCCTGTTCGGCCTTAACGTGCCGCAGAAGCTGTCCTTGGGCTGGTTCATGATGGTCTCGCTGGGCCACATGACCGCCCAGGACCTGTACGGGATCGTCAGTACCGGGACCTACCCGCAGCTGACGCCGACGGCCGCCGCCGTTCAGCGAGCCTATGACGCGCCCTTCGAGGGCCTGGGCCGCCTGGGCCACGCCGGCCCTCGCCGCTTTCCCTTGAGCCTGCCCTTCTACAATCCCGAAGGTGGCGCCGCTGGGGACCAGGCGCGCTGGTTCGCCGCCCTCGACCAATGGACCAAGCCCATCCACTTCATCTGGGGCGGGGCCGACAACGTGTTCACCGAGGACTGGGGCCGCGCCTGGGCCGGCCGCTTCCCGCAGGCCAGCTTCGACGTGTTCGCCGACGCCGGCCACTTCCTGCAGGACACCCACGGCGACCAGATCGCTAAGACCTTCCTCGCCCGTCGGGCGGAAAGCTGAACGAGGCCCCCATGACCTACCGGATCTTCGGCTCGGAGATGTCGCCCTACTCGGTGAAGGTGCGCGCCTATTTCCGCTTCAAGGCTATCCCGCACGAGTGGGTCCCGCGCCGCACGGAAAACGATGAGGACTACAAGCGCTACGCCCGCCTCCCGATCGTGCCAACGGTGGCGACGCCGTCCGGCGAAGGCCTGCAAGACTCCACCCCGATCATGGAGACCATCGACGCCCTGCACCCGCAGCCCAGCATCCATCCGGACGATCCGGCCCTGGCCTTCCTGTCGGCCCTGATCGAGGAGTTCGGCGACGAGTGGGGCAACAAGCTGATGTTCCATCACCGCTGGTGGGCGGAGGTGGACCAGCAGGCCTCGGCCCAGACCCTGGCCCGGCTCAGCGCCCCGAACGGCTCGACCGACGAGGTGGCGGCGCGCACCCAGTTCATTCTGCAGCGGATGACCGGCCGCGGCCATTTCGTCGGCTCCAGCGCCGAGACTGCGCCTCTGATCACCGCCTACTATTTCGAACTGCTCGACCTGTTGGAGCCGCACCTGCAGGCGCGGCCCTACCTGTTCGGCGCACGGCCCAGCTTCGGCGACTTCGGCCTGGCGGCCCAGCTCTACGAATGCTCCGTGGACCCGACCTGCGGCGCCGGGATCCGCGCCCGTGGTCCCGCCGTGCTCGACTGGTGCCACCGCATGCTCGAGCCCCGCAACGACGGCGCCTTCGAGACTTGGGACAGCCTTGCGCCGACGCTCGCGCCCATCCTGGCCTATGTCGGCCGCTACTTCCTGCCCTGGACCACCGCCAATGCAAAGGCCCTGGCCGAGGGCGCGGAGAGCTACAGGGTCAACCTGCCCGGCGGGCCTTATGTCCAGGGGCCGCAGAAGTACCACGCCCGCTCGCTGGCCGCGCTCAAGGCCCGCTATGCCGCGGCCGCCGATGCGCCGGGCCTCAAACCCATCCTCGACGCCGCGGGCTGCACGCCCTGGCTGGCCTGACCCTTAGGAGACCGACCATGACCACCTTCTGGGTCTGGGGCCTGGCCCTCGTCCTCTACGCCGCCTTCCTGGCCTGGTATCAGAACTGGCGCGGGCCGCTGAAGCCCGCCGAGGTCGAGGCCCTGGTCGAGACCATGCGCGCCAACAGCGCCGAGGCCA
The DNA here is from genome assembly GCA_964643835.1 of uncultured Phenylobacterium sp. GTDB lineage: Bacteria > Pseudomonadota > Alphaproteobacteria > Caulobacterales > Caulobacteraceae > Phenylobacterium. The sequence continues at coordinate 3,906 of CAZXVO010000055.1, read as the reverse complement.
CCGACCGCAACAGCGTTGACGCCATCAAGGCCTTCTTCCTGGCCGATGACGGTCGCGAGTTCTTCATGCTGAACCTGGTGCGCCTGGCGCCGGGGACGATCGCCGACCCGGCGACCGGACAACAGCGGCCGGCCCGCGAGATCATGGAGGGCTACACCAAGATGTTCCTGCCCGCCCTCTTCGCCCGCGGCGGTCACCCAGCCATCGCCGCCCGCAAGATAGGCCCCTTCGTCGACACCTGGGGCGTTCCGGCCGATCCGGATTGGACCATGATCGGCTACATGCGCTACCGCAGCCGCCGCGACCTGGCCTATCTGGTCTGCGATCCGCGCTTCAACGGGGCGCATGAGTTCAAGTTCGCGGCCATGCCGGAAACGGCGTCCTTCCCGACCCGGCCGATGATGATGTTCCTGCCCTCCCCGCGCATCTGGGTCGGGCTCGCCGTCGCGCTGGCCGCGGCCCTGGGCCAGATCGCCCTGCTGCTGGGGGCCGCGGCATGAGCCTCCTGCCCCCCAGCACGAACGCCGACTATCGCGGTGCGCCCGCCTCGGCCTGGTTCCTGGTGCTGCTCGGGGTCGGGACCGTCGCCCCCGGCCTGATCCACTACTTCCTGCCCGACGGCGGCGCCGGCGTGATCGCCCACATCAACCTGGGCGCCCAGGCCAAGACCATCATCGCGGTCTTTGCTTGGTTCGGCGCCCTGCAGATCCCGCACGGGATCATCGAGATCGTCGTCGGCCTGCGCTACCGCACCCTCGTGCCCTTCATGCTGGCCATGGTCCTGGTCGAGCGCGGGCTCATGGCCGTCGACGGCTGGTTCCTGAAGGGCGCCGGCGGGCATCACCCGCCGGAGCACTACGCCAGCGTCGTCACCATCGTCCTTACGCTGATCTTCCTGGCCCTCGCCCTGAGATCCAGAAAGGCCTAGTGGCCGCCCGCCGCGGGCTTGGGCGACAGCTTGGCCACGTCCGCCGCCGTCACCGGCTCGGCATAGGCGTTGCCGAAGTTGGTGCGGATATAGTTGATCACCGCCGCCATCTGGTCCGCCGAGAGGCTGTCGTTGAACCAGGGCATGCCGCCCCGGCCCTTGGCGACCATGACGATCGGATAGGCCGCGACCTTCAGCTTGGGATTGTTGGCGAGCGCCGGGATCATGCCCGCGCCCTTGGCGCCCACGCCACCGGCCATGTGGCAGGACTGGCAGACCATCGAATAGACCTCAGCCCCGGTCTTGGGGACCGGCGGCTTCGAGCCCCCCGGCCCCGGCTCGTCGGCCAGGGCGGGCGTAGCGAGGACAAGGGCGGCGGCCAGGATAAGGCCGGACTTCACGAGACGGGTCATGATCAGGCCTCCAGGGCGCGCTTGTGCAGACGAGAGATGGCGTCGAGGGACGAGAGCAGCGCGCCCTCCATCCAGCAGCCAACGTAGGACGCGTGCTCCCCGGCCAGGACGACCCGACCGTCCATGGCCACCAGGTCCTGGTAGTGGGCCTGGCGCGTCTCCTCGGTCCAGCGGGCGCAGCAGCCCTGGATCCACGGCACCCGGCTCCAGGCGACCGAGGCCCCGCTCAGGAACTCCTTCCTGTAGCTGTCGGGGTGGAAGACCGAGCCCTGCGTCAGGGCCACCTCGATCCGCTCCTCCGGGGTCATGCCGCCCAGGTGATAGCCGCCCATGCCGCTGGAGAAGGCCCCAAGCAGCACCGCCGGCCCGTCCTTGAACAGGTTGTTGTTGGGGTAGGAGATCAGGCCGATCTCCTGGTTCGTGAACGAGTGGCCGCCATAGATGGCGTAGTCGTCCTCCCAGAACCGGCGCTTCATCTCCAGGCCGATCTTGACTGAGTTGGTGTAGGGCACGGCGGCCACCGCGGCCTGCATCTTGTCCGACAGGTTGCTTTCGATCTGGGACAGGATGGTCAGCGGGATGGTGCAGACGCACCAGTCGGCCTTGGTCTCATTGACCTTGCCCGTGCCGGTGTCGCTCCAGGTGACCGTGACGCCCTTCTTGTCCTGAATGAGCTTGGTGACCTTGGCGTTGTAGGTGGTCAGCCCGGGGATCTGAGCGGCGAAGGCCTTGCCGATCATGCCCATGCCGCCGGTCGGCTGGAACATGGTGGTCTGGAATTCGCTGTTCATGAAGAACGACATCTGGCGCCAGACGCCGGAATCCAGCACGTCCGACAGGCCGAAGATCTCCGAGGGGCTGGGCGCCCCGTTCACCCCGCCGCCGGGCGGGCGGTCAAAGCCGCGGTGCTCGGATGAGCGCAGGTTCTTGGCGTACTTGAAGTCCTTGTCCAGCATGCCCCAGTCCCGCAGCGCCTCCTTCAGGCGGTCGCGGTCCTCCGCCGTCATCTCGGCGTCGAGGCCCTTCTGGTCCAAGGCCTTGCCCAGCAGCTCGGCCACATGCCCCTCGAAGTCGGCGGCCAGGGACCTGAAGCGCTGCGGCTTGCCGCCGAAGGCCTCGGTGTTGTGGACGAAGGCGTTGTGGTTGAACTGGATGAAGGGCTCCAGGTTCACCCCGAAGGCCTTGCAGTAGTGCAGCAGGGCGCGGTGATGGTGCGGGATGCGCCAGGGGCCGGGGTTCAGGTAGTTGCCGGCCGCAAACTTGACGTTCTGGGTCGCCCCGCCGAGCTCGGTATAGGTGTCGCCGCCATAGAGCGACCAGTTCCGCCCCCCCGAGCGGTCCTGGTACTCCAGGATCTGAACCTTGTAGCCCGCCTTGGTCAGCTCATAGGCCGCCAGCATGCCGGCGAGCCCCGCGCCCAGCACCACCACGCTCGCGCCCTTCTTGGCGCCGGACAGCTTCGGCGGCCCCGCGAACTGGGTCTCGGCCGCATACCCCATGGTGGTCATCATGTTGTAGAGCAGGGCTGAGCCGCCCAGCACGCCGATCGCCGACAGCACCTGTCGCCGTGTGGATTTCTGGCCTTGCATCCGCCCGCTCCCCTCAAAGTCTGGCGGAACCAGACCTAGAAAGCGGAACCGCCGCCGCGCCACGAGTCGTCGCGCCACGCCGCCGGGATTCTGCAAGGCGCCTGTGATTGACACATCGGCGCCCGCGACGGGGCGCCCCTTCCCTGACGTTCGGTCAGCCGCCTAAGGCGGTCGCGCCCCTGGCGTCCGGGCTTATGCTCGGCCACAAGGGCGTCGAAGCGGAGGCCCTGACATGGACGCGACCAACGACCTCGAGCCGATCCTGGAGACGGTGCGCCGGCTGTGCGCCGACTTTCCCGGCGAGTACTGGCGTGAGCGGGACCGGGAGCGGACCTACCCCACCGCCTTCGTCCAGGCCCTGACTGAGGCGGGTCTGCTGGGCGTGCTGATCCCCGAGGAATACGGCGGCTCGGGCCTGGGGCTGACCGCCGCCTGCGCCATCCTGGAAGAGATCCACGCCAGCGGCTGCAACGCCGCGGCGGTCCACGCCCAGATGTACACCATGGGCACCGTGCTGCGGCATGGCAGCCCGGAACAGAAGTCCACCTGGCTGCCCAAGATCGCCTCGGGCGAGATCAGGCTACAGGCCTTTGGCGTCACCTAACCCACCGCCGGCACCGACACCACCTCGATCTCCACCACGGCGATCCGCCAGGGCGACAAGTACGTCGTCAACGGCCAGAAGGTCTGGATCAGCCGGGCCGAACACTCCGACCTGATGGTGCTGCTCGCCCGCACCACGCCCAAGGACCAGGCGGCGAAGAAGACCGACGGCATTTCGGTCTTCCTGCTCGATATGCGCGAGGCGGTCGGCAAGGGCCTGACCATCAAGCCCATCCGCACCATGTTCAATCATGCGACCACGGAGCTGTTCTTCGACAACCTCGAGATCCCCGCCTCCTGCCTGATCGGCGAGGAGGGCAAGGGCTTCCGCTACATCCTCGACGGCATGAACGCCGAGCGCATCCTGATCGCC
>CAZXVO010000054.1:12746-20308 GCA_964643835.1 uncultured Phenylobacterium sp. | reverse complement strand
GGCGAGCGCAGTTCCTCGCGCGCATGGAAGGCGCTCTCGCGGGCCGTGGCGGCGAACTTGTTCCACGGGCAGACGGCCAGGCAGTCGTCGCATCCGTAGATGCGGTTGCCCATCGCCGCGCGCAGATCCTCCGGTACGGGCCCGGCATGCTCGATGGTCAGGTAGGAAATGCAGCGCCGCGCATCGAGCTGGTAGGGAGCCGGGAAGGCGTTCGTCGGGCAGATGTCGAGACAGGCGCGGCAGGAGCCGCAGTGATCGACCTCGGCGGCGTCCGGTTCGATGTTCAGGGTCGTCAGGATGGAGCCCAGGAACAGCCAGGATCCCAGCTCGCGGGACACAAGATTGGTGTGCTTCCCCTGCCAGCCGAGGCCCGCCCGCTGGGCCAGCGGCTTTTCCATCAGCGGCGCGGTGTCGACGAACACCTTCACCTCGCCGCCGGTGCGCGCGCCGATCTTGCCGGCGAGGGTCTTCAGCCGGCCCTTGATCACCTCGTGATAGTCGTCGCCCTGGGCGTAGACCGAGATGGCGCCGGTTGAGGGGGCGTTCAGCGCCTCGAGCGGATCGCTGGCAGGGCCGTAGTTGATTCCCAGCACGACGGCGCTGCGCGCCGCCGGCCACATGCCGGTCGGGTGGGCGCGACGCGGCAGCGTTTCGGCCATCCAGCCCATGGTCCCGTGCAGGCCTTCGGCGACGAAGGTCTTCAGCCGCTCCCCCGCTGGCCAGGCGTCCGCGGCCGAAGCGAACCCGCAGACATCGAAGCCGAGGCTCAGGGCCTCGGCGCGGATGCGGGCTCTGTCGGCGTCAGAAATCAAGGTCGTGATAGTGGGGGGAGGGCGCCAGACCGGGCCAGCGGTCGGCCAGCAGCGGCCGGAAACAGGGTCGCGACTTGATCTTCATGTACCAGGTGCGGGCGGTGGTGAAGTCGTTCCACGGCACATCGCCGAAGTAGTCGATCACCGACAGGTGCGCGGCAGCGGCCATGTCGGCCAGCGAGATGCGCTTGCCGGCCAGCCAGTCGCGATCGGCCAGCAGGCCCTCGATGTACTGCATGTGCAGCTTCAGGGCGTCGCGGCCGGCCCGGATGTTGGCCAGGGCGGGCGCCCCGAGACCGAGGAGCCGCTTCTCCATCTTCTCGTGCAGCAGATAACCAGAGACCTCGGCGTCGAACTTGCGGTCGAACCACTGCAACAGGCGGCGGGCCTCGGCCCGTTCGCCCGGCTCGCGGCCGAGCAGGGCGGGCTCGGGATTCTGTTCCTCGATATGTTCGAGAATGGCCCGCGTCTCGCAGACCACCACCCGCTTGCCGCCGTCGAGCTCGACCAGAACCGGCGGCACGCCGGACGGGTTGAGCAACAGGAAGTCGGCCGGGCTTTCCCACCAGCGAACCTGCACCTCAGTGAAGGACAGCCGCTTCTCGCCCAGCGCCAGCCGCACCTGCCGCGAGGCCGGGTCGAGCGGGAAATGGTGGAGGGTGCGTTCGACGCTCATCGGGGGCCCGGGTGATTCTCACCAGACATAACGCATGGGCGCGTTAAGGGCGCGTTTACCGCGCGGCGTGCTCGACCTCGCCGAAGGCGCCGCCGTGCGGTTCGGCCCGGCCGTGAGGGTCGGGGTGAATGATGATGTCAGCGCCCGGGAAGGCCGCCAGCACGCGGTTTTCCGCCGCGACCATCGCCTCGTGCGCGGCGGCCAGACTGCAGTCCGGATCGAGATCGGCGTGCATCTGGATGTGGATCCACGGCCCCGACGCGCGGGTGCGCAGCTGGTGGACGTCCTGGATGCGGTGATCCTCGATCATGAGGGCGATGATCCTGGCGCGCTCTTCCTCGGGCAGCTCATGGTCCATCAGCTGGTTTCCGGCCTCGCGGAACACGCCGATCGCGCCCCACAGCAGCCAGACCGCGACCAGCAGGCCCGCGGCGGCGTCCAGCCAGTGGATGCCGAGCAGGGAGGCTCCCGCGATCCCGGCCATGGCGGCGATGTTGGAGACCAGGTCTGCGGCGTAGTGGGCCCGGTCGCCGGTAACGGCCACCGAGCGCGTGCGCTTGAGCACCCAGGACTGCACCGTGATCAGGCCGAACGTCATCACCACCGACAGGCCCATCACCGCGATGGCCCAGCCGCCGGAGTCGATCGGTTGCGGCTTGAGCAGGCCCGCGAACGCCTCGCGGCCGATCAGGGCGGCGGAGGCGAACACCAGGCCCGCCTGCATCAGGCTGGCGAAGGCCTCGGCCTTGCCGTGGCCGAAGCGATGCTCGGCATCGGGCGGCTCGACCGCGTAACGCACCGCATAGAGGGTGATCAGGGATGCCAGCAGGTCGAGGCCGGAGTCGGCCAGCGACGCCAGCAGCGCCACCGAGCCGCTGAACCACCAGGCGACCGCCTTGGCGGTGACCAGCACCACGGCCGTCGCGACCGACAGGGTGGTGACCCGGCGGGTCAGGACGGCCATCTGGGCCGAGGTCAGGGGCTTGGTGCTCATGACGCCCTTCTAGCCCGGTCCCGCTCGGGACCCCAGCGCGAACGAGTCGCGTTTCAGGCGGCCTGGCGTGGCTGCGGGCCGATGTAGTGTGACGCCGGACGGATCAGCCGCCCGCCGACCAGCTGCTCGCGGGCGTGGGCGATCCACCCGGCCACCCGGCCCATCGCGAACACGCCGGTGAAGGTCGAGGGCGGGAAGGCGAGGGCCTCCAGCAGCAGCGCCGTGTAGAACTCGACGTTGATGTCCAGCGGCCGGTCGGGTTTGCGGTCCTTGAGGATGGCGAGGGCGGCCTTCTCGACCGCTTCGGCGAAGGCGACGCGTCCGGGCAGGACGTTTGAGCCCTCGCTCATGCGCCGCACGGCCGCCTTGAGCACGTCGGCGCGGGGATCGCGGACGCGGTAGACGCGGTGGCCGAAGCCCATCAGTCGCTCGCCCCGGTCCAGCGCCGCCTCCAGCCAGGCGCGGGCGTTCTCCGGCCGGCCGATGCCGTCGAGCATGTCGATCACCGGGCCGGGCGCGCCGCCGTGGAGCGGGCCTTTCAGCGCCGAGATGCCGGCCAGAACGGCGGAGGTCAGGCCCGCCTGGGTCGATGATACGACCCGCGCGGCGAACGTCGAGGCGTTGAGCCCGTGATCGCTGACGGTCACCAGATAGGCGTCCAGCGCGTCGGCCTCAGCTTCACTGGCGGGGCGACCGCGCAGCATGCGCAGGATGTCGGCGCTGTGTCGCAGCGAGGCATCCGGCGGGACCAGCGACTGGCCGGCCTGGGCGCGCACAACTGCGGGAATGAACACGGCCGGCGCGGCCAGAAGCTTCAGGGCGGTGTCCAGGCCGTCGCCGTCGGCCAGCCGGGCCGTCAGGGCGCGCATGGCCTCGACCGGCGTCAGTTTGAGCAGGCCGGCGTCTAGCGCGGCCGTTTCGGCGAACACCGCGACCCGTGCGGCGCCGAGCGCGGCGGTCAGGTCCGACGGCATGTCATCGAAGAAGCCGTCGAACAGCAGGTGGGCGACGTCCTCGAAGCGGGTCCGTCCCGCGAGGTCGTCGAGGCTGTAGCCGCGGATGATCAGGTGGCCGGCGAGTCCGTCCACATCCGACAGCACCGTGTTGGCGGCGATCACGCCTTCCAGTCCGTCACTCATGTCTTGTCTCCTTTTCACGGGGAGACAAATCCGCCCGGATCGTGCTATCGTCAATCTTGATCAATATAATCAATATGTGACCATGGACCGCGACTGGATATCCGCCGAGGAGGCGCTGGAGCGGCTGGGGGTTCGGCCGCAGACGCTCTACGCCTATGTCAGCCGGGGCCGGATCGAGGCCCGGCCCGACCCGGCGGACCCGCGCCGAAGCCGCTATCGTCTGGCTGACGTCGACGGCCTGGCCGAGCGCAAGAAGCGCGGCCGCAAGGCATCGGAAGTCGCGGCCGGGGCCATCGCCTGGGGCGAGCCGGTGCTGGCCTCGGCCATCACCACGGTTTCGGCCGGGCGGCTCTACTATCGGGGCCGGGAGGCCGTGGCCCTGGCGGAGACCGAGACCCTGGAATCGGTGGCCAGGCTGCTGCGCGGCGGCCATGGCGCGGCCCTGAAGCGCACCGAGCGGCCGGAGCCGCCGCCGGGCGCCGATATGCGGGCCAGAGCGTTTGCGGCCCTGGCCGCGCGGGCCGGCGCCGATCCGCCGGCGCTCGGCCGACATCCTCTGGCTCTGGCGGTGGAAGCCGCGACCCTGCTGGACGTCATGACCGACGCCATCGCCGGCCAGGTGGGCGGCGGGGCGATCCACAACCGGTTGGCCCTGGCCTGGGGCCAGGGGCCGGGCGGACCAGGGGCGGACCTGATCCGCCGGATCCTGGTGCTGATGGCCGACCATGAGCTGAACCCCTCGGCCTTCGCCGCGCGGGTGGCGGCCTCGACGGGGACGTCCCTGTCGGCGGCGGCCCTGGCCGGCCTCGCCACCCTGTCCGGTCCCCGGCACGGCGGCGCGCCGGCCGCGATCCTGGCCTTGCTGGCCGAGGCCGAGCAGCTGAGCGCCCGGGGCGCGGTGGCCGCCCGTCTGGCGGAGGAGCGGGTCCTGCCTGGCTTTGGCCACCCGCTCTATCCGGACGTCGATCCCCGCGCCGAGGCCATGCTGGAGCGGTTCGATCCGCCCCCGGCCCTGGCCGAGCTGGCGCGGGCGGTGGAGGACTATGCGGGCCTGAAGCCCAATGTGGACTTCGCCCTGGTGGCGGTGTCGCTGGCGCTGAAGCTGCCCGCTGACGCCCCCTTCGCCCTGTTCGCCGTGGCCCGCTGCGCCGGCTGGATCGCCCACGCCATCGAGCAGCTGCAGTCCGGCGGCCTGATCCGGCCCCGGGCGCGGTATGTCGGGGTGGAGGTTGGGTGACGAAGGTCTATTATAATGGACAAATGTCGCTAATCATGGACCTTGAGCTGGAAGGAGCCGCCAATGTCCGACCCGTCGATCCGCCTCGCCACGCCTGAAGACGCTGCCGCCATTGCGGCCATCTATGCGCCCTACGTGCTGGAGACGACCATCTCCTTCGAAACCGAGGCGCCTGACGCCGCCGAGATCGCTCAAAGGATGACGAAGTCCGGCGGACTCTATCCATGGCTTGCGCATGAGGAGGCGGGTGAGATGTTGGGCTACGCCTATGCCAGCGCCCACCGGGACCGGGCGGCCTACAGGTGGTCGGTGGATGTCTCGATCTATCTCTCGCAGCGCGCCCATCGGCGAGGGATCGGGCGCGGCCTGTACCATCGCCTACTGAGGATGCTGGAGTTGCAGGGCTTCCACGCGGCCTATGCTGGCATCGCCCTGCCAAATGCGGCGAGCATCGGCCTGCACGAGGCCTGCGGCTTCACGCCGGTCGGGGTCTATCGAGAGGTCGGCTACAAGTTCGGCGCCTGGCGAGACGTCGGCTGGTGGGGGCGGACCCTGGCCGCGCCGTCGCAGGAGCCTGGGCCGCCGCGTCCCTTCGACGCTCGCCTCTTCCAGGCCTCCGCGTGACTTAGCTGGCCGCGTGATCCTTGAGGACCCCCAGCGGCACAATGGCCAGGGTCTCCTCGTGGGTGGCCTCGAGCACCAGCTGCGGCGCGGCGCCCGCGTCGAGGGCTTCCTTCCAGCGCGGGGCGCACAGGCACCAACGGTCACCTGGCTTCAGCCCCGGAAAGCCGTATTCCGGAACCGGGGTCGACAGGTCGTTGCCGACCCGCTTTGAGAAGGCCAGGAACTCCGCCGTCATCACCGCGCAGACCGTGTGCAGGCCGGTGTCGTGTGGCCCGGTCTCGCAGCAGCCGTTGCGGAAGAAGCCGGTGACGGGATCAAGGGAGCAGCTCTTCAGCTCGGTCCCCAGCACATTGCGGGCGTCGGCGTCGTATCTCTGGATCATAAGTCGAGCATAAGACTATTCGGCCGGCGCAACGCTAGAGTGCGCGAGGCGATTCCCTTGGCGACGGAAGCGCCTTAGTCACTAATTGGCCGGCATCTTGCGGCAGGAAAGGGGTCGCGTCCCGCGCTTACGGGTCGCCCAAGGGAAGCATGTCTGATCTTCGCGCGCGCCTGGGGATGATCGCCGCCGCCGTGCTGACCGCAGGGTCGGCCGGGGCCCAGACCTCTGCGCCTGCGCCGACGGACGATCCCATCGGCGCCCTGCTGCAGGGCGTTCCGCCTTCCGCTCCGCCAGCCGATGCGCCGATCGCCACCGCCCCGGCGCCGGCTCCGCAGCCCGGCCCGCCTTCTGCCGCCCTTCCGGCCGCGCCGCAGCCCTATGCGCCGCCGCCGCCGATCTCCTACGCCCGGCCGCCGCGGCCCGCGGTGGGAGACCCGGTGCATATCGACGAACTGGGCAAGACGCCGGACAGCCCGCCCACCCAGACCGACCTGAACTATGAGGCCCGCATCCGCGGCTCGTTCGCCTCGGCCCAGGGGATGCAGGGGCCGCTCGACGGCCGCTGGGTGCTGCGCGGCCCTGATGGCGCGGTGCTCTATGACCTGCAGCTCGTGGACAAGAACAATGGCGTGCTCGAAGGCGCTTGGCGCGATCCCCGCCGCCGGGCCGCGGCCGATGCGTCCGGCTTCGTCGACGTGATCCAGCGCACCGGCGGCGCGGTCATCGCCCGATTCCAGGTCCGCGCCAGCGGCCAGCAGGCCCAGCTTTCCCTCAGCTTCCAGGGCGACGGCGCCTGGACCGGCGAACTCATCGAGGGCGGCGAGCGCCGCGCCGTGACGATGCGGCGGGACTAGGGTCCACAGACCCTAGGGTTTGGATGGCGCGCCCAGGGTCACCGGCTTGCCCGGCGAGCCGGGCGAGATGGTCAGCACAGACTGGTCGTTCGCCGCCTTGTAGTAGGCGGCCGCGGCGATGGCGGCGTTCACCTTGTCGGACAGCTGATTGACCCTCTCAACCTGGCCGTCGACCTCGTTCATGCTCACGATCGGCGCCCGGGTCAGGGGGGTGGAGAAGGCCTCGGGCAGGGCGACATCCGGGGCTCGTGTCAGGTTGAAGGTGTAGGTGGCCGTGAACACCGGCAGGCTGCGCCCCGTGAACTCGGCTGGCGCGCTGGTCCCGGCCAGCTTTCCGGGCATGGCGAGCACGGCGCCGAAGATCACCCCGATAACGCCCCGCGACGGCGCGAGCATTTCGCGATCAAGCCGGGTGACCGTATCGTCAAGCATGACGAGGTCGCCGGCCAGGGTATGGGCTGCGACCGCCGAGGACGCGCCCCAGGCGCCGCGCGCCGCCAGCAGCTTCGAGGTGGCCGCGCGCAGGTCCTGGCATCGCTGGTAGGCGGCCTCCTGGTAGGTGATGCGGCCCTTGGTGAAGTCTTCCGACGGCCTGTCCCCGCCCTTCGCCTTGAGCGCGGCGGCGACCACCGTTCTCAGCTCCTCACCGCAGGCGGCCCTGAGATCGGCGTCCCAACGGGCCTGGTCGCCAATGGCCGGGTCGGTGATCGCCTGCTGGGTGCGGTTCAGGATTTCGGCGCGGTTGACCGCCAGGGTCATGGCCGTCGCCCACACCGTATAGAGCTTGGAGCGCGGCCCGGGGGCGGCGACCTCGTCGAACACGATGGGCGTCAGCGACACGATC
>CAZXVO010000054.1:619-12736 GCA_964643835.1 uncultured Phenylobacterium sp. | reverse complement strand
CCAGGCCGGCCATGGTGTCCTTGGCGGCGTGTCCAACCGAAAAGGCGGTGGCGGCCAGCGCCGGCGTCGCCACGGTGGTCGCCAGTTCGGAATCAAACGCCTGTCCTGTCGACTTCAGCCGGTAGGCGCGGGCGCCGGCCCGCCCGACCTGGGACACGCAGGTGAAGGCCTGCGGCTCGGCGTTGATCAGGCAGCCGTCCAGCGCCGTGGACAAGGCGGGCGGGGTGCTCTTGGGCGTGTGGCCGGCCCAAAGGCTGCCGGAGCCCGCAGTGACCATGACGGTTGGCGCCGCCGCCGTGATCTCCGCCCCATGCGCCAGGGCCGGATGCGCCAAGACCGGGACCAGAAGGGCCGTGAACGCGCACGCAAGGACACCAGACTGCCGCATGATCTTCGCCTCCCCTGAAGTTCAGGGAGACCATGCCCTCAATCTGGAGAGCTCACTAGAACATTCATCAACCTATAAGCGCCTTTCCGCGCCGCTCGTCTCAGAGCCCCAGCGACTTGCGCGCGGTCTCCACCGCATAGGCCAGGACGTCTGCCTCGTAAGGCTCGGCTGGGCTGTGGCCCCAGACCGGGCCGGGCCAGGCGGGATCCCCCACGCTGCGGCCGACCACATGGACGTGCAGCTGCGCCGTGACATTGCCCAGGGCTCCGACATTCAGCTTGTCCACCGGCAGGCCAAGGGCCTGGCCCAGGGCCTTCACCGCCCGGCCGGTGCGCACGATCTCGGTCATCAGCCGACCCTGGTCCGGGGTCATCAGGTCCTCCAGCTCGCGAGCGTCGGCGACCCGGGGGATCAGGACCAGCCAGGGATAGCGCGCGTCGGTCTGCAGGCGCACATGGCACAGGGGCAGGTCCCCCACCGAAGCGGAGGTGGGCGGGAAGGCGGGGTCGAGGGCGAAAGCGGTCATCGCCCTTGAGCTTGGGCGCGACTTGGGGCCCCGGCAAGGGGCGGTTCGCACATGCGGCATTGCAGCAGGCGCCTGACTTGAGCTACGCAGCCGCGACCTCATTGGACGGCCCGCCGCCCGAAAACCTCTGGAGCAGCATCATGAGCAAGAAGCCCATCCGCGTGGCGGTGACCGGCGCCGCCGGCAACATCGGTTACGCCCTCCTTTTCCGCATCGCCTCGGGCGAAATGCTGGGCAAGGACCAGCCGGTGATCCTGCAGCTGCTGGAGATCCCGGTGGAAGGCCCGCAGAAGGCCCTGAAGGGCGTCGCCATGGAGCTGGAAGACTGCGCCTTCCCGCTGCTGCAGGACATGGTCCTGACCGGCGACCCGAACGAAGCCTTCAAGGACGCCAACTGGTGCCTGCTGGTCGGCTCCAAGCCGCGCGGCCCCGGCATGGAGCGCGCCGACCTCCTGAAGGACAACGGCAAGATCTTCATCGCCCAGGGCAAGGCCATTGACGCCGTCGCCGCTGACGACGCCCGCGTCGCCGTGGTCGGCAACCCCTGCAACACCAACGTGATGATCGCCGCCGCCCAGGCGAAGCGCCTGCCGGCCGACCGCTACACCGCCATGGTGCGCCTGGACGAAAACCGCGGCCGCGCCCAGCTGGCCAAGAAGGCCGGCGTGTCGATCAACGACGTGTCCGACCTCTACATCTACGGCAACCACTCGCCGACCATGTTCGCCGACTTCACCCACGCCAAGATCGGCGGCAAGGCCGCCGCTGACGTGATCGGCGACGAAGCCTGGCTGAAGAACGACTACCTGCCCACCGTCGGCAAGCGCGGCGCGGCGATCATCGAAGCCCGCGGCCTGTCCTCGGCGGCCTCGGCGGCCAACGCCCTGATCGACCACGTCCGCGACCTGACCATCCCGGGTACGGTCCACTCGGTGGCCGTGAAGTCGGAAGGCCGCTACGGCTTCAACCCCGACGTCTGGGCCGGCATGCCGGTGAAGACCACCGCCACCGGCTTCGAGGTCATCGAGTCCTTCGAAATGGACGACTTCGCCAAGTCCAAGATCGCCCTGACCAATGACGAGCTGGTCGGCGAACGCGAGACCATCAAGGATCTGCTGGCCTAAAGGTCAGGGTCCTCGGCCAGCGCCTGGAGCTCCGCCACGCGGGTCTCATAGGCGCTGGCCAGGTCATCTGGTGAAGCCAGGGCGGCCTGTTCGCGGGCCGCCAGCCAGGCGGCCTGGGCCCGGCCCAGGTCTCCCGGATCGGCCTGCTGCAGGCGGGCCTTGCGATAGGCGGCGTCCAGCCGCCGGTCCCACCGGGCGAGGCCCGGATCCACACACACCATCTTTTCGGCCAGGGTCGTGGCCCGGCGGCAGTCGAAGCTCGGCCGGTCGGCGCGCGCCGTGGTCTCCGAGGCCATCGCCGGTCCGCCGGACAGTTCCGGCAGCACCTCCAGCGGCGAGGCGGGCGGCGGTGTCTCGACGATGATCCGCAGGCCCTGGCCCGGCGGCGTCCCGGCGACCTCAGACACGGGCGGCGCGGGTGGATGCGGCTTGACCCAGGCGGCCAGGGCGACGCCCAGGATGCTGGCGCTGAGCACGCCGGCGGCGAGGCTGACGGCCATCAGGCGGGATTTGTCAGGCGGGCTGGAGGGCGGTGACGGGGTTCCGGCTAGGGCCGGCTGAAGACTGAGAGGGTCGGCGGCGAACATCGCTGTGGGTCCTGAACTCCATCCCGCCGGCCACACCACTCGCGGGCGACGGGATCGGATGCGCCACAATTTCGCCTTGCGCCTGAATTGCCGATGAACGCCGATGACAGCCTAGGGGTGTGCTCCCCTAGATCCAGCCCTGCTCCCGCAGCAGCCGGGCATAGGTGCGGCTGACCGGCACTTCGGAGCCGTCCTTCAGGGTCAGGACGGCGCGGCCATCGCCCCGGCGGGCGTCGGCGATGGCGTCACGGGCGACCCACCAGGAGCGGTGGACCTGGGCGCCCTCGATGCCCTCCAGCTCGGCGACGGCGTCGGCCAGGCGCAGCAGGATCAGGTCCTGGCCCTTGGAGGTGTGCAGGCGCAGGTAATGATCCTCGGCCTCCACCGCCCAGACCTCGGCGCCGCGCAGCTTGAGCGGCAGGCGCTCCAGGAACCGCACCGGCGGCGGGGTGGGCGAGGCCGAGGCGTGGGTGGCCAGCAGGTGGGCATGGCGGTTCAGGCCGACGGCCAGGCTGGAAAAGCCCAGGCAGCTGACCAGGGTGACCAGGCTGTAGCCTGGCAGGGCGGAAATCGGATCGCCGCCGTGGGGCGTGATGTGCGGGATGGCCCAGGCGACCAGGGTCATGGGCGGGGTCATGATCACGCCGCAGATCAGGCCCTGCAGCCAGCGGCGGCCGTTGAACTGGGGCAGCAGCCGGCAGGTGAGCCGGAAGGTCAGCAGGCCCAAAAGCGCCCCGGCCCACGAGATCGGCAGCATGTAGACCATGCGCAGCAGGAACGGGATGTGCAGGGTCCCGAAGGCGCCGATGAAGCCCAGGAAGGCGCCGACGACGCTGGCGCCGATCACGGTCCGGCGCACCGCCGCCCAGGTGATCGGGTCCGCCGCCGGCGAAGCGTGAACGGCGGGCGCTGTCGGCTGGCGCAGCGGCGGCGTCATCCGGCGTAACGGCCTTTGTCCATCGGAAAGCGAGGCTCCAGACGGGTTGCGGCGGCGCGGCGGTCATCGCCAGCCCCCAAGCTTCGAGGAGATAGAACATGTCGCTGGTTTCGCAAACGCCCCGCCCCGCGGTTCTGGGATCCATCGGCCTGGGTGTGCTGGCGGCAGGCGCCCTGGTGGTGGCGGCGACCTTCCCGATCCGCGACCACATCGTCGCCGCCTTCGCCGCGGCTCACCCGCACGCGCCGGACATGGTCCTGTTCCACGGCCTGTCCCTGGCGGTGAAGGCGCATCTGTTGGCCGCAGTGGCGGCCCTGGCGTTGGGCGCGGTGCTGATGACGGTGCGCAAGGGCCGGACCTTCCATCGCACGGCCGGCTGGATGTGGGTGGTGCTGGTGGCGGTGGTCGCCGTCTCGTCCCTGTTCATCACCGGGCTGAACCGGGGCCACTGGTCGCTGCTGCACCTCTTGACCGGCTGGACGATGATTATCCTGCCCCTGGCGGTGATCGCGGCGCGGCGGCACGTGGTGGGCCGTCACCGGCGGATGATGATGGGCCTGTTCTATGGCGGCTTCGCCATCAACCTGGCCTTCGCCTTCATCCCCGGCCGCGTCCTGTGGTCGCTGGTGCTGGGCTAGGACGGTTCTCGCCCCGAACTGGTCACGCTTCGGCCAAGATCGGCGCGCTAAGCCGGCGCAACGGACCCCGGCGGTCCGGGGGCGAGGCGCAGATGGCCGACTATGTCTTCCACGATCCCAGCGGGCGGCGCGCCCGGCGCGCGGGTCTGATCGGCGGGCTCGCCGCCGCCCTCCTGGTGGCGCTGATCGCGGGGTTCCTGGCGACGCTGGCCTTTGCGCCCCGGCTGCCGACCTTGCAGCTGTCCGACCCTCGGGTGCTGCGCGCCCTGCACCAGGAGACCGCCAGGCATCTGCACGGCAAGCCCGCCTGGAGCCGGGTTCCGACGCCGCGCCTGAAGCCGTCCGGTCCCACACAGGCCGAGCCCTTGAGCCTGGGCTTCTATGTCTCCTGGGACGAGCAGTCGCGGGTCAGCCTGGCCCGGCACGTGGCCGACCTGGACGTGGTGGCGCCCCAGTGGATCGCCCTGGCCGGCGGGTCTGGCGCCACGGCCCTGACCAGCGATCCCCAGGCCGAGGCGATCATCGCCGGCGCGCCCAACCATCCGGCCCTGATGCCGGTGGTCCACAACGCCCAGGACGGTGTGTGGCGCGCTGACTGGGCGAACCGGGTGATCCTGGATCCCGCCAGCCGCGCCCGGCTGATCGCCGGCCTGACCGACCTGGCCGCCAGGCGCGGCTACGCCGGCTACATCTTCGACCTGGAGAACCTGTCGCCCAGGGCGGCGGCGGCCTATCCCGGTTTCCTCGCCCAGGCGCGGGCGGCGCTCAAGCCGATGACCCGGCAGGTCTGGCTGACCGCGCCGGTGGATGATCCGGACTGGCCGCTGGCCCGCCTGCAGACGGCCGCCGATGTCATCGTGCTGATGGCCTATGACGAGCACTACCTGACCGGCGATCCCGGCCCGCCGGCGTCCCAGGCCTGGTTCCAGCAGCGGCTGGCGCAGGCCATGGGCAGGCTCGATCCCGCGCGGACCATCGTCGCCCTGGGTTCCTACGGCTACGACTGGGCCCTGAAGAGCCGGTTCGCGGACCTGGGCGCGGGGGCCGTGACCTTCGCCGAGGCCACCCAGGCCGCCCATGATTCCAGCGCCGCCATGGCGATGGACCCGGCCTCGCTGAACACCACCTACGGCTACCAGGACGAGACCGGCCGCGACCACCAGGTCTGGCTGCTCGACGCCGCGGCGACCTTCAACCAGATCAAGGTGGCTGACGCCTTCCGCCCCCTGGGCTATGGCCTGTGGCGGCTGGGGTCGGAGGATCCCGGGGTCTGGAGCCTGCTGCCGCACGCCTATGGCCGGGTCAGCGCCGGCGGCCTGTCGGTCCTGGCGCCGGGCCAGGACGTGGATTTCGACGGCGGGGGCGAGGTGCTGAAGGTGACCGCCCAGCCGACGCCCGGACGCCGCACCGTGACCACGGACGCCGCCACCGGCCTGATCTCGTCGGAGACCTATGATGTCCTGCCGACCTCCTATGTGATCCAGCGCTATGGCTTCCAGCCCGGCAAGGTGGCGATCACCTTCGACGACGGCCCTGACCCGCGCTGGACGCCCAAGATCCTCGACATCCTAAAAGCCAAGGCGGCTCGGGCGACCTTCTTCGTGATCGGCGAGAATATGGCCCGCCACCCCGACCTGGTCGCCCGCGAGGTGCGGGAGGGGCAGATGGTGGGCGGCCACACCTGGACACATCCGAACATTGCAGAGACCCCGACGGCCCAGACCGAGATCGAGCTCAACGCCACCCAGCGCCTGTTCGAGACCTTGACCGGCCGGTCGCTTCGCCTGTTCCGGCCGCCCTATTTCGGCGACGCTGAACCCTCGACGCCCAAGGAGGTCGAGCCCCTGCTGGTCGCCCAGAAGCTGGGCTACCTGACCGTCGGGCTGCGCATCGACCCGGACGACTGGAAGAAGCCGGACGCCGGCCTGATCGTCCAGCGCGCCCTCGACGGCCTGGCCCGCACCGGTCCGCACCAGGGCCAGATTCTGCTGCTGCACGATTCCGGCGGCGACCGCAGCCGCACGGTGCAGGCCCTGCCAGCCTTGATCGACGCCCTGCGCGCCCACGGCTACCAGATCGTCACCGTCGACCAGCTGGCCGGCATGACCCCGCAGCAGGCCCTGCCGCCCACCACCCGGGACAATTTCGAGCTGTTCCTGGATCGGCTGGGCTTTGGCCTGTTCCACGACATCCAGGCGACGCTCAGCGTGCTGTTCCTCACGGCGATCGCCCTGGGCGTCCTGCGGTTGCTGTTGCTGGGCGGCCTGTCCTTGGTCCATGCGGCCCGGATCGGAGGGCGCACGCCGCCGCTGGCCTTCCCCGAGGAAGGCCCCCTGGTCAGTGTCCTGATCCCCTGTTTCAACGAGGAGAAGGTGATCGAGGCCTCGGTGGCCCGGATCCTGGCGTCGCGCTGGCCAAGGCTTGAGGTCATCGTCCTCGACGATGGCTCCAAGGATGCGACGGCGCAGGTGGTGGCGCAGGCCTATGCGGACGAGCCGCGGGTGCGGCTGATGAGCTTCGAGAATGGCGGCAAGGCTCGCGCCCTGAACCGCGGCCTGGCCGAGGCCAAGGGCGAGATCATCGTCGCCCTGGACGCCGACACCCAGTTCCCCACCGACACCATCGCCAGCCTGGCCCGCTGGTTCGCCGATCCGAAGGTGGGGGCCGTGGCCGGCAACGCCCTGGTGGGCAACCGGGTCAACACGGTCACCCGCTGGCAGGCCCTGGAATATGTCACCGCCCAGAACCTCGAGCGGCGGGCCCTGGCGGCCCTGGGCGCGGTGACCGTGGTGCCGGGCGCCGTGGGGGCTTGGCGCAAGTCGGCCCTGGCCGAGCTGGGCGGCTATCCCGCCGACACCCTGGCCGAGGACCAGGACCTGACGCTTGCGGTGCAGCGCGCCGGCTGGCGGGTGGAGTTCGACCCCGAGGCGCGGGCCTATACCGAGGCGCCGGACACCGTGGAGGGCCTGCTCAAGCAGCGCTACCGCTGGTCCTTCGGCACCCTGCAGTGCCTGTGGAAGCATCGCGCCGGCCTGTTCGACGCCAAGCGGCCGGTGCTGGGCTTCGTGGCCCTGCCGCAGATCTGGCTGTTCCAGATCCTGCTGACGGTGGTGGCGCCCCTCGTTGACCTGGCGGTGGTCTGGAGCCTGGCGGCCGGCCTCTACGGCCTGGTGTCGCACCCCCTGGAGTGGTCCCGCGACGATATCCTGCGGCCGCTGCTCTACTGGGCGGCCTTCATTCTGCTGGACCTGTCGGCAGGGGTCCTGGGCATGGCGCTCGAACGCAAGGCGCCCTGGGCCGATCTCGCCTGGCTGCCGGCCCAGCGCTTCGGCTATCGCCAGCTGATGTACTACGTGGTGCTGAAGTCCGTCGCGAGCGCCGTCCAGGGCGCCCGTGTCGGCTGGGGGCGACTGGAGCGCCGTGGGACCGTGGCGATGGGACGGGCCGGATCATGACGCAGGGAGAGTGTTCTGACACCGGTGTCTATCCTGTATCAGATGCCGTAACGTGACGGGCGCAGGGCGGTTGCCACCTTAGTCCGGGGCGCCTATAAACCGGCGCACTCGCCCTCCCGGCGAACCCTTGAAACCCCGCTTTTCGGCGACTCATGAACATCCACGAGCATCAAGCCAAGGCCGTCCTCTCCGAGTTCGGCGTGGCGGTCCCGCGCGGCTTCGCCGCCTATACTGTCGACGAGGCCGTAGACGCGGCGAACAAGCTCGGCGGCCCGGTCTTCGTTGTGAAGTCCCAGATCCACGCCGGCGGGCGCGGCAAGGGCCGCTTCGAAGGCCTCGGTCCCGACGCCAAGGGCGGCGTCCGCGTCGTCAAGAGCGTCGACGAGGTCAAGGCCAATGCGGCCGAGATGCTGGGCCGCGTCCTGGTGACGCACCAGACGGGTCCGAAGGGCAAGCAGGTCAACCGCCTCTACATCGAAGAGGGCGCGGCCATCGCCAAGGAATTCTATCTGTCGCTGCTGGTCGACCGCGAAACGAGCCGGGTCTCGGTCGTGGCCTCCACCGAAGGCGGCATGGACATCGAGGACGTGGCCCACTCCACGCCCGACAAGATCCACACCTTCTCCATCGACCCGGCCAGCGGCGTGTTCCCGCACCATGGCCGTCGCCTGGCCAAGTCCCTGGGGCTGACCGGCGGCCTGGCCAAGGAAGCCGCGACGCTGCTGAACCAGCTGTACGCCGCGTTCCTGGCCAAGGACATGAGCATGCTGGAGATCAACCCGCTGATCGTCACCGGCGACGATCACCTGCGGGTCCTGGACGCCAAGGTCAGCTTCGACTCCAACGCCCTGTTCCGCCATCCGGAAATCGTCGCCCTGCGCGATGAGTCCGAGGAGGACGCCAAGGAAATCGAGGCCTCAAAATTTGACCTTGCCTACATTGCGCTCTACGGCTCGATCGGCTGCATGGTCAACGTCAAGCTCTACGGCGCTGAGCCGGCGAACTTCCTCGATGTCGGCGGCGGCGCGACCAAGGAAAAGGTCACCGCGGCCTTCAAGATCATCATGGCCGACCCCAACGTGAAGGGGATCCTGGTCAACATCTTCGGCGGCATCGCCCGCTGCGACATCCTGGCCCAGGGCGTGGTCGAGGCGGTGAAGGAGACGGGGCTCAGCGTTCCGCTCGTCGTCCGCCTGGAAGGCACCAACGCCCAGCAGGGCAAGGATATCATCAACAATTCGGGCCTGAACGTGATCGCCGCGAACGATCTGTCGGACGGCGCGGAAAAGATCGTCCAGGCCGTGCGGGGGGCCGCCTAATGTCCATCCTGATCGGCAAAGAAACGCGCGTCATCTGCCAGGGCATCACCGGCTCGCAAGGCACCTTCCACACCGAACAGGCCATCGCCTACGGCACCAAGATGGTCGGCGGCGTGACCCCCGGTAAGGGCGGCACGACCCACGTCGGCCTGCCGGTGTTCGACACCGTCGGCGAAGCGGTCAAGCAAACCGGCGCCGACGCCAGCGTGATCTACGTCCCGCCGCCGTTCGCGGCCGACTCGATCCTGGAAGCCATCGACGCGGAAATCCCCCTGATCATCTGCATCACCGAGGGCATCCCGGTGACCGACATGATCAAGGTGAAGCGCGCCCTGTCCGGCTCCAAGTCGCGCCTGATCGGCCCGAACTGCCCGGGCGTTCTGACGCCGGAAGCCTGCAAGATCGGCATCATGCCGGGGAATATCTTCAAGAAGGGCTCGGTGGGTGTTGTCTCGCGCTCCGGGACGCTTACCTACGAAGCCGTCTTCCAGACCTCGAATGTGGGCCTGGGCCAGACGACGGCGGTCGGCATCGGCGGCGACCCGGTCAAGGGGACCGAGTTCATCGACATGCTCGACCTGTTCCTGAAGGACCCGGAGACGGAATCGATCATCATGATCGGTGAAATCGGCGGTTCCGCGGAAGAAGATGCGGCGGAATTCATCAAGAATTCAGCCATCAAGAAGCCTATGGTCGGCTTCATTGCGGGACGCACCGCGCCGCCTGGGCGCCGGATGGGTCACGCAGGCGCGATCATTTCGGGCGGCAAGGGCGGGGCCGAGTCCAAGATCGCCGCGATGGAGGCTGCGGGCATCCGCGTGTCTCCGTCTCCGGCGAAGCTCGGTGAAACCCTCCTCGAAGTGCTCAAGGGCGCCTGAGGCACAATTCAAGCGTAGGGCGGTCCGCGCTCGGCTCCTTTTCCAGAAGCTCCGCGGTCCCCCGGGAAAGCGGATGAGATGGCGGACGACGGAAGTCTGATCAACGAGGTGCTCGCGGAGACCTCCTTCCTCTACGGCGGCAACGCCGCCTTTGTGGAGGGGCTCTATGCGAAATGGGCGGCCGACCCCAACTCGGTCGAACCCTCGTGGAAGGCCTTCTTCGCCTCCCTGCAGGACCGCGCCGACGCCCTGAAGGGCGTGGGGGCCAAGCCGGCCTGGACCCACAGGTCCGCGCCGGCGGCCCGTCCCGACTGGCTCTCGGCCATCGACGGGCTCTGGCCCGCGGTCGAGGCCAAGGTCGGGGCCAAGATCGAACAGCGCCAGCCTTCGGCCAGCCCGGAAGCCGTCCGGGCCGCGACCCTGGATTCGCTGCGCGCCATCATGATGATCCGCGCCTACCGGATGCGGGGCCACCTGCGGGCCAACCTGGATCCGCTGGGTCTCAACATCCCGCCCGGCGACGCCAGCGAGCTTGATCCGTCGAGCTACGGCTTCACCGAGGCCGACTATGACCGGCCGATCTTCCTGGACTTCGTGCTGGGTCTCGAGACCGGCACGATCCGCGAAATCCTGGACATCCTGAAGCGGACCTACTGCGCCGACGTCGGCGTCCAGTACATGCACATCTCCGACCCGGCCCAGAAGGCCTGGCTGCAGGAGCGCATCGAGGGCCGCGACAAGGAGATTGTCTTCACCAAGGAAGGCAAGATCGCCATCCTGAAGAAGCTGGTCGAGGCCGAGGGCTTCGAGCACCTACTGCGGCACGCTCGGCATCCAGTTCATGCATATCGCAGAGCCGGACGAGAAAAGCTGGCTGCAGGCCCGTTTCGAGGGTTCGGACAAGTTCGCGCAGAACGGCTTCACCCGCGAGGGCAAGCTGGCCATCCTTTACAAGCTGATCGAGGCCGAGGGCTTCGAGCGCTTCCTGCACAAGCGGTTCCCCGGCACCAAGCGCTTCGGCCTGGACGGCGGCGAGGCCATGGTCCCGGCGCTGGAGCAGATCATCAAGCGCGGCGGCGCGCTGGGCGTAAAGGACATCGTCCTGGGCATGCCGCACCGCGGCCGCCTGAACGTGCTGGCCGCCGTGATGGCCAAGCCGTACCACGTGATTTTCCACGAGTTCCAGGGCGGCTCGACCCTGCCGTCGGACGTGGAAGGCTCGGGCGACGTGAAGTACCACATGGGCGCGTCCTCGGACCGCGCCTTTGACGGCAACACCGTCCACCTGTCGCTGACCGCCAACCCGTCCCACCTGGAAATCGTCAATCCGGTGGTGCTGGGCAAGGCCCGCGCCAAGCAGGCCTTCGAACTGCGCGAGAACTCCGAAGCCGGCCGCAGCCATGTGCTGCCGCTGCTGATGCACGGCGACGCGGCCTTCGCGGGCCAGGGCGTGGTAGCCGAGTGCTTCGCCATCTCAGGCGTGAAGGGCTTCCGCACCGGCGGGACCATCCACTTCATCGTCAACAACCAGATCGGCTTCACCACCGCGCCGCAGTATTCGCGCTCGTCGCCCTATCCGTCGGACGTGGCCCTGATGGTGGAAGCCCCGATCTTCCACGTGAACGGCGATGACCCGGAAGCCGTGACCTATGTGGCCAAGGTGGCCACCGAGTTCCGCCAGATGTTCGGCAAGGACGTCGTCATCGACATGTTCTGCTACCGGCGGTTCGGGCACAACGAAGGCGACGACCCGACCATGACGTCGCCCTTGATGTACGCCAAGATCAAGGACCACCCCTCGACCCGCGAACTCTATTCCCGCCGCCTGATGGCCGAGGGCGTGATCACCCAGGCCGACATCGACGGCTGGATCGCCGAGTTCGACGCCTTCCTCGACGCCGAGTTCGAAGCCGGCAAGACCTATCACGCCAACAAGGCCGACTGGCTCGACGGCAAGTGGTCCGGCCTCGGCCAGGCCACTGACGAGGAGCGCCGCGGCTCGACCGAGGTGGACGAGCAGAAGCTGCGGGATCTGGGCGCGCGCATCACGGCGATGCCCGAGAGCCTCGATGTCCACAAGACCGTCCGCCGGGTGATCGAGGGTCGCCGCACGGCCATCGAGGCCGGCGAGGGCATCGACTGGGGCGCGGGCGAGCACCTGGCCTTCGCCACCCTGCTGGACGAGGGCTTCCCAGTCCGCCTGTCCGGCCAGGACAGCGTGCGCGGCACCTTCACCCACCGCCACTGCGACCTGATCGACCAGAA
>CAZXVO010000054.1:0-609 GCA_964643835.1 uncultured Phenylobacterium sp. | reverse complement strand
GAAGAGGCGGTGCTGGGCTTCGAGTACGGCTTCTCCCTGGCCGACCCCAAGACGCTCACCCTGTGGGAAGCCCAGTTCGGCGACTTCGCCAATGGCGCCCAGGTGGTCGTGGACCAGTTCATCTCGTCGGGCGAACGCAAGTGGCTGCGGATGAGCGGTCTCGTGATGCTGCTGCCGCATGGCTATGAAGGCCAGGGGCCTGAGCATTCCTCGGCCCGCCTGGAGCGCTATCTGCAGCTCTGCGCCGAGGACAACATGCAGGTGGTGAACTGCACCACCCCGGCCAACTACTTCCACGTCCTGCGCCGGCAGATGCGCCGGGAGTTCCGCAAGCCGCTGATCGTGATGTCGCCCAAGTCGCTGCTGCGCCACAAGAAGGCGGTGTCGCGGCTGGTGGACCTGGCGGAGGGCTCGTCCTTCCACCGCGTCCTGCACGACGACGCCGAGCGCAAGCGCAACACCTCCATCGAGCTGGTGGCCCCGGAGAAGATCCGCCGCGTCGTGCTGTGCTCGGGCAAGGTCTATTACGACCTGCTCGAGGATCGCGAGAAGCGCGGCATCAACGATGTCTACCTACTTCGCCTCGAACAGCTCTATCCGTTCCCGGCC
>CAZXVO010000053.1:5946-20312 GCA_964643835.1 uncultured Phenylobacterium sp. | reverse complement strand
GCCGACGAGCTGTCGGTGACGCCTGGCGCCGTCAGCCAGCAGATCCAGAACCTGGAGGACTATGTCGGCGCGGCCCTGTTCAAGCGCACGCCCAAGGGCCTGCTGCTGACCGACGCGGCCCAGACCGCCCTGCCCGCCCTGCGCGAAGCCTTCGACCGTCTGGCCGAAGCCGCCTCGATGTTGACCGCGGCAGTCGATGGACGCCGCCTGACCCTGACCGCCGCGCCGTCCTTCGCCGCCAAGTGGCTGGTGCCGCGCCTGGGCAAGTTCGAGGCCCAGCATCCGCAGGTGGACGTCTGGCTTTCCGCCGGCCTGGAGCTCGTGGACCTGTCCACCGGCGAGGTCGATGTGGCGATCCGTTATGGCGCCGGCCGCTATCCGGGGCTGGAGGTCCGCCGCCTGATCGGCGAGACGGTGATCCCGGTGATCAGCCCGGAGCTGGCTGCGACCACGCCCCTGAACGATCCGGCCGACCTGGCCAATCACATCCTGCTGCATGACGGCTCGCCGGACCCCGACGACAGCTGCCCGGACTGGACCATGTGGCTGGCCGCCCGCGGCCTGCGCGGCATCGACGGGGCGCGCGGCCCGCGCTTCAACCAGTCGAGCCTGGTGATCGAGGCCGCCGTGAACGGACGCGGCGTGGCCCTGGCCAAGCGGACCCTGGCCCAGGCCGACCTGGACGCCGGCCGCCTGATCGCCCCGCTGCAGATCGCGACCGCTGTGGACTTCGCCTATTACGTTGTCCACCCCAAGGCCAAGGGCCGCCTGCCGCAGGTGAAGGCCTTCATCAACTGGATCACCGCCGAGGCCGAGGCCCACGAGGCGGCGCTGCAGGCCATCGACAACGGCGCCGGGATCTAGCGCGTGATAGCCGAAGGTGATCGCCGGTTTCGGCGGCCATCACGCGCCAAGGACAGACTCTAGCGCGGCGTCTTCAGCGACTGCAGGGCCTGTTCGTGCTGGTAGGCGGCGATGTCGGCCAGCACCAGGTCCAGCGCGTGCAGAACGTCCGGCAGATGCTGGGCGCCCTCGCCCTCCGCCGCCGCGCACAGCTCGCCCAGCTGGTTGGCGCCGATCCCGCGCGCCGCGCCCTTCAGGGTGTGGGCGGCGTCGCGCCAGCCTTCCGCGGAAGCATCCAGCATGGACGACCAGATGCCGGCCTGTTCCCTGAATAAATTCAACACTTCCTCGATCACCCCGGCGTCGTTCGCCGCAAAGTTTTCAAGGTAGGCGAAGTCCACCGCCCCCGTCAGATTTCGCCGCGCCATCTTTTTTTCCCAACCGGCTTGCAAAGGGCAAAGCATCGCGTATGTTCCGCGCCCTCGCCGCCGGGCAAAGAGCCTGGAGTCGGGACGGGTGTATAGCTCAGTTGGTAGAGCAGCTGACTCTTAATCAGCGGGTCGTAGGTTCGAATCCTACTACACCCACCATTCTTCTTTTCCGGACATTTCGACGAGAATTCCCCCTCCGGGGAGGTCACCGCTCGTTCGCGCCCTTGCCGGCCAGGATGGCGCCGCGGAACTTTTCGATCCGTGCGATCCGCGTCGCCGAGGCCTTGGCATTGTTCAGGTTCACCACATAGCTGTTGCGCCGGCCGCGGCTGAGGGCGTGGAAGGCTTCGGCCAGCTCCGGGTCGGCGTCCAGGGCCTCGACCAGTTCGTCGGGCAGTTCGCGCTCATGGTCGTCCCGGGGCGGCTTCACGCCGGCCTGCGCATAGGCCATCGCCTCGGCGAGGTAGGCGCGGATCACCGGCTCAAGCCGCGCGACCTCGGCGGTGTCGCGAAAGACAATCATGTCGGGGTGGCGGGTGTTCGGCCCCTGGCGGGTCAGGACGCCCTCGGGGTCCTTGAGCAGGGCCGGGTTCATGAAGGTCAGGCGGAAGTCGTCCCGGAAGGCGCCGAACAGGGCGATGTTGCGGTCCGCATGCATGTAGCAGGGATGGCCCCACTTGGCGGTCTCCGTCAGGCCGACATCCAGGGCGATGCGGCGCAGGGCGTTCAGGCCGGCGATCCAGCGCCGGGTGGAGCAATCCGGGGTCGCGAACCGGTCGCACCGCCCGCAGCCCTTAGCGAAGAAGTCCTCCGCCACCGTGATCATCTGGCGCTCACTCACCCCGCGCCCTCCCCCGGCGGCGGATCATCGGCCAGGCGCGAGGTGACGGTGGAGCCTGCCGACAGGGTGCGGCTGACCGGGCAGCGCTCGGCGATGTCCATCAGCCGGTCCCGCTCCTCCTGAGACAGGTCGCCCTCCAGGTGGATGACGCGCTCGAAGACGTCCTTGGGCGCGCCGGCCGCCATGCGCTCGGCATGGCGCACCCGCACCGCGACCCGCAACAGGGGCCAGCCCTTACGCTCGGCGTACATGCGAATGGTCATGGAGGTGCAGGCCCCGAGGCCGGCGAGCACGAACTCGTAGGGGTCGGGGCCCAGCCCGTCGCCGCCGACCGAGACAGGCTCGTCGGCCAGCATCCGGTGCGGACCGATCCGCACGGCGTTGACGAACTTGCCCTGACCGGTCTCGCCCACCTCGGCGATCCGCTCATGCCCGACGGACTGCGACATGCCTGTCTCCCTTGACCTCGCCCCGACCTACCCGTCGAGGCCGGAGTCTCCCAGCCCGAACAGCACCAGGGCGGCGCGCAAGGCCAAGGCCACGAGCACGCCGGAGCTGGCCATGAACAGGGCCCAGCGCAACATGATCACGTTCACGCTGGCCTGGACCAGACTGTGGACCACCCGCAGCCCCACATAGGCCCAGGCCAGGGTCAGGTTCAGGTCATGCCCCTCGCCCGCCAGGGCCAGGACCAGGGCGGTGGCGTAGAACAGGGTCGGCTGTTCCATCAGGTGATTGTAGTTGTCGGCCTTCCACTGCACCGACGCCGGCAGGGCGGCGAGTGCGCTCTTGCCCGCGGTCGGGTCGAGCTTGACCTTGGCCTTGCTCATCGCCGGGATCCGCGTGGCGTAGAGCCAGACCAGCATGACCAGCGACCAGAGCACCAGCACGATCACCGGCTGCAGAATGGGTTCGAAATCCATGACGTCCTCCCCCGCGCGGCGTCTCCGCGCCCGCCGCCAGCTAAGCGCCAACTCCAGGGTGCGGACAAGCCCGCCTCGCTATCGACTTATTGCACGACGACTGCCATAATCCGCCCGAACCGGCGATACGGCCGAGGGAGGACTTCATGCGCGCCAAGACCCTGATCTCCGCCGCCTGCGCGGCCCTGTCCCTGCTGGCGGCCGGATCCGCCGCAGCGCAGGCGCCGGACAGCCTGAAGGTCACCATCTGCGGCTCGGGCGGCCCCTTGCCGATCAAGGACCGCGCCAAGCCCTGCGTGGCGGTCCAGGCCGGCGGCGCGCTCTACCTGGTCGATGTGGGGCCGGAGTCGACCGAGAACCTGCAGCTGTGGCGGATGCCCCTGGCGACCGTGCGGGCGGTGTTCGTCACCCACCTGCACTCCGACCACATCGGCGACCTGGGCGAGTTCAACATGCAGAGCTGGGTGGCTGGTCGCGCCGCGCCGCTGGAGGTGGTCGGGCCTCCGGGCGTCGCCGCCCTGGCCGCGGGCCTCAATGAGGCCTATGGCCCCGACCACGGCTTCCGCAACGCCCACCACGAGCATGACGGGATCAAGCTGCCGATCCCGCTGGGCCTGTTGAAGGCCAAGACCATCGCCCTGCCGGCCACGCCGGACCCCAAGGCCGTGCAGCAAAAGCTGGCCTGGAGCCAGGACGGACTGACCGTCACCGCCATCCGCGTCGACCACCACCCGGCTACGCCGGCCTATGCCTACCGCTTCGACTACAAGGGCCGCTCAGTTGTGGTGAGCGGCGACACCGTGAAGTGGGCGCCGCTGGCGCAGGCCGCCAAGGGCGCGGACGTCCTGATCCACGAGGCGCAGAACAATGACATGACCCGCCAGATGTCCGGCGGCCTGAAGATGCTGGGCAATGACCGCATCGCCTCGATCATGGCTGACACCACGACCTATCACACGAGCCCGGTCGAGGCGGCCGAGCTGGCCAAGGCCGCCGGCGTCAAGCAGCTGGTGCTCTACCACCTGACCCAGGCCGGCCTGCCCTTCTTCACCCCTGACGGCTTCACCAAGGGGATCGACGCGGTGGGTTATCCCGACTGGCGCCTGGCCAAGGACGGCATGACCATCGAGCTGCCGGTGGGCGGGACCGAGGTCAAGTTCGGTCAGAACTGATCAGGTTCAGTCCCGGGGGAGGAGCCGGCGGCCCGCCCCCAGGATCACCACCAGCACGGCCTCGACCAGCATCGGGGCCAGGGTGTCCGCGCCAGGCCCGGACACCGCCAGGGTGACGATCCGGCCGGCCAGGGCGGCGCCAATCAGCAGCAGCGGCGCGGTCAGCAGGCTGGCGCGGTTGCGGATGGCGGCATAGAGGGCAAGCCCGCCGGCGACGCCGAAGAAGCCGGCAACGTCGGCGCGAAGGGTCGCCTCGCCCAGAGGCCCCTGCCCCACCAGGCCCAGCTTGCCCGCCGCGGCGGCCGGGGCCATCCAGATGCGCAGGGCCATCAACAGGCCCAGGACGCCGACAAGGCCGATCAGGCCACGCAGGAAAGAGCGCATCGCGGTTCTCCAGGTTGAATCTAATGGCAATCGCTATGCCATAATTGCGAGAGACGCAATTGCCCCCGCGCTCTGAGGGGTCAGGCCTTGGGGATCAGGCCGTCGAAGAACGGCCGCACATACAGGGCCGCCGCATCGCTCGGCGTTACGCCGGGCGCCCAGAACTTCAGCCGGCTCGCCGACGCCACCAGGCTCAGCAACATCTGGGCGGCGATATTGGCGTCCACCGGCCGCAGCGAACCATCCGCCACCCCGTCGCAGATCATCGAGGCGACCCGGTCCGACATGCGGTCGTAGCGCCGCTGCAGGCGGGGCCCGAGGCTGTCCGGCGCCGAGTTCAGGGAGGTCGGATGCACCAGTTCCACCTCCCCCGCCACCTGCCGCTCCACTAGCGAGGCCGCGAACGAGGCCAGGGCCTGGCCGGCGGGGACCTCCAGCCGCTCGGCCTGGCGCATGGCGTCGCGCTTCACATCCAGGCTGCGCTGGAAGCAGGCCTGGATCAGCTCATCCTTGGACAGGTTGCGATGATAGAAGGCCCCCTTTGTCAGGTTCAGCCGGGCGGAGATCCGCTCCACCGAGGCGCCGGCATAGCCTTCCTCGTTGATCAGGGCGGTGCCCGCCCGCAGGAACATCTCCGCGGTCTCGTCGGCCAGCTCGATCTGGGGAGCTTCGATGAGGACCGGCGCCCAGGCCGCCCCTGGCGCGCCGAACCCGCCCAGGATCACGGTCGCGACCCGCTGGGCCACGCGGTCGTAATCTTCAGAGTCGCGCCGGACCAACCAGGTGGTGGACCACAGGACCTCGGACAGCAGCAGATAGGCCCGCGCGTTCAGCTCCATACGGCTGAGACCCGACGTCTCTGGCCCCTCCAGCAGGCCGCGCACCTTGCGGAACATGTCCACATAGGCGGCGTTGACGCATGGCGCATTGAGCGCCCGCACATCGCTGAACACCGGCAGGGGTTCAGCCCGCCCATCGACCACCTCGCGGCGGAAGGCGAAATGCCCCTTCAGGAACCGTTGCACGCGCTCGGCCACCGTCGCGCCGGCCTGGGCCTCAGTCAGCATGCCGCTCAAGCGTTCCAGGCCGTTGAGGAAGCAGGCCCGCGCCAGCTCGTCCTTATTCTTGAAATAGTAGATCAAGCCATTTGGGGCGATCTGCAGCTTCTCGGCCACCTCGCCCAGGGTCATGCCCCGCACGCCCTTGCGATTGAGCACGGCCACCGCCGACGTCACGATCTCGGCGCGGCGGGCTTCGAACTTTCGCGTGGGCGAACGAATGGTCATCGGGCTCCCTGGTCCACCGTGCGTTCTGATGCGCCGTGCGGTGGCCCAATCTTATGGGCGCCGTGGATGATCGCAAGTCGAAGCCTGCTTCAAGGCGAAGTCGTCCCCTCGCCAATCAGGATCCACTTCGTTTACAAGACCCACCAGCGTCCGGGACGGGGCGCGCCCTGGGGAGAGTCTCGCGATGTCGGTCTACATCTACGATGCGGTGCGCACGCCGCGCGGCAAGGGCCGTCCCGACGGGTCGCTGGGGGCCGTCACGCCGGCGCGCCTGGTGGCCCAGCTGGCCGACGCCCTGGCCGAACGCAATGGGCCGGACGCGTTGAAGGCCGCCGAGCACCTGACCCTGGGCTGCGTGACCCAGGTCGGCCGCCAGGGGGGACACATCGCCCTGGCCGCGCGGGTTCAGGCCGGCCTGCCGGACAGCCTGCCCGCGGTGACGATCAACAATTTCTGTGTCTCTGGCCTGAACGCCTTGGCCGACGCCGCCCGACGTGTCGCCACCGGCGAGGCCGAACTGGCCCTGGCCGGCGGCGTGGAGAGCATGTCCCAGGTCGCCTTCATGACCGACAACGCCGACTACTACAGCGACATGCAGATCGCCGGGCCGATGGGCTGGGCGCCGCCAGGGCTGGGCGCCGATCTGGTGGCGACCCAGGAGGGCTTGTCGCGAGCCGACCTCGACGCCGTGACCCTGCGCTCGCACCGCCGGGCCGCCGAGGCCTGGGCCGCGGGGCGCTATGCCGGCCGGGTGATCCCGGTGAAGGCCTCCGACGGCTCCATCGCCCTGGACCGTGACGAGAACGTCCGCGACTTCGGCGATGGCGCGACCCTGGCCCGTCTCGGTCCGGTCTTCGCCCAGGCCGGCGCTCAGGGGTTCGACGAGATCCTGTTGTCGCATAAGCCGGGCTTCGGCGAGGTGAAGCACCTGCACACCGTGGCCCACTGCCCGCCCATCGCCGACGGCGCGGCCCTGCTGCTGGTGGGCTCCGAAGCCGCCGGAAAGCGGCTGGGCCTGAAGCCGGTCGCCCGCATCCGCAGCGTCGCTGAGGCCGCCGACGATCACGTCCTGCAGCTGACCGCCGGCTTCACCGCCCTGGAGCGCGCCCTAGCCCGCGCGGGCCTCAGCCTGTCGCAGATCGGCGCTGTGGAGTTCATGGAAGCCTTCGCCGCCGTCGCCGCCCTGTTCGACAAGCGCTACGGCCTGGATCCGGCCCGGGTGAACCCCAATGGCGGCCACCTGGCCATGGGTCACCCGATGGGCGCCACGGGCGCGGTCCTGGCCACCAGCCTCTTGGACGACATGGCCCAGCTGGACGCCGAGACCGGCGTGGTCTCGGCGACGGGCGGCGTCGGGGTCGGCGCCGCCATGGTGTTCGAGCGGGTTTAGCCCCCGGCTCCAAGGGCCTTCATCAGCTCGGCGCGATCATAGTATTCGCGCCACTCCTGGACCTTGCCGTCCCGGATATCCAGCACGCCCACCACCGGCACCGCGCCCGGCTTGCCGTTGTAGACGAAGCGGTCGACGCGCTCGATGAACACCTGGCCGTCGATGACGCCCATATGGACGACGTCCAGGGTCACCCCGCCCGGCGCGCCCTTGCCCAGGGCGGCGATGCGCTCATAGATCGCCTGGCGGCCGACGGTGGACTCCGGCAGCATCATCGAGCGCAGGACGCCGTTCTCGGCGAACAGGTCGCCGACCTTTTTCCAGTCCGCGGCCTTCCAGGCGGCGATCATTTCCTTGGCCACCGCGATGCGGCTGGCGTCGGTGTCCGCAGCCTTGGCCGGCGCAGAGATGGCAAGGGTGAGCGCCAAGGCGATTGCGCCCGCAAACCTGTTCATGGTCGTCCTCCGAAAGCAGGCCGGATTTCGTCTCGCCCGGGCGGGAATTCGCCCCGGCGCCGATCCAGTCACTTGCACAACAAGACCATGCTGCTAGGTTCAGTTCAAGGGCGCCTTCATGATGGCGGCCCACGTGTGAGATTCGGAGAGCCCCCATGAAGATGGAGCGTCTGCCCCTGGTGCAGTCGTCGCTGCAGCCCAGCAACCACCCCTATCTGAACGGGGCCTGGACGCCGCAGCACGAGGAGGTCGACGCCTGGGACCTCGACGTCCTCGAGGGGAAGATCCCGACGGACATCGACGGCGTCTATGTTCGCAACACCGAAAACCAGATCCACCAGCCGCTCGGCCGCTATCACCCGTTTGACGGCGACGGCATGATCCACGTGATCGATTTCAAGAACGGCAAGGCCGACTACCGCAACCGCTTCGTGCGCACCCGCGGCTTCCAGGCCGAGCAGGAAGCCCGCCAGTCCCTGTGGGGCGGGCTGATGGACGGCCCCGAAGTCTCTCTGCGCCCCGGCTTCGGCGCCCATGGCGGGCTGAAGGATTCCTCGTCCACCGACGTGGTGGTGCATGGCGGCAAGATCGTCTCGACCTTCTACCAGTGCGGCGAGGCCTACTGGCTCGATCCGAACACCCTGGAACAAGGCGGCGTGGCCAGCTGGGGGCCGCTGGACGGCGTCTCGGCCCACACCAAGATCGACGAGGCCACCGGCGAGCTGCTGTTCTTCAACTACTCCAAGCACGCGCCCTACATGCACTACGGCGTGGTCGATAAGACCGGCAAGCTGGTCCACTACGTGCCGGTGCCCCTGCCCGGCCCGCGCCTGCCGCACGACATGGTGTTCACCGCCAACTACGCGATCCTCAACGACCTGCCGGTGTTCTGGGACGAAGAGCTGCTGAAGCGCGGCGTCCACGCCGTCCGCCACCACAAGGGCATCCCCTCGCGCTTCGCGGTGATCCCGCGCCGCGGCGAGACCAAGGACATCAAGTGGTTCGAGGCCGATCCGACCTACATCCTGCACTTCCTCAACGCCTATGAGGACGGCGACGAGATCGTCATGGACGCCTACTTCCAGGAGAACCCGACGCCGCGGCCCCTGGCCGATGCGCCGGACGGCTTCGGGCACATGATGGCCTTCGTGGACGAACACAGCTTCCGGCCCAAGTTGCACCGCTGGTGGTTCAACATGAAGACCGGCGAGACCCGCGAGCAGCACCTGGACGACCGCATCCTGGAGTTCGGGATGTTCAACCAGCGCTATGCCGGCCGGCCCTATCGCTACGCCTATTCCACCACCACCAAGCCCGGCTGGTTCCTGTTCAACGGCTATGTGAAGCACGATCTGGTGACCGGTGAGTCCTGGTCGCTGCAGCTGCCCGAAGGCCGCTACGCCAGCGAGAGCCCGTTCGTGCCGCGTATTGGCGCCAAGGATGAGGACGACGGCTATCTGGTCAGCTTCATCATCGACGAGAACGCCGGGACGTCGGAGTGCATCCTGGTGGACTGCAAGAACTTCGAGGCCGGCCCTGTGGTCCGCATCGCTCTGCCGCACAAGATCTCCAGCGGCACCCATAGCGTCTGGGCCGACAGGGCCTTCATTCGCGACGGGGTCATGCCGCCGATGGGCTGAACACCAGCCCGCAACAGATTGAACGAGAAGTCATATTAGGGAGTAGGTCCGAGATGGACATCAAGGACAGCGTGGCCCTGGTCACGGGCGGTAACCGCGGCATCGGCGAGGCCTTCGTGCGCGCCTTCATCGAGGCGGGGGCCGCCAAGGTCTATGTGGGGACCCGCAAGGTCGAGAACGCCAAGCACTTGGTCGACGAGTTCGACGACAAGGTCGTCCCCGTCGAGCTCGACGTCTCCAAGCCCGAGCAGATCGAGGCCGCCGCCGCGCGCTGCCAGGATGTCTCAATCCTGGTCAACAACGCCGGCCTGTTCGCCATGCAGACCCTGATGAAGGCGCCGGACCTGTCGACCGCGCGAGCGGAGATGGAGACCAACTATTTCGGGCCGCTGTCCATGTGCCGCGCCTTCGCGCCGATCCTGGCCAAGCATCCCAAGAGCGCCATCGCCAACGTCCTGTCGGCCGGCGGCATTGTCGCGGTGCCAGGCATGGGCGGCTATTCGCCCTCCAAGTTCGCCGGCCGCGCCATGACCACCTGCGTCCGCGCCGAGCTCGCGCCGCAGAACACCTCGGTCACCGCCCTGGTCGTGGGCTCGGTGGACACCCGCATGGCCAGCCACGTGGAAGGCTACAAGGAGCCGCCCTCGGCCATCGCCAAGGCGGGGCTGGACGCCATCCGCAAGGGCGCCAGCGAGGTCGACACCGACTTCATGGCCATTGATGTGCGCGCCCAGTTGGCCCGTGATCCCAAGGCCCTGGAAATGGCCATGCGCCGGTCCCTGGCCGGCGAACGCGTCACCACCGGCCGCTAGAACGAGACCCATCATGACCCCGCAAGACTACATCGCCTTCGCCAAGAAGTTCGTTGGAGCCATCCAGTCCGGCGACACCGCCACGGTACGTGCCTGCTATCACCCCGACGCGAAGCTCTGGCACAACAACGACGGCATCGAGCAGACCGTCGACCAGAACATGAAGGTGCTGGACTGGTTCATCCGCGCCCTGCCCGACCGGAACTATCGGGTCCTGCGGCTCGAGGCCCTGCCGGACGGCTTCATGCAGCAGCACATCCTGGAAGCCACCCTCCCGGACGGGACCAAGTGGGCCATGGACGCCTGCGTGGTGGTGAAGATGGAAAACGGCGTGATCACCCGCCTGGACGAGTACATCGACAGCGCCAAGTCGGCCCAACTCCGCGCGCACGGCCGCTGATGAGGGTCTAGGGGCTCTCCCTCTCCCCGCTTGCGGGGAGAGGGTTCAGACCTCGTAAAGGGGATCGTTCGGCATCTTGCCGCCATGCAGCAGGATGGCCGGATCGCCAATGCCGCCGCGGGCCCAGGTCTCGGCGATGGGCTGTTCGCGGTTCCACTCCCAGCGCAGGGTCCGCCGCGCGATGCGCCAGACCCCGTCCCGCTTCTCCATCCGGTCGATGGCGCGCGCCAGGGTCAGCGTCTCGAAAGGCGGCTCAGCGGCCGGATAGCGGGCGAAGGACAGGTAGTAGCATTCCGACCGCGCCAGGTTCTGGCTCTCCAGCTCCACCAGGACATTCGTGACCGTATGGGTCATCAGCCGATCACTGTGCAGGGCCGGCAGGATGGCGGCGATATAGTCGCTCGCCGCCCCCAGGAAGGACCCGCCGTGATCCTCGACCGCGTCCTCGTGGTAGCAGGCGCGCAAGAGGGCCTCGTCGCCACGGTCGACCGCGCGGCTATAGCGCATCAGCACCTCGGTGATGGCCTGCTTGTCCAGCAGGCCCTGAACCTCAGCGGATTCGATCTCAGTCGGGGGCATCACCGGGTCTTCGCGTCGAAGTCTTCCACCAGGCCCATGGCCTTCAGCAGATGCGCGCGGTCGTAGTACTCGCGCCAGACCTTGATGAGCGGCCCCTCGAACTCGAGGACGCCGACCACCGGGGCCGAGCCCGCCTTGCCGCGGATCACGAATTCGTCGACCCGCTCCATGAACAAGGTCCCGTCGACCACGCCGAGGTTGCGCAGGTTCAGGGTGATCGATTCCAGGCCGTCGCTGAGGCCCGAGACCCGCTTGTAGACCGCCTCACGGCCCACCACCGGCTCGACCATCATCGAATGCAGCACCCCGTCGGGGGTGAACATGTCGGCGACCTTGCGCCAGTCCATGGCCTTCCAGGCCTCGGCCATTTCACGGCCCTTGGCGATCTTTTCGGCGTCCGACAGCGCTGCGGCCATGGGTGATGTTTCCTTCCCTTTGTAGTCGGCCGCCTCTCCGCGGGGGCCTCGCGCCGAATTAACTTGCGTAACAGTACCGACTGTTGGCAAGTGCTTTCTCGAACTCCCGAATCCAGCCGACCGCGCCGCCCTCAGGCTGCGCCCGCCGCACCGGACCGGGAGCTTACGGCAGGGGTGACTTGCTTGACGAGACTAAAAAACCTGACCTAAGCTGGGAGGAATAGAAGAAAGAATACCCAAGGGGGGAAGCTGTCGCCCGGAGGCCATCTGGCTTGCGAGCTGCGCGCCGACCTGTCGGAGCCGCATTTTGGGCAAGTGGCCTTATGCAAGTCCTGCTCCGACAACCGTTAACCCCCTTTTTGAACTGCCGCAGATCGTCCGCCGTCGCGGACGCACAACGACGGGCCAGCCGACGCGGAACGGCGACCCAAAGGGGGAAACCAACTTGAAGCTTCAGCACACCACTTCCGTCATCGCCCTGCTCGCGGGCATGACCCTCGCCCTGCCGGCCATGGCCGCCGCGGGCGGCACCCAACTCGAAGAGCTGGTCGTCACCGCCCAGAAGCGGGAAGAGAACGTCCAGCAGGCGCCTTTGGCCATCACCGCCGTCACCGGCGCGAGCCTGCAGAAGGATCGGGTTCTCAGCCTTGAAGACCTTGCCCACAACATGACGGGCATCTCGTTCACGGCGAACTCGCCCCAGTCCAACGAGATCAACATCCGCGGCGTCGTGAACACCCGCCTCAGCTCACCCACCGCCGACCAGTCGGTCTCGACCTTCGTCGACGACGTGTTCGTGGCGCGCTCGGGCAACCTGAACTCGGCCTTCTATGACGTCGCCCGGGTGGAAGTGGTTCGCGGCCCGCAGGGCGTGCTGCTCGGCAAGAACGTCGCCGGCGGCGCGGTCAACATTATCTCCAACAGCCCGACCTCGGAACGCTCCGGCAAGGTCACGGTCACGCTGGGCAACTACGACCTGCGTCAGACCCAAGGCTTCCTGAACGGCGCGATCACCGACAGCCTGAACGCCCGCTTCGCCTTCCAGACCATCAACCGCGGCGGCTACGCCAAGGACATCCTGCACAACACCGAGGTCGAGAACCTGGATTCGCTCCAGGGCCGCCTCTACCTGTCGTACCGCCCGCAAGGCAGCGACCTGACGGCCGACCTGATCGTCGACTACTCCAAGGACAGCAATGACGGCGTGAACCGCGTCGGTCTGAAGAGCACCACCCTGCCGGCCAGCTTCACGCCGTGGTCCACCACGCGCGCCCTGATCGCCGCCAAGCGCGGCCACCTGGACGTCCGCGAGAGCCTGCCGATCTGGCCGCTGTTTAAGGGTGACATCGCGCCGACGCCGCAGGGCGCCCGGCACGAGACCTACAATGTCATCGGCAAGGTCGAGAAGGACATCGCCGAGGGCATCCGGCTGTCCAGCATCACCGGCTACCGGAACAACCAGTCCTTCACCCTGTACGATCAGACGGGCCTCGGCCCGGCAAACGGCTACAATGTCGCCGGTCCGCTGCTGTTCGCCGAGCCGGTGAACTTCAACGAGGAAGTGGAACAGGTCTCCCAGGAACTGCGCTTGGCCTCGACCAACACCGACAGCGCGATCGACTGGATCGTGGGCGCCTACTACCAGAAGAGCAAGGTCCACCAGTACAACCGCTACTGGGGTGAATCGACCGTCCTGCCGACCCTGTCGGGCGAATCCCACTGGAACGACCAGGGCCACAACCGCGACATGGCCATCTTCGCCCAACTGGGCTGGAAGATGACCGACACCCTGAAGCTCGAGGTCGGCGCCCGCTACACCAAGGACAAGAAGTGGGGCTTCCAACAGGGCATCATCGTGGCCACAGGCGACCGGCTGAACCCGGCCGACACCGCGCCGCTGACCCCGCTGACCACCAACTTCGCCACGCCCTACAGTGAAGACTGGAAGAAGCTGACGCCGCAGGCCACCCTGCGCTGGACGCCCAACGACACCACCATGGCCTACGGCACCATCTCCGTTGGCTTCAAGGGCGGCGGCTTCCAGAACAGCGCCTCCAACGCGTTCGCGGCCCGCACGCCGTACAACCCGGAAACGGTCACCAACTACGAGATCGGCTACAAGACCGAGCTGTTCGACCGGACCGTGCGCTGGAACTCGGCCCTGTTCTATATGAAGTACAAGGACCTGCAGGTTCAGCAGACCCTGTCCTCCTGCCTCTGCAATGTGATCAGCAACGCCCCCGGCGCGACGATCAAGGGCCTGGAGACGGACCTGCAGTACGCCCCGAACGACTGGTTCAAGGCGTGGGCCAGCGGCTCTTATGTGGACGCGACCTACGACACCTTCGTGTTCGCCGGCGTGAACAACTCCGGTCACATGATGCAACGGACGCCGAAGTATCAGTCCGCGGTCGGCGCCGAAGTCACCACCGACGCCGGCCTGTGGGAAGACGCGGTCAGCGCCCGCATCTCCTATCGCTGGCAGGGCAAGATGCCGTGGGCGCCTGAGAACACCACCTGGGAAAAGGCCTATGGCACGCTCGACGCCCGCCTGACCCTGACCTCCGAGGACAAGAACTGGAGCGTCTCGGTGTGGGGCAAGAACATCACCGACGAGCTGTACCGCACGAACATCATCGCCTTCTTCCAGGAAGAGATGTCCTCGTTCGGCGCGCCGCGCACCGTCGGCGTTGAGTTCTCCGCCGCGTTCTAGGCTTATGGCGCGGGCCGGGGCCAATCCCCCCCCCCGGTTTTAATTGTGTTTTTTTTTTTGGGTAAACACCAGGGGCGCCGG